>NZ_JASUAZ010000001.1:0-352671 GCF_030283135.1 Mixta mediterraneensis | reverse complement strand
GACTGAAAGATAAGCTGAAAAGCGGTCAACTCCAGAAGAAAACGAAAGCAACAACGCTCGAATGATTCAAAGGGGGTGGGTCAGTTTTACTTTGGCAGGGTGGGTCAGAATTCGATCGGTATTGACAGCGTGAACTGTACTTCTGAACAACGCCCGGATTACCATTACTTAAATCGTAGCCATTTGCACGAAGTACAGAAACAAAGAACTGTGGTAATTCTTCTCTTTTAACATCAGCAGAATAAACAGTCACTTCCCCTTTCACATCAGGCGACACAATAACTGGTTGACCAGAAACCTTAGAATACCATGATACAAACTCCCGAAGCGGTACATTGTTAAGCTCTACAGGAATTGCATGAACTGAAAATGTCAAAATCAATAAAATACTAGCAAGTAACTTTTTCATGTTTACCACCTTTAACAAAATCCACATTACACAAATCGATGAAAACCATTTTATAACCGTCTTTCTTTAAATCCTCAGATGTATATTTATTCTTTTTTGAATCCATAAACTCAAAACTGACTGTATTCAAAAGTCGATACGATGAGGTGATTTTAAATTCTGAAATATTATACTTTTGAGTATTAATCTGTTGGGATGCCTGTTGTTCGATAATTACAGGAGTGTCGTTGCGGGTAATAAATGAATATAAAAACGCGAGAAATACGCCAAAAATGAAACACAAAACCCTCGAATACTTCCTGAAATAAACCTTAGTAAGTGTCATATAAAACCTTGAGTCTCTTTTGGTGGCGTAGCGTCCATGTGATAAAAAAGGAGGTAAATATGAAAACGAAGAGTGCTCGTAACTATCTGAAAATGCCTGTTTAGTATTATAAGCCTGATAGAGGTCACGCCCGGTATATGTCCAGCGTTCTACTGTCATTGACTGAGGCGAGTCACCATATTTAACGATGCCAACATGCACTTTTGGCAAAGGCAATTTACACCCCGTCATAAGGCTATAAATTGTACCTATAAAAGGAATTGTGATTTTATCCAGACGACGACAATAAACAACATGTTCCGCCAGAGCAACACGGGCTTGTTTATCCATGATTGATAAGTCCTGAATGAGAAAAATAATATCCCATCCAAGTTTACGGGCATGTAAAAACCAGTTGATAACTGCCTGACGTTCTTTATCAGCCCATGAGCGGGAATTAAACCATGTTCCGCATTCATCAAGTACAAGTAAGCCGTTTTTATTTTCATCATAACTATCATTACCCTTCCCTATGGCTAATAAATCATCCAGTGAAGGTTTGTCGGGTATACGAACTACATTAGGCGTTTTGGCAAAAATACCGACGCGAGGTAACTTATGTATGCGTAAGTCAAGATTCGTTGCTACCTTACAGCCGGAAACAATCTTATCCTGTATTTTCCCAACAGCAACAAGTGTTTTACCTGCACCTAGTTTACCTGTCACGACATAAACAGCCATTACGATTTATTCCAGTCAAGATAACCAATAATACGGTCTTTTACATCAAATATAAAAATTGCAGCCTTCAATGAAAAAATCGCGTAAAGGCAAGGCAACGCATTCGAAGGAATGATATAAGCTATTGCATCTGATATTTCTGCTGGCAATGCTGCAACCAAATCAGACAAATAAGAGACCAGTAACTGATTGAGTCCCACGATTAAGGCCAGAAAAAGTGTTATTGCAAGTGCGATACGTGCAATACCTAAAGTAAGAAACCTTGCAAAATAACCGATTAAAGCCCCCGCAAGCCACCCAATAAAGCGCGCAAGCAAAGGCAATCCTAAAAACGCTGGCATAATTACTCCTTACCTTTTCTGAGTATCCCGGCAAATGAATCGTAAACGGTAACAAACGTCCAGAAATAAAGAATAAAAGCAAATACAGATTTAAACATATCAATATATTTGCACTCTATAGTGAATTCATATTTCTTTCCGGCAGCAAAAACAAAGGGAGTACATTGTTTTGCCGATGGTAATGAAGGAAATAACTTTCCTTTGGTAAAAGCATCCAGCAATGGTGAACTGTCACCAGAGCCAATTTTTTGCATATCAGCAGATGCACCAGAAAACTCCGGAGATACTGGAGTACCAGCCCCAAGAAGGCCGCCAACGCTGTCAGAGAGCCCTTTTACAGAGTCTGTAAGGCTCTGGACTGTTCCATCCAAAGAGGAGGAAATATCAGACTGAATTGCAGAAGAATCGAATTCTTCCGTCATAGCGTCCTTGTTGGCCTTAGCCATACGGTCATAATCGAAATCTCCGGTTCCTGAGCCTCCGCCAGAACCGCCACCGTCACCACCTCCTGTGTTTCCACCATCGGAGCCGCCACCGGAACCACCATCGCCCCCACCGGAACCACCATCGGAGCCGCCACCGTCAGAACCTGAACCGCCGCCATTAACTGGAGGTTGAGGAATTTCGGATGGCTGGCCTTGATAATCACAAACAAAAGGATCTTCGTTAAATCCTGAATGGAAAGCACAATCCCGAAACTTACCATTCCAGAATAAATCGTACATAGCTTTAGAGGAAACTGGCGTATATTGAATTTTAGTTACAACGGGGTCTGTGCCTGTAGATACAGAACCTGTATAAACGGTTAATGCCCCTTGTTTATTTACAAACCTATTCCCCTGAAAAATCCATGTATTTAATGGTTGCTCACTATATAGTGTTGGATTTGGACTATTCGGATTTTGTTCGGTACCAGGCGGATATGTTCCATCTAAAGGATTAACATATGTGTGTCCGGGTTTCGGGTCTGTGCCAGTATTACCGTCACCACCGCCGCCTGCTCCGCCCCCTCCTTCATTATTACCACCGGAGCCGTCGCCAGTTTCACCACCATCACCCCCTCCACCTTCCGGAATAGCTACGCCCAGAGGTTTCCATGTTCCGAAGCATTGATTACCATCACCTGTACAAACAATTACGCCAGTGGCATTCCAAAGGCACCCTTCAAAATTAGCATAACGGTCAAGTGTTTTGCTGTCTTTCCAAACATTTGCCATCGCACCGTCAATATCTGGTTTTGCACGGCATTCGTCATCAGTCACAGCATTTGCAAAAAAAGATGCAAGTAATAAAGATGGAAGTAATCTTTTCATTTTTAATGCCTAAAAGGGGTGGCATGAGCCACCCATTAATTAACGGTGTTGGCAGGTAAAAGAAAGGCTAATATTAAGATGCGCGGTTAACAAATTTCTTAAAGAGTTTGATTCCCACGGTTGCACCAACAACTAATACAACCAATGCCCAGGCGTAACCGGACATTTCTGTAGCCTGTGCGGTGAGAGAATCAAAAGCAGCTTTCGCCTGAGAGGTAGCATCACCTTCAGCAGCAAAAGCTGAAGAACCAATTACCAGAGTTGAACCTGCAACGATTTTAGAAATAACAGATTTTTTCATGTTGAAACCTCAGAGAGTTTTTTAAACACAAGGATGGAGTGAGAAATCACCCAGCCGATACAATAAGCAGCAAAGAAATAAGATAAATCACTCATCTTTGACCACCACTTATAACGCCGAGGCCGAAGCAAATTACAAGCCCGGCGTTAAAGATTAGTTGATAAAGGGATTGGAAATCTGTCGTTCCCATAATCACTCCAACAATTCAAGCAGCATATCAACGTTGTAACCTTTTGATTGCTCGCCAGTTTGCTTGTCAGTGTAAGGGAAGCTGCGCTCGTACCCCGTTACACGGCATGGAACGTCAACAATTTCCTCGCCAACACGGCCTAAGGATCTTTTTGATTTGACGCGAATTACAGGAGGAAAGCTGTAAGCATCAGCAGCCGGGGAGACGACTGTTGTGTAATAGAAACCACCACTACTGTTAAAACGTTTAATTTTCCCGGTAACTGTCGTTTCTAAATTTCCTAAATCACTACTCATATAAACACCTTTTAAATTAAGCCACACGCAGATGTGATGGTTTTAAATACCATGATGGAATAACGCAGTCAGACACTTTGATTTCTCTTGTCTGCTTGACAACAACAGGAGAAAATTTAGAGATATTACATTTCTGTGCAATATCAATACCAATCTTCCTTAACCTTGCTCGATGTGTTTGGACTTGCTTTTTATTTAAATCAAAAATATGGCCGTGAAACCATTGAATAGCATACATGGCTGTAGTATTAGCTGCACGAGTAGTGTCAACAACACCACGACTAACAAGATGTTCACTAATAGTTTCAAAGTCCATAGCATTCACCGATAACTTTTCATCAAGCTCAAGAAATTCAGAATGTAACTTATTTAACAAAGAATAATCAGAAAGCCCCCAATAACACAGAGATTGTTTTTGGAGAAACCGAGACTTCAATTTTTGTTCAAACCTGACAATACCATTCTCTTTACAATATTTTATAACATCACTTATGTAATGAAATTCCCTTGAATTCTCTGAGAATTTATTTTTAATTTTCACAAGGCTATGTAACTCAAGTTCATGTGCTTTGTTATATACTGTTGGGTATATAAGGTTGACATTGCCTTTTTTTGAAAGCCAGTCAACTGATTTTCCATTGGAATGCAACCGTGGAATACTATTCCTGTAAGGTTGAGTAGAAATGCCTGATATATAATCATCCTCATTTCCCTTCCCTACTGATTTGTTTGATGTTATATGCAGTTCTTTAATTAAAGCGCCATCAGTAATTAAATGAGCTTTTTCACTCTCTTTAGATTGTCCGGGCATCAACTTTGTACACCTGGTAAATAATGGTAATTTCAGTTCAGTTAGAATCTGATTAAATACCATGACGCAAGCATCTACAGTTGGAAGCCCAAAGAGATTATCAAGACGTCCCCAGCGGGACGGATTTCCTGTCATTTTTAACAGTGAACCACGGATCGAGATCGAGACAACATCACAGAAAGATCCACGATGTTGGAAGGTTGGTTGAGATAATGCGCCAGCCTCCCCGCTTTCAAGGTGAATGCGCTGATAAGCTACGTCAGAGATGATGGGCAACTGATAGCCAAAATCCTGCTCAATACTCAACCAATCGAAAAACATAGCATCCATGTATGCAAGAATATTTGGATACCTTATACAACAAACAGGCACATGCATACAAGAGTGCATCGCTATTTTTATACAATGTAACTAACATGCATGAACCCAAAACACACAAAGACTAGATTTATGGCTGAGAAAAAATACACGTCCCTGCGAGTACCGGAAGAACGTAAAATGGAGCTGGAGAAAGCCGCTATTGAAGTCAGCTATGCCACCGGACGCATGGTGAAATGGACTGACATGGCGTTCTATCTCATGGATGAGTATCTAAAAGAGGCTGTCAGAGACCTGAAATCATCAACAAAAACGTCTACCGGCGTGGGGAAAAAATGAAGCACTACGCAGTGCGAAAACCGTGGGAAACCACGGTAAAGTTCGGGTGTCACAGAACCCCGAACCGCTTCGCGGTGAAATATTGAGCAGTGACGTCAGAATTGATATAGCGGTAAGCTTCCACTGGACAGACGAAAAGTCACAATAGTGTTAACAAGCTCATTACATTGACAGATGAGAAAACAGAATGGCCAGAACACTAAACCTGAAAGTTAATGAGAAAGACCTGGCAAGAATGCTTAAAGTCAGAGAAATGGATATCATCAAAGCAGAAAAAAACGGACGTTTATTCAATGGAATAGAACTACCCGAGAAGACCGGAAAAGGCTACAAAATTGGCGAAGTTCTGGCATTTCTTGAGAAGGTAGAAGCCAGTAAATAAGCTCTGATGCGCATAATGACGTTATGCTAAAGAGGCCGCTGCGGAGGCGATTTTCGCAGCGGCCTTTTCAACATAACGTGTGTGACATTATGCGCCTTTTGGTTGGGAGTCCAATTTGATAATGCCACTTTTGGACATACGGCGAGTTTGTCACTTTATCTGGCTGCTCTCTGCTGATGCTGTTAACCATGTCGAAAAGCTACGCCGTCATTCAGGCTGTGTAATCGAAAAACGTCTGCGTCGCTGGAGCGTCTGCCTTGGCGAATTTATCCTTACGTTGAATTTAACAATTATTTGACGTATAAAAAGTGTCTCCGAGGGGCGTCCTGTAATGGGCTGAGACGGCGAAAGCCGAACCCTTTGAACCTGATCTGGGTCATGCCAGCGAAGGGACGGGTTGGCAATCGCACTCAGCAAATGCCTGTTCTTATCTCAGACGGTAATGGCCGGGAATCCTTATGCTGCCTGGATGCAAAACTACGGTGATGAAAGCTATCTGGCGGGCGTACAGGCTTCGCTGGAGCTGTTTGAATCCATTGCCCGCCAGCGCGGCGGTGAAGGCCGTTTTGACGCATTAGCCAACATCTTTACCACTGCGACCCAGTTAGAAAGCGCATTCTGGCAAATGGGATTAAATGCCACAAACGGGTTGAGTTCCTTATGAGCCTACGCAGCACACCGCCTGGCATTAAGGTGAGAGATCTCAGCCTGACATTCGGCCAGCACATCATTTTTAACCGGCTGAATCTTACTATCAGCGGCGGTCAGTTCGTTGCGCTGTTAGGTGCCAGCGGTGCAGGCAAAACCAGTCTGTTGCGGATTATTGCGGGGCTGTCACAACCCACATCCGGCACCGTCACTGGCAGTGATGATCTGCCTTTAACGGATCGCATCGCCTGGATGGGACAAAAAGATCTGCTGTATCCGTGGCTGACAGTGATTGAGAATGTCGCACTCGGCGCTCGCCTGCGTGGTGAAAGGCCCGATCGGGACTGGGCCAGGCACTTACTTGAACGCGTAGGGTTGCATCGTTACGAAAATGCGCTGCCCGCGACGCTGTCCGGCGGTATGCGGCAACGGGCGGCGCTGGCACGCACGCTGTACGAGCGCCAGCCGATTGTGCTGATGGATGAACCCTTCTCGGCGCTGGATGCCATTACCCGAACACAAATTCAGACGTTAGCGGCGGAGCTTCTGGCAGAACATACGGTTCTGCTGATCACCCACGACCCGGCGGAAGCCTGCCGCCTGAGTCACCAGCTGCTGGTGCTCTCACCGTATCCGGCAGGCATTGATGATTCACATAACATCGCAGGGTTGCCACCTCGCGCCCCTGACGATCCTGAACTGATGCGAAGCCAGGGCGAACTGTTACAACAGCTACTCGAGGCGGCAGGATGAAGCAGAGTACCGGCACGCGTTTCGGCCGCGGATTAACGGTGTTTATCGGTTTGACGGCATTATGGTGGCTGGCAACCCTTAGCGACAGCATTCCCGCATTCCTGTTGCCCTCGCCTTCGTCGGTGATCCAGGCGATGTGGAACAACCGTCTGTTTTTGGCTTATCACAGCCTGATTACGCTGTCAGAAATTGCCAGCGGATTAGCGATTGGTGTACTGCTGGGATGCGGCCTGGCACTGGGCATGATTTTTTCGCCGCGCTTGCAACGCTGGCTGATGCCGCTGGTGCTGACTAGCCAGGCCATTCCCGTCTTTGCCCTGGCGCCGCTGCTGGTATTGTGGTTTGGTTTTGGTATGAGCGCCAAAGTCGTGATGGCGGTGCTGGTCATTTTCTTCCCGGTGACGTCCACTTTTTTCGACGGTATGCGCCGTGTTAACAACGATTACCTCGATTTAGCGCGCACCATGCGCGCCTCTCCGCTTGCCCTGTTACGCCACGTGCGGATCATGGCCGCCTTACCGGCCTTTGGCTCAGGTTTACGCATGGCGGCGGCCGTCGCGCCAATCGGCGCGATTATTGGCGAATGGGTCGGCTCGGCTGAAGGACTGGGCTACGTCATGCTCAATGCGAATGCTCGCATGCAAAGTGATATTTGTTTTGCCGCGTTATTTATTTTGGTGCTGATGACCCTTTTCCTCTGGGCGGTAATCGATGCCCTGCTGCGCCGGCTGATCAACTGGATGCCGGAAAATGATTAATAACCTCAACAATAAGAGTAAAAACATGTTCAGACCGCTAGTAAAGGGCGTGTTATTCAGCGCGGCCTTCGTCACTCAGGCCAGCGCCAATGAAAAACTGACGCTGATGCTCGACTGGTACATTAATCCCGATCACGCCCCGATTATGGTGGCCGAACAGATTGGTGCGTTTAAAGCACAAGGGCTGGATGTAAAAATCGTCCCGCCATCCGATCCTGCTTTGCCGCCTCGCCTGGTTGCGGCAAAACAGGCCGATTTGGCCATTACTTACGAACCACAGATCCACTTTTTCGCCGATCAAGGCTTACCCCTGGTGCGGGTTGGTACGTTGATCAACACGCCGCTGAATACAGTTATCACGCTGGATAAAAATGTAAAATCGCCAGCCGACCTCAAAGGTAAAACGGTAGGTTATTCCGTTAGCGGTATTGAGCAGGCCACGCTGGCAACTATGCTGAAGCATGACAATCTTAATGCTGATGCGGTAAAGCTGATTAACGTTAACTTTCAGCTCACCAGCGCGTTATTGACCGGTAAAGTGGATGCGGTCATCGGCGGTTATCGAAATATTGAAGCGCTGGAAATAAAGCTGCAGGGCAAAGATCCGATGGTGCTGAATGTCGAAGATTACGGCGTGCCCGCTTATGATGAATTAATCATTGTGGCTAATCGTGATGCGGTCGCCGAGCCAAAGATTAAAAAATTCCTTATCGCACTGGAAAAAGGAGCCGAGTATCTCCAGGCGCATCCTGAAGAGAGCTGGAAAGTTTTTGCCAGCCGGCATCCTGAATTAAACACTGAATTAAATCATCAGGCATGGATAAAATCGCTGCCCTTATTTGCCACTCATCCGGCAAAACTGGATACAGCGCGTTATCAGGCGTATGAGCAGTTTTTATTTGATAACAAACTCATCAGAAAAATAACGCCCGTAAAAAATTACGCAACGGAAATTCATTAATCGAAAGGATCCGGCTTAATGTTCAGCCCGCCTCTTAACGCGGGCTTGCTATCAATCAAATTCAGCCACACCGCAGGCCTTAAAGGTTTTTCGCCCTCACCACATCTGCCATCACCGATAAAGCAATTTCAGCAGGGGTTTTGCTGCCAATCTTCATACCGACCGGGGCCTGTATTCGCCTCAGTTCTGCGTCACTCAGGCCGCCAATATCACCTAATCGCTGGCGTCGTTTGGCGCTGTTGCGGGCCGAACCCATCACGCCAAGATAAAAAGCGGGCGTGTTTACGGCCTCCATCATAGTTAGCTCATCAATACGCGGATCGTGGGTCAGTGAAAGAATGGCCATTTTGCTGCTAATTTTATGCTGTTCCAGCCATTTTGCCGGATGTTGCGGCACGATACAGACGTTAAGATCCGTACCAAATTGCTGTTCAATTTCTGCAAGCTGACTGGCTCGATGTTCACATACCGTCACCTTAAAACCGAGAATTAGCGCTAAACGAATGCATTCAAAAGCCACCACTGAATAACCCGCAATCAGTAATTGTGGGATCGCGCCAACCGGGATCACCACTTCTTCCTGGGAATGGGAAAGCACAGGTAATACCGTATCCGCAGGAAAGCATTCCCACTGCGCGCGCTGGCCGGGTTGCAATTTTTTTACCAGATAGTGTTTACCGAATAACGCGGCGTGCATAGCGCTCAGGAGTTCTGCACTGGCAGTATCAACAGGCAGATATTCGATGAGTACATCCACGCTGCCGCCGCACGGTAGTTCGACGTTGGGACGCAATCCGCCTTCGCCATAACGTACGATTTGACTGCTGTTCCGATAAGCCCCGCTGGCCAGCTGCTGGAGGAAATCCTCTTCAATACAGCCGCCAGACAGCGAACCGCAAGAGTCTCCCTGATTGTTGATGGCCATCATCGTGCCGGGCGCCCGCGGCGATGAGCCATAAGTATGCAAAACCGTGCAAAGCCAAACAGGTTGCGATGACTGAAGCCAGCGTAAAGCGCTGTCTATCACGCGTTGGTCAAGCGTAATCATGCATTTCTCCCTGACGCTAAACTGGCGGGGTAATCGACATCGCTCAGGCAACCCGGATCGTCTAAAGGAAGTAACGTTGCGGGATGCGTTGTCAGCAGCGAGCGGGCGCCTTCATCGTGTTCCAACGCCACCAGCTGTGAGTAAAAAAATTTGCTGAAACCTACCGGATGTCCCGGCTGGTTATTCACCCAGGGGCGAACAACCTGTTCGGACCGTAATGCATCCATCACCGCCAGGTAACTGGACGTTTTCAGCCACGGCATATCACCAAGCGCAACGATCCAGCCGTCATAAGTCGCCGCTGCGTGTACACCCGCAGCAATCGATTCACCTAAGCCGCGACTTTGACAATAAACCGGCTGGCAGCCGCTTAGCAGGGAGTGAATCGCCCGATCTTCGGGTTGGGTAACCACGAAAACATCTGCGCCCGTTGCCAGCGCCTGATTTAAGCTATGGCTCAATATCGGTAACCCCCGAATTTTCGCCAGTAATTTTTGCCCGCCGCCCTGCTCGCGAAAACGCCGACCAAAACCGGCTGCCATTACCAGGATTGCACATTTCATTAATTACGCACCGGCTTTGCCATAAGAAAAGCGCGCAGACGATACAGCCCTGCACGCCGATTCTGGGTTTAAATCAGTTTATCCATCGTGATGGGTAAATCGCGTATCCGCTTACCGGTTGCATGAAAAACAGCATTGCTGATAGCGGCTGCCATGCCGACAATGCCCAGTTCACCAACCGCTTTGCCGCCCATGACGGTGGCTTTGTAATCGGGTTGCCCGACGTCAATGGTCGTAATTTCTGGCACATCCGCGTTTACGGCAATCCGGTAATCGGCAAGGTTGTTATTAATCACCCGACCGTTGCGCGGGTCGATCTGCCCCTCCTCCAGTAACGCCTGACTCATCCCCATGACCATTCCGCCGATCCACTGACTGCGCGCCAGGGTGGGGTTGTAAAGTCGCCCGCTGTCAAATGCGCCAACCAGACGTTTAACCCGAACCGTGCCGAAATCTTCATCTACGGCAACTTCGACAAACAGCGCGCTCCAGCTATGCGCTGAAACGTCTTCAGGTTGAGTGATGGTACTTAATGTACTGATTAACTTCTTACGCTCTTCGGCAGAAACATCTTTTTCAAAGGTGTTGGCGGTTATATTCAACGCGGGTAAACCCACCAGCTGCAACAGCTGTTCGAGCGTGACTTTACGGTTGGGACGCATCGACATAATGACTGCGTTATCCGTTATCACCAGTTTGTCGCGTGGTGTGCCGTGCAACGGCGAACCTTGCGTCTCCGTTGCCAGCGTGAACAGCCGCTCACGTAATGCCACGGCGGTCTTAAATACCGCCGCCGTCAGGTTGCCCGCTAGCTGCGACCCCCCTGCCACCCCTGCCAGCGGAAGCCGGGTGTCGCCCAATGCTACGCTAATGCGATCTTGCGGAATCTTCAGTACATCGGCAGCCGTCTGCGCCAGAATGGTGTAAGTGCCGGTGCCAATATCCGCACCAGCACTTTTTACAGTCAATTGTCCGTTCGATTGTAAAACCAGTTCCGCTTCAGCGGGTTGTCGGCTGACCGGATAGGTCCCTGATGCCATTCCCCAGCCGATCAGTTCACGGCCCTGGCGCATTGAACGTGGCGCCATGCTCCGTTTGCTCCAGCCGAAAGCTTCAGCGCCCTTTTGATATGCCTCTTTCAGTTGACGAGAACTCCACGGTTTTTTCATCTGATAATCATGAGCTGCCCAGTTTTTCAGGCGCAACGTCAGTGGATCCATATTGAGCTCGTAAGCCATTTCATCCATGGCGACTTCGAGGCTGAACGCGCTGGGATTTTCCCCCGGCGCACGCATCCAGCCAGGGGTTACCGTATTGATGGGCACCACGCGGTGATGCGACGTAATGTTTTCAATACTGTACATCCGGGCAGTGACGTGATTTGTGCCCTCGGCAAACACATCATCAAGCGAAGTCTCGTTATATCCGTCATGAATAATGGCAAGGATTTTGCCCTCACGCGTGGCGCCCATCTCCAGAGATTGATGCGTGGATGCCCTGCCTCCAAAGCCCGTAAAAGTTTGCGGACGCGTTAAACAAACCTTCACGGGACGTTTCAGCTCGCGTGATGCGGCACAGGCTAAGGCAACATGGGTGGCCGGTGATGCTTTTGAGCCAAATCCTCCGCCGACATACGGTGAGATGATTTCAACGTTTTGACTTTCAATGCCCATCCAGTCAGCAATTTCCTTACGTGCGCCAGACACCCACTGACTGGGTTCCCATACCGTCAGCCTGTCGTCTTGCCAGTGAGCAATGCAGGCGTGCGGCTCCATCGGCTGATTATATTCACGCGGCGTAGCGTACTTCTGACTGATCCTGACTTCTGCGGTTTCCATCGCCTGTTTTGCGTCGCCAAGCGTGATAGTCAGCGACGACTGATCCTGCGGCGTTGCCCCGTTGTCTTCAGGAAAAATCAGTGCAGGCGTTTCAGCGTATTCCACCCTGATCAAAGAGGCCGCATACGTAGCCTGCTCAAACGTGTGCGCCACGACCAAAGCAATATTTTGCCCGTTGTGGATGATGCGATCGTTCTGGATCGGCGTATACGTTGACTGCGCCGCCCCGCCTTCGGCTATTGCCTTTGGCTTATTGATCTTCAGGCTATTGAGATGGGAATAGACGGCGACCACGCCTTCGGCATTGCGAGCGGCTTGCGTATCCATTCCAGTCATGCGACCGCTGGAGATTGTCGATTGTACAACCACGCCATACAGCAGATTATCAACCTGATATTCTGCTGCGTATTTCGCATGGCCGCTAACTTTGAGCGTGCCATCTTTCCGCTGCGGCACAGCGCCCAGACCGTGTTGAGAATGATTTTGAGCGCAGTCAGGCGCTTGTTTTTGCTGAGCAGCGTGTGTGTTTTTCACTTGTAGACCTCCAGCGGCGGCAACAGAAACTGCAGCAGTGGCTTTAAGCAGATTTCGTCGCGTTTTGTCGGTAAAGTTTTTCATGTCAGTTTCCCCACGCTTAACAAGGCCCGACTAATGACGCGCGGTACAAGAATAATTCTGGCGTGGTTATGCGACAACGCACGGGCATTGGTTACCGCCCGTTCCGCAGCCTGGCGAATCAGGGTTTCATTGAGTGTTTTACCGCGTAGCGCCTCTTCAACTTCATAAGCGCGCCAGGGGATAGTCGCGACGCCACCTAAAGCAATATGCACGTCTTTGATGGTTTCCCCTTGCATCTCAAGCCCAACAGCGGCGCTGGCCGCGGCAAATTCATACGAGGCGCGATCGCGCACCTTCAAATAATGAGACTGAACCAGGGCTGGTGTTAATGGCACTTCCACCGCCACAATCATTTCATCGTCCGCAATATCATGTTCCTGATCGGGGGTATCTCGCGGCAGCAGGTAAAATTTTTCAACCGGTACGCGGCGTTCCTGCTGTTGGGCATTGCGTAAAATCACCTGCGCCTGAAAAGCCGTTAACGCAACAGCCAGGTCGCCAGGGTATACCGCTACACAGGCTTCGCTGGCGCCTAAAATGGCATGGCCATTATTGATGCCGTCAATGGCTGAACAGCCTGAACCCGGATGACGCTTATTGCAGGCAGGAAAGGTTTCAGGATCGCGAAAATAGGCGCAACGCGTGCGCTGGCGCAAATTACCGCCAATGGTCGCCATATTACGAATCTGCGGTGAAGCCGCCTGCCAGAGGCTTTCGTAAATGGCCGGAGCCTGGCGCTGGCAATCAGGATGCGCCGCTAATTCACTCATGCGCACTAATGCGCCGACGCGCAGGGTTCCGCTGTTAATGTTAATTTCGCGCAGTGTGGTTAAACGCGAAATATCCACTAGCTGCTGTGGCGTTTCGACATTGCATTTCATCAGGTCAAGTAGCGTTGTACCGCCCGCCAGAAATCGGGAGGGGCCAGCAACGTTCAGCCTGACGGCTTCGTTGGCAGAGTCCGGCGTTTTGAAGGTAAATTCATTCATGATGCGCATCCCCTGACATTTCTGTGGCGGCCTGTTTAACGGCTTCGACGATATGGGGATAAGCGCCGCAGCGGCAGATATTGCCGCTCATGTATTCACGGATCTCCGCCTCGCTGCCCGCGTGCCCTTCCTTGATACAGGAGACAGCAGACATAATCTGGCCCGGTGTGCAGTAACCACACTGAAAAGCATCGTTAGCCATAAAACAGGCCTGCGCCGGATGGAGATTGCCTTGCCTATCGGCTAATCCTTCGATTGTGGTCACCTCGCCGCCCTGAGCCTGTACCGCCAGCATCAGGCAGCTCAGCACCCGTTGGCCGTTAAGGTGCACGGTACAGGCCCCACACTGGCCCTGATCGCAGCCTTTTTTGGTGCCGGTTAACTGAAGATGCTCACGAAGCGCATCCAGCAGCGTGACCCTTGGATCAATCGTCAGGCGCTGCGTTTCATCATTGATAACCAGTTGGATAGTTATTTTCTCAGACATTGCTTTTACCTGTTCCAGTGAAGGGAAAGATCAAGCCAGTTGATGTCTTTATCATTGCCGCAATGTAAAACGACGACACCAGCAAGCAAAACTCAGAAACATCCAGGCTTGCGCCTTAAACGCCGCCAGCGAAGGATGCGATTCCAGCCTTTTGCGGGCAGAATAAAAACCACACTATTTACGGTGTGTTATAAAAATCCTAACAGAAATTTCTAAAACCATTATGCCAATTGATTCATGAGCCTGTTTAGCTCACTAATAAATGGATGAGAAAAGGCGTGATCGCACAAAGAGTGAAAAGGATGAAGCCTGGACAGAGAGATCAAGCGGAATGATAACCGGCAACGCAGGCGATTTCAGATGTCTGCGTTGCGTCTCATTACAGCCCGGCAATACGCCGTAAATCGGCTTCTGCCCCAGGTGCTACCGCCAGAACCTGAGCGCCTTTGTTGAGGCGTTCGCCTTCAGTATTAAACGGGTGACACCAACCGCCCGCTTCTTTCACCAGGCAATAACCTGCCAGGCAATCCCAGGCATGCATATAAGGTTCGTAATAACCGACAACGCGCCCTGCTGCTACCCAGGCCAGCATAAGCGCACCAGAACCAATACGAATAAAATTGCCGCCCTCTGCCAGTAATGACGCCAGAATCTCGCCAACTTTTTCCGGGCTGACGTAGCTGTTAGCCCCAAAACCGGTGACGTGATTTTGTAACGTCCGGGTGGCATCGACCTGCAGTTTTCGGCCATTTAAAGTCGCCCCTTTGCCCTGCGCCGCAACGTAACATTCCTGATAATAAGGCGCAAAAATCACGCCAATAACCGGCACGCCTTCGTGCAGCACTGCCACAGATACGCACCAGTTTGGCATGCCATTTAAAAACGGGCTGGTGCCATCAATGGGATCAACCACCCAGGTGTAGGCGGTGCTTCCTGGCTGAAAACCATACTCTTCGCCCAGGAAACCGTCTTCTGGAAACGCTTCTCGAATACGAGCAGCAATGAGTTGCTCAACGTCCCGATCGGCAATTGAGACGACATCCTGCAAATCATATTTGGTTTCCACTACCAGCGTTTCGCGTTGATTAAAATAGTTCAACGCCATCGCACCTCCGCTCCGTGCGACTTCTTCGGCTAACGTCAGACGGCTGAGTAAATCTGTTTGCTGTTGTTCCATAAGTTGTCCTTGTAATAAACCGAATTAACGGGCGATCAGGGCAAGCCCCTGCGGTTTGAAATCCACCGCAACGGTTGTCGATAGCGGCAGCCTTTGCTCCATCATCGAGTCGATAATAAATAGTGATCCCAGCTCGGTTTGAACTTCATATTCGATATGATCGCCAAGCCAGGTGCTGTGGGTGATCTCTCCCTTCAATGCGCCCGGCCCTTCACCACGCAGCGTGATAAACTGCGGCCGCACTGCAAGCTGGGCTGCACCGGCCTGTGCCACCGAACCGCGTATGCGGTATTGCTGGCTGCCGACTTTTACCAGAGCATCGCTGCCATCCAGACGTTCAACTTCACACGGCACGATATTGGCTTCCCCCATAAAATCCGCGATAAATACTGAGCTGGGCGAGTGGTAAAGCTCCTCCGGCGCGCCTTGCTGAGCAATATCGCCCTCTTTCATGACAATGATTTTATCGGATACTGCCAGCGCCTCTTCCTGATCGTGAGCCACATACACAGCGGTAAAGCCCAGCCGTTGCTGTAAATCACGAATATCGGTGCGTACTCGCCTTCTCAGGCGCTCGTCCAAATTAGATAGCGGCTCATCCAGCAGCAGTACCTGCGGCTCCAGCACCAAAGCACGGGCAACCGCAATACGCTGCTGTTGTCCGCCTGACAATTCTGACGGCAGCCGCAGCCCTTGATGTTCCAGTCCCACTAGCTTTAATCCTTCACGGGCGCGATCCCGCGCTTCCCGTTTGGTGATGCCGGATGAAAGTAGCCCGTACATCACATTGTCCAGGGCGTTCATATGGGGAAATAGCGCGTAAGACTGAAAAACCATCGCCACGTCTCTTTCATTGGCGGGTAGCTGGGTAACATCCCGACCCCCAATTAAAATCCGGCCCGATGTCGGATGCTCCAGCCCGGCTAATAGCCGCAAAGTGGTGGTTTTGCCACACCCGGAAGGCCCCAGCAGCGTGACCAGCGTACCCGCCTCGATAGTTAAAGAGAGATCGGGCAGCGCAGTAAAATCCGCAAAACGCTTAGCGACATGTTCAAACACAACTGAACCTGGCGAAATCATACGGCTCTCTCCTGGGTTAAGGCGGTGGAATTAGGGGGGGTGGGAATATCAATCGTGCGGCTGGCACGGCGCAATCGACGCTCACCGACCAGTAGCTGAAACGCGCCGATGATGATCAGCATGACCACGATCAACACCGAGGAGTACGCAATCGCAACGCCATATTCACCGTTTTCGACCAGGCCGACGATATACGAGGTCGCCATATTGTACTGGGCGCTGACCAGAAAAATGACGGCGCTAATCGAGGTGATGGCGCGCACGAAGGCATAGACCAGAGCAGCGCTGATGGCGGGTTTTAGCAGCGGAAGCACAACTTTGCGCAAGGTGCGAAAACTGTTGGCACCCAGGGTTATTTTGAAATCTCAGACTGCTTTTTCGCCCAGTCCAGCTGCTGGTCAAGCAGAGGCGATTTATACGGCTGCGTCAGCCCTTCTTCCGCGGCCTGCATATGCGGATCGCCCGTTCCGGCCCACCAAATATCCGTTCTGGGATTGCGTGCCTCGCTGCGAATGCGTGCCTAGGCCTCACCCGCTGACAGTCGCACCATATTGACTTTAATGTCGGAATGCGACTGACTAAAAATGCGCGTCATGTGCTCACAAACCACCACGTCTGCGGAACAAATCATGTTGAGATTACCTGCGGCATGAACGGCAAAGGGCAATGTCGTACAGCTCAGAACGATTACGGCGGCGAGCGATGAGTAACGCATTTTATTCTCCTGATTTTTCGGGTGGCGCTTCACTGGCGCCTGTTTTTGCACGTGTGTGCAAATTAGTAAGGAAGCGCAAACACCCTGTCAATCTGCTTGTTGTGCAATTGTTAGGCGGCGTCACAAATTTGAAACATTACGTGCTAAATATTTTTTGCACAGCTTTGCAATCTCAGGCAGACTCACTCCATTCCGTGGGTGGTATGGAAAAGGCAAATGAACAATGATAAAGGGGGGTAAGCGCGCAAGATGTGGCGAACAGAGCAGGCGTTTCCCGCTCTGCCGTTTCCCGGACCTATACACCAGGAGCGAGTGTTTCAGCGGCAACGCGTGCGCGCGTATTAAAAGCAGCGGAAGAACTGGGGTATCACGTTAACCATTTAGCGCGCGGTTTGGTACGTAATCGTAGCGGTATCATTTGCCTTATCGCCTCGGAAGTGAATACGCCCTACCGTGCTAATCTGGTGCGCTGGCTAACGCAGTGCCTGCAGGAAGCGGGCAAAATCGCCATGCTGATTAACACCGATCGCTCCGATCACAGCGTTTCTGCTGCCTTACAGCAGGCCATTAACTTTCGTGCCGATGCGTCAATTATCCTTTCTGGTATGCCAGACAGCGCCATTACACGGCTTTGTTCGAAGCATGGTCAACATCTGGTCCTGATCAACCGTGATGAAGCCTTGCCGGGCTCGTTAAGCATTAATCTTGATTCCCGCGCTGCTGCCGACATGGCGCTGAAAGCTTTTTTACGCGCAGGTTGTCGTCATCTTGCTTTTGCTAATTCTTTAGCCGGCACGCCCAGCCTGATAAAGCGTGAAAAAGATTTTCTTGCCGCCGCAGATAAAGCAGGACTGGCGGTAACGGTAGAACGCTTTGGTTCCACCTCATATGAAAGCGGGCAAATCCTCGCGCATCGCTTGCTGACGCGTGACGATCGTCCTGATGCGGTATTTTGTGTCACCGATCTTATTGCCTGTGGTTTTATGGATGAAGCCCGGCATCGCTTTTCGCTGCGTATACCGGAAGATTTATGCATCGTAGGTTACGACAACATCCCGCAGGCAGGCTGGTCGTCTTACAATCTCACCACCTTTGCCCAGCCGGTTGAGCAGTTCGCGCGCGATGCCGTGCAATGGCTGATTGGTACTGAACGCCAGGATCACACCTTACAGCTCCATACTGAGCAAGAGCAAACATGTCGCATTTATCAGGCAGAGGTGAAATGGCGCAGTTCAGTACGTGGCGGATAAATCGCCTTTTAAAAATTGTGTTATCCGGCATTTTAATTTGCGGGAGAAACTTTTCCCGCAAATTAAATAGCTTTCCGTTTTCCCCCGCCATTATGCTTGCTTTGCTTTCGTTATTATCTGAATAGTTTTCGCTCCCTGGTTAAATAGTCAGCGTTTAGATGTGACAAATATCACCTTTATGCCAGACTTATATTTTCCGATAACAATGTTCAAGGAGCTACAGATGACAACGCCAACGAACAAGATCCTCGATTTGAATGAATTTCCTAAACCACCTTTTGAAGAACAACCGCAAAATCCGCCAGGCTTAGCAGGAAAAATGGTACCGGTTCCTGACCATGGTGAAACCAGTTATCGCGGCAGTGGCCGTCTTACCGGCCGCAAGGCGCTGATCACCGGGGGAGACTCAGGTATTGGCCGTGCGGTTGCCATTGCCTACGCACGTGAAGGCGCAGACGTGGCAATTAATTATCTGCCTGAAGAAGAATCGGATGCAAAAGAAGTTATTAAGCTGATTCAGGCTGAAGGACGTAAAGCGATTGCGCTGCCAGGTGATATTCGGACAGAAGCGTTTTGCCAGCAACTGGTTAAAGAAGCTGTCGAGCAATTAGGGGGTCTGGATATTCTGGTGAATAACGCTGGACGCCAACAATTTAATGAGTCCATTCGTACCTTGAGTACCGAAGATTTCGACGCGACGTTTAAAACTAACGTCTATGCCATGTTTTGGATCACCAAAGCCGCTGTCGATTATTTACCGCGTGGCGCAAGTATTATTAATACTTCTTCCGTTCAGGCGTTTAAGCCCAGTGAAATTCTGCTGGATTATGCGCAGACCAAAGCGGCAATTGTCGCCTTCACTAAAGCGCTTGCGAAGCAGTTAGGTGAAGAAGGCATTCGCGTCAACTCCGTCGCGCCAGGACCGTTCTGGAGCGCATTACAATCCAGCGGCGGCCAGCCCCAGGAGAAAGTTAAGCAGTTTGGCGCTTCAGCACCGCTCGGTCGTCCAGGCCAGCCGGTTGAAATTGCGCCGCTTTATGTCACCCTGGCCTCAACCGAAACCAGTTATACCTCCGGCCAGGTATGGTGCACCGATGGGGGCACCGGCACGCTGTAATCTTTTCCCCTTCTGTGGCCGCTTAATGCGGCTACTTTTTTGATCTTTTCTTACAGGGACAGTCATGGAAAACCAGACATTTTCTACGCCGGAACGTGAGAACGGTTTTGCCGAACTGGGGAGTTACGCCGCGATAGGTGAAGGACGTTCAGTAGCGTTAATTGCGCCCGACGGTTCGATTGACTGGTGGTGTGCGCCTAATCTGGACTCTAAACCGCTGTTTGATCGTCTGCTTGATCCGCAGGTCGGCGGCTATTTCCAAATTGTTCCTGACGCGCCTTATCGCGTAACACGTCAATATCGTGAGAACAGCAACGTACTGGAAACGCAGTTTGAAACAGAGTCTGGCTGCGTACGTATTACTGAATCCATCAATAGTACGCTGGCGGGTCGACTACCGTGGAGCGAACTCGTCCGCCGTATTGAAGGGATCGAAGGTCAGGTTAAGTTAACCTTTCACCTGCGTTTCGGCACGGCGGCAGAAACGCGTTCACCGTGGGTTGCCGACAGCCATCAGGGAAAAGTTTTTCATATCGCGAAGGTGATGGCGATGGTGCGCACCAGCGAAGATGTTGAAATCGATTACTTAGATGATGAAAAAGTCACGGGGCGGTTACTCACCTCGCCCGGTTCGCGCTCGTTATGTGCCCTGTTAATCAGTGAAAATGAACCCCTGGCCGTGCCGGAACTTGCATCAATCGACAAACGTATCGAAACCAGCGATACCGCATGGCGCGATTGGGTAAACAGCCTGAGCTACCAGGGCAGTTTTCCCGAGCTGGTTAAGCGTTCTGCCTTATCGCTCAAATTTTTGTGGTATTCACCAACCGGTGCGCTGGCTGCGGCAGCAACCACCTCGTTGCCGGAAGGCATAGGTGGCGAAAAAAATTATGATTATCGTTACGCCTGGGTGCGGGATGCCTGCCTGATCATTAAAGCATTCGTCTATCTGGGCGCGCTTGAAGACAGTAAGGCGGCTTTCTCCTGGCTGTCGCAAACGATCATTCGCCACGGCGTCAACCTGCGTGCCTGCTACACGCTTAAGGGCGATGCAGTGCCTGAAGAACGCTATCCTGCTTTAGCCGGATATATGGGCTCGCAGCCAGTACGCGTCGGCAATAATGCGCGCGATCAGGTGCAGCTCAGCATGTTTGGCGATATGTTGGCAACGGCTCAGCTATTTATCAGCGCGGGACACGTATTGGATCTCACTACCTCCCGCATGTTGGGTGAACTGGCCAACAGCTGTGCCGATAACTGGCGGCAGATGGATTCAGGCATCTGGGAACTGCCCGAACAATACCATTACACGCACTCGAAGATGGCCTGCTGGCTGGCGCTCGATCGTGCAGTGGCAATGGCCGAAAGTCAGCATATTGAGCCGACCTGGGTTGGACGCTGGAAGCGCGAACGCGATCGCATTCGTGACTGGATTGAAACGCATTGCTGGTCGGAGCAAAAACAGGCATATGTGTTTTACGTCGGCAGTGAACAGCTTGATGCCTCGCTGGCACTGACTCATCACTATGGCAAGACGGTGAATCCTGACCGCATGCTCGCCACTTATCAGGCGATCAGAAAAGAGCTGGGCAATGACAGCGCCATGCTTTATCGCTATAGCGGCGCTGAAAAAGAAGAAAGCACGTTTCTCGCTTGTTCATTCTGGCTGGTTGAAGCCTGGGCAGCCTTAGACGAAAACGATTTAGCGCAGCAATCAATGAACGAGATTCTGGAAACGTTTAACCAGCATGGCAACGTCGATATTTTTAATGAAATGTTTGATGTGCGAAGCAATAGCTGGCGCGGCAATATGCCGCAGGGTTTGAGCCATCTGGCGCTAATTTGTGCCGCACAAGAGATAAAGCAGGAAAAATAGAGCGGGCATTTTTCCTATTGTAAGGCTGCTAAAATCTTAAATGCCGCTTTGACGCGTTCTGGATTGGGATAATTTTTATTAGCCAGCATAACAATACCGGTGTTCTGATCGGGGATAAAAGCAATATAAGCGCCGAATCCTCTGGTCGCACCGGTTTTATGTATCCAGGCTGCACGAACCGGCGGGCGCACGGGGAGTAACCTTTCTGTGGGTTGAGCCTTCAGCGCCACGCTGTTATCACTGGCATCGGCCACGGTTTGCGCTTTTACCGGCCAGTCATACATTTCCCACCCCAGCCCCTGATACATCGAACCGGTTTTAAAATAGCGTGACTGCGATGTGAGTATGGCATTTCTGAGCACAGTATTGCCGGAAGATAAGCCATTGGGATTCGCGTTCGCCTGCATGAAAGTTAGCATGTCGCGTGCGGTGGTTTTTACGCCATACGCTTCGGCATCCAGCATACCCGGCGAAACGCGGATCGGCTGTTTATCTTTGTATCCCCAGGCATAATCGAACATCATCGATTTTGGCACGGTGATAAAGGTGCGCGTCAGGCGCAAAGGCTGAAAGACATGCTTTTGCATCGCCTCTTCAAAACTGCCCTTCACCATTAGATGACCAAACAAACCTATGCTGGCATTAGAATACTGACGCGTGGTGCCAGGCGCTGCTTGCGGCTGCCATTGCTGGTAATAGTTGCGCAGTGAATCCTCATCGGTCACCGTATCGGGCAGTTGCAAGAGCAGATTCCCCGCCGTGTAGGTGGCAAGATGCAGCATGCTGATCGTTTGCCACTGCGGCCCTGAAAGCGCTGGCCAGTATTTTTTCACCGGATCGTTTAGCCGTAATTCTCCCTGCCTTACCAAAACACCCGCCAGCACGCCAGTGAAGGTTTTGCTGACCGATCCTAATTCAAAAATGGTGTTTTCAGTAACCACACGACGCGATTCCAGGCTGGCCACGCCAAAATTAACGAACTGCGTGCGGCCTTTATACAAAACCGCGACCGACATGCCGGGAATCGCCTGTTGTGCAAGCAGCGGTTCGAGGGTCTGTTTAACCACAGCAGTAACCTGCTGTGAGGTTAGCATCGGTGATGCGGCCACCCAACTGGGCGCAAGAGAAAAAAATAAGATCAGAGGGAGCAGCTTTTGCATTATCGACGCGTTGTTTCTTCACGGAACCAGATTATTTACATTGAGAGGCACATGATTGCACGCATATCTGCGCCTGTGAACTACAGGAACCATTATCCCTGTTTTTACATTGCGAACGTTCAACATAACAATTCGTCTGGCAAGCAGAAACATCACATTTGGCGGCAATGGGCGTTAACTGCGCAATGGGCGCACGAGAAGGAAAATAGCGGGTCGTTTGAGCGAAGGTGCTGCCGACCAAAAGACTGGACAACAGCACGCTGAGGCTGAGGATAAGTTTCATGATCGATCTCCAGAGGGACGCTGTAATCAGTATGGCCAATGCGGTACGTCACGTCTGAAAAATCTTTTTAATTTGCGGTCTGCGGCGGATGTAACCTGAATGCCGTTACGCCACGCTGATAAATATCGTTGAGCTGCTGAATGTAGCGCGACGGACAGTGTTGCTCTTTGATACGCGTAATGGCGGCCTCGCCTTTTTGCTGCACGATACCGGGGTTTTCTATGATTTCCAGCAACACGAGTTTAAGCGCATTAACCAGCGCCTGTCGCAGCTGATCCCTCTCCGCTACGCTGCCTATGCTGTACTCCCGGTCATCGTTCAATGTGCCGCCGATGCACCAGCCCGCCTCGGGCGGATTGATTTCAGGCAATGCGCGTACGTTGCTGGTTATCACCGGGCAACCGTTGGACTGCATTTCTAATACCGAGAATCCATATGTCTCCTGCCAGGTTGGCAGCAAACCAAGGTCACTGTTGCGGAACAGTTCCATCAGCGCGGCATTATCCATTCGCGACTGATGTTTGAAACAGGAATAACGCTGAATGCGGTTTTCAATATCGCGATAGAACGCTTCATTGTCCTGATATTGACGATGAGCAATATTATGACGCTTGCTGAGTTCGCCAATTAACTGAACGTCCAGTTGCGATTCATCAATCTTTTTTTCCTCCAGCAGCTGCGAAATGGCCAGCACCACTTCGGCTCCCCCTTTGCGGTAAAACTCATTACCGGCAAATACCAGCCGTAGTTTTCCTGACGGGCGCGGCAGTTTTTGCTGGCAAAAAAGCGGTTGTGGAGGATGAAGTACCACCGTTTTTTCCCGCATACGTTTGGCAATATCAGGCGTATGTTTAAACAACTTCATCTGAATGTTTAATGTTGCCTCTGAAATCGCAATTAAACCGAAGCAGTTATCTTTTAATACATGTGGGATCAGGCGGTGCAGCTCAGTATTCTCATGCTTAGCCACACCCGCGACAGGCAATACGCGCGGCAATTCAGTCTCGAAAGTGGCTAACCATTTATGTCGCGTGATCGCCACTTCGTTAAACAAATGTAAAATATCTGGTTTTTTTGTTGCTAAAAAAGGAATCGGAAGAAATACAAATACTTTATTTTTTTTAAGTACCCGCGTGCGAAAAGGGTTCATAAAATAATAGATATTGCGTTTCTTTAGATTGATATAGGTGTTTTCCGGGTTAACTAAGATATTACGTTGCTCCGGGTACTGGTTATTTGTTATGCCTATTTTCATAATTTACTTTCGATGTGAAATGTTATTCGGGTGATCTATAACATGAGGTTCGCAGGCGTGGGACTGAGGAATATCTTAAAAGATATAATAATCTCTACAGTTGATAAATATTAATGGATGAAACCTCAGCCATCTTTATCGTCTGGGTATTTTTTAACGTGATTTTTAATAAAGTGAACCTGAGCTTATCTGAGTCTGTTCGTATAACTTCGTGATTTGCCATGCTATTTTACCGGAAAAAATCACTGACTGTGAAGACGCCATCGGTATTATCAGGCGTCATGGTGAAACACCAGACGCGCACTATCTAAAATCAGTTGATAACTTTTAAACTGATTAGCAAAACTGTAAAAAAAAGGAAAATTTACACTGGCAATGCTTAACTAAAATGGAGTTATGCCCCCTGCTATCACCCACCTGAAACAAAAGATACAGGCTGCTTTTCAGCCAATCCATACGCACCATTATGGGGCGCAATTGCACCATCTAACAGTGCAAATCAAAAATCCCCTTCTGCCGTAACCATCGACATGAAGATGTTATTTGCTGATTCTTAAGTGATAAAATGCGTATTGCACACTCTTTTTCAGTTGGTGCGAAAGTTGCAAAGATAACACCAAACTGAAGGAGACACTATGAAAGCAATTGTGATCGGCGGTGGTATTGGCGGCATGAGTACGGCGATTGCGCTGGAAAAGATGGGTTATGAAACAGCTGTTTTTGAAGCAGTTAAAGAAATTAAACCGGTGGGTGCCGCAATATCCATCTGGCCAAATGGCGTTAAATGCTTAAACGCATTAGGGATGAAAGCTTCCCTGCGCGCATTAGGCGGCAATATGACGTATATGGCATATAACGATTTCGCGACCGGTACAACCTTAACGCGTTTTAGCATGGCCCCGCTGGTGCAACAGGTTGGAGAATATCCGTACCCGGTTGCCAGGGCAGAATTGCAAGCCATGTTGATTGATACCTATGGCCGTTCGCGCGTTAACGTTGGCAAACGCGTTATTCAGGTAGAGCAAAACGAAAACGGCGTAATCGCCACGTTCGACGATAACAGCCAGGCCAGCGGTGATTTTTTGATTGCAGCCGACGGCACACATTCAGTGATTCGGCAATATGTATTAGGCGAAACCCTCGAACGCCGCTATGCCGGTTACGTGAACTGGAACGGCCTGGTTGAGACGGATGAAAGCATCGCTCCCGCTAATCAATGGACCACATTTGTAGGTGAAGGTAAGCGCGTCTCGTTAATGCCTGTTAGTGGTAATCGTTTTTACTTCTTTTTTGATGTGCCTTTGCCGAAAGGTCTGGCGGAAGATCGCAGCACGGTAAAAAATGATCTGCGTGGCTATTTTAGCGGCTGGGCTGAACCGGTGCAGAAGCTGATCGCGGCTATCAATCCAGACACGACAAATCGGGTCGAGATCCATGATATTGAGCCCTTCAGTCGTTTTGTCAAAGGCCGAATCGCATTGCTTGGCGACGCCGCCCACAGTACCACGCCCGATATTGGCCAGGGTGGATGCGCAGCAATGGAAGATGCGATTGTGCTGGCATCAACGCTGGCGGCGCATTCGTTAGGTATTGAAGATGCGCTACTGCGTTACCAGGCGCGTCGCGTTGAACGCGTAAAAGATTTAGTACTGAAGGCGCGTAAGCGAAGCGATGTCACACACGCTAAAAATCCAGCGATTACCGCTGAATGGTATCGATCGCTTAAAACGGAAACCGGTGAGCATGTACTGGCGGGAATGTGTGAAACCATTGAAGGTGGTCCGCTCGGTTAATTCAGGAAGAAGGCAACAGGCGGTGGCAAACCAGCCCACCGCCCTGCTATTAACCGCTTATTCAGCTAAACCGCGATTCTTCAGCATCGGTCCAGTTTGCGGTTCTGCCCCCCGCCAGCTTGCATACAGCTTTTTCAAATCACTGCTGTTGCCGCGCGACAGGATTTTTTCACGGAAAATCTGGCCATTTTCGCGCGTTAATCCGCCGTTTTCGACAAACCACTGATAGCCGTCATCAGCCAGCATCTGCGTCCAGATATAGGCATAATAACCCGCCGCATAGCCGCCGCCCCAGATATGCTGAAAATAGCTGGAACGATAGCGTGGCGGAACGGCCGCTAATGCCAGATTATCGCTTTGCAGCGCCTGCTGTTCAAAGCTGTCCACTGAGGATACAGCCGTGCTGCTGTTCAGGCTGTGCCAGTGCAAATCCAGCAGCGCGGCTGCCAGCAATTCGCTCATGTCATAGCCTTTATTGAATTTTTCGGCGCGAATGATTTTCTCATGCAGTCCGGCGGGCATCGCTTCGCCCGTTTGATAATGACGTGCAAAATGGCGAAATACCTGCTTTTCGCTGGCCCAGTGCTCGTTGAGCTGCGATGGAAATTCGACAAAATCACGTGGCGTGGCGGTGCCAGATAAACTGGGATACCGCTGGCTGGCAAACAGCCCATGCAGAGTATGCCCAAATTCGTGGAACAGTGTGATGACATCATCCCAGCTTAATAATGCCGGTTCACCGGCTGGTGGTTTTGTGTAGTTGCACACGTTGTAAATCACCGGTTTGCTATTCAGCAGCGTGGACTGATTGACAAAATTGCTCATCCACGCGCCGCCGCCCTTGCTGTCACGCTTGAAAAAATCGGTATAGAACAGCGCCATTGGCGTGTTATCCGCATCGAAAATCTCATATACCTGCACATCAGGATGATAAACCGGCAAATCATGGCGCTCAGTGAAGGTAACACCGAATAGCTGAGTCGCTGCCCAAAAAACACCGTTTTTCAGTACCGTGTTCAGCTCAAAGTAGGGTTTGATTTGGCTTTCATCCAGATCATATTGCGCATGGCGTACCTGCTCGGCGTAAAAGCGCCAGTCCCACGCGCTCAGGGTAAAACCACCGTGTTGCTGATCAATGGTTTGCTGAATCACTGAGGCTTCACGTTCGGCGCGGGCGCGGGCGGCGGGAACAATGTTACGCATAAAAGCAAAAGCGGCATCCGGCGTTTTCGCCATTTGATCCTGTAATTGCCAGGCCGCAAAACTGGCGAAACCCAATAGTTTTGCCTGTTCGGCGCGCACTTGCGCCAGACGCAGCACTAACGCACGCGTATCGTTATCATCGCCCTTTTCGCAGCGTGTCCAGGCCGCGTGGAACAGGGTCTGGCGGGTATCGCGATTGATCAAACTTTGTAAGGCAGGTTGCTGAGTCGTGTTTTGCAATACCAGCAGCCAGCTCTTTTCCAGACCACGCGCCTGCGCTGCCGCCTGTGCTACCGCAAGATCCGCCGCGCTCAAGCCAGCAAGCTGTTGTGCCTCTGCTATGACTAAACCGCCAGCTTTGGTTGCCGCCAGCAGTTTATTAGTGAATTTCGTGCTCAGCTGGGCCGCTTCCTGGTTCAGCGCTTTTAGCGCCTGCTTTTGCGCGTCTGGCAGATTAGCGCCTGCCAGTTGAAAATGTTGCCAGGTGACTTCAACTAAACGTTTGGATTCAGCGTCCAGTTTTGCTCGCTGTTGGTACACCGCATCCAGGCGGTCGAACAGCGAGCGATTGAGCGTAATTTCATCATCCAGCGCCGTAAGCTGCGGGCTAATCTCTTCATCAATCTGTTGCAGATAATCGCTGGTATGCGCAGACGTCATCGCACTAAACACTAAATTAACGCGATTTAATAATTGACCGCTGCGTTCCAGCGCTTCATAGGTATTAAGGAAAGTCGGCTCATCTTTATTACTGGCAATCGCCAGCACGTCCTGGCGCTTCTCTTCAATACCGGCCAGTAAAGCGGGCAAAAAATCCTGCTCCTGAATCTGATCAAAGGGCGGAGCCTGATACGGCAAGGGGCTGACACTGAAGAAAGGGTTCTGTCGGGTATTCATGATGATGACTCCTGGACGACCAACGCAAAAAACTCATCCTGGCAGGTTGCCTGCTGTTGAACAACTCAGACGAGCACCTGCTGCTGATAAATACTGATAATTTCGCCAGCAATCGCGACGGCAATCTCGGCGGGAAGCTTGCCTTTTACATCGGGTAAACCAATCGGGCAACGCAGGCGCGCCAGGCTATCGGCCGGAATGCCTTTGCCTTCCAGCCGATAGCGAAACCGCTGTGCTTTGGTTTGTGAGCCAATCACACCGGCATAACGGAAATCACCGCGCTTTAAAATCGCTTCGCTCAGCGCCAGATCAAGCGGATGATGATGGGTCATCACCACAAAATAGCTACCGGGTGCCGCTTGTGCCACGCAATCCAGCGGATCTTCTGGTTGAATTACCACCACCCCTGGCGGGACATGGGTAAACTGCCCGGCACGACTGTCGATCCAGCTGATGTGACAGGGTAACGTTGACAGCAGATTGACCAGCGCCAGACCAACGTGCCCTGCGCCATAAACCTGGATCATCGGCTGCGCCTGCAATAGCGGTTCAAACAGCAGGGTTGTCATACCGCCGCAGCATTGCCCGAGGCGTGCGCCAAGAGAAAAATTTTCGCTGTGCGGCGTTTGCTGGCCGCTCTGCAACATGTCGCGCGCCTGGGCGATGCATTGATATTCAAGATGGCCGCCGCCGATGGTCAGAAAAGTTTCATGGGGCGTCACTACCATTTTGCTGCCGCTATCGCGCGGCACCGAACCGCGCTCGCTTAGAACGGTAATTAATACGCAGCTTTGACGCTTTTCACGCAGCACGTGCAGCACGGTAATCCAGTCATGATAAATCATCACACGCTCCTGCCAGCCGCTGTGCGCCCCAAAATACCCGTTCAGGCGTGGCGGGCGCATCCAGCATCGGATGCTGGCGATAGCCATCAACGCTGGCAATGGCATCCTGTAATGCGCACCAGGCGGCAATACCGAGCATAAATGGCGGTTCGCCGACCGCTTTGGAATGGAACACGGTGTCCTGCGGATTCTGACGATTTTCTACCAGCGTGACGCGCATATCGGGCGGCACATCGCTGATCGCCGGAATTTTATAGCTGGCCGGGCCGTCAGTGAGCAGCCGCCCTTTGTCATTCCACACCAGCTCTTCGCAGGTCAGCCATCCCAGCCCCTGCACGAAACCGCCCTCCACCTGACCGGTATCAATCGCTGGATTAAGGGATGCGCCAACGTCATGCAGAATATCGGCTCGCAACAGGCGATATTCACCGGTCAGCGTATCAATCACCACCTCGCAGCAGGCGGCCCCGTAAGCAAAGTAGTAGAACGGCTTACCCCGGCCGGCCAGACGGTCATAATGAATACCCGGCACGCGATAATAGCCGTTTGCTGACAGCGGCACCTGATTAAACCATGCCAGCTGTGCCACTTCGGCAAAGGTGTAATATTTTTCACCCGCGTGAATGATGCCGTTGCGGAAACCTATTGCGCTGGCGCTGCAATTGTGGATTTTGCAGAGCATTTTCGTTAACCGATCTCGCAGAATCTCAGCCGCGTTCTGTGCCGCTTTACCGTTCAGATCGGTGCCGCTTGAAGCCGCAGTTGGTGAGGTATTAGGGACTTTGCCGGTATCAGTGGCGGTGATTTGGATCTTATCGACGTCAATTTGCAATACTTCGGCTACGATCTGCGCCACTTTGGTGTTCAGGCCCTGGCCCATCTCGGTGCCGCCGTGATTAAGCTGAACCGTGCCGTCGGTGTAAATCAAGATCAACGCGCCAGCCTGATTGAGAAAACTTGAGGTGAATGAGATACCAACTTTAACGGGTGTCAGCGCCAGCCCACGTTTCAGAAACGGGCTGTTGGCGTTGAAATGGGTTATCTCAGCGCGGCGTTCCTGATATGCGCTGCTGCGCTCCAGCTGTTCGGTCATCTCATCCAGCAGATTATCCTCAACCTGCTGATGATAATGGGTGATGTTACGTTCGGTTTTACCGTAGTAGTTGCGCTTGCGCAGCGTCAGAGGATCCAGGCCGCGTTCGCGGGCGATATGATCCATGATCTGTTCAATCGCAACCATGCCTTGTGGGCCGCCAAAGCCGCGATAAGCGGTGTTCGAGGCCGTATTGGTGCGGCAGCGATACCCGGTAATCAGCGCATCACCTAAGTAATACGCGTTATCAGCGTGGAACATAGCGCGATCAACGATCGATCCACTAAGATCGAGTGAATAACCGCAGTTTCCGGCCAGATCAATTTTTACGCCGCAAAGTCGTCCTTCATCATCGACGCCCACCTCGTAGCGGACAAAGAATGGATGACGCTTACCGGTAATGCGCATGTCGTCACGTCGTGCCAGACGCATTTTCACGGCGCGCCCGGTTTGCCGTGCCGCCACGGCGCATAAGCATGCGACACCAGCGGCCTGGGTTTCTTTGCCTCCAAATCCCCCGCCCATACGGCGCATATCAATGGTGACTTTATTCATGGTAATACCCATGACTTCAGCCACCAGCTTTTGTACTTCGGTTGGGTTTTGCGTGGAGGAAAAAACCTGCAGCGTGCTGTCCTCGCCAGGGATGACAAGCGCCGTCTGCGTTTCCAGATAGAAATGCTCCTGTCCCCCGATATGAAATTGCCCTTTAATGCGATGTGGCGCACGCGCTAACGCCGCATCAGCGTCTCCTCGCTGATGAACATGCGGCTCCTGGACAAAACTGCCTTGTGCCAGGGCCTGTTCGACATCTAACAACGGCTCCAGCACTTCATATTCGATGATAGCGGCTTCAGCGCCCAGGCGAGCAGCGTCGGCTGTTTCGGCGGCGACGGCAATGATGATTTGTCCAGCGTAATCAACTTTTTCGTGTGCCAGCAGCGGATCGCCCGGTTCAAGTGGGCCAACATCGTTGACGCCCGGTACATCTTGCCAGGTTAATACGCTGACTACGCCGGGAATGGCGTAACAAGGCTGAATATCTAAACGCGTAATATGCGCATGGGCATGTTCGCTCAAACGTGGACACAGATGTAGCAGCCCCGGTAACTCAGACTTATCATCAATGTAAATTGCTTCGCCGGAAACGTGTTTTTCTGCGCTTTCATGCTTATTGCTGCGGCCCACGCCGCTTTGCAGTTCCGCTGCAAACTGCGCTTTGATCACCGCTGCCGAAAGTTCAGGACGATTATGAGACATAGCGGCTTACCTCTGTAATAGTCAAATCGCCGCTGGAACGATGGTAATAGCGGCGTAGCAAATTACGCGCAACCTGCAGGCGGTAATCGGCACTGGCCCGGAAATCGCTTAGCGGCTGAAAATCCAGCGCCAGCGCAGCGCAGGCTTGTGCAACCGTCACCGCATTCAGGGGTTGACCCATTAATGTCTGTTCACAGGCACTGGCCCGCTTTGGCGTGGCTGCCATGCCGCCGAATGCGATACGCGCATCACTGACCACGCCGTGATGACACGCAATATTAAAGGCTGCAAAAACAGCAGATATGTCATCATCCAGCCGTTTGGAAACTTTCCAGGCCACAAAATCTGGTGACACTGTCACTTTTGGCACCTTAATGGCACGGATAAACTCGCCTTCCTGCAAGACCGTTTGGCGATAACCGGTAAAAAATTCATCAAGCGCGACGTTCCGCTGCCGATCGCCCCGCTGCAATTGCAGCGAAGCATTGAGCGCTAAAAGCATGGGAGACGCATCACCAATTGGCGATGCATTGGCAATATTGCCGCCGAGCGTTCCCTGATGGCGAATTTGCAGCGAAGCGAAACGTTGCAGCATTTCACTCACGCCCGGAATGCGTGCAGCCAAAAACTCACTGACCTGGTTAAGGGAAGCCCCCGCACCCAGTATGTAATGCTCGTCAGCTTCGCTGCACACCTTCAGCGCCTCAATGTGTTCGAGCGTAATGAGGATCGGCAGCGGTTTGTACTGCTGCGTAATATGCAAACTGAGGTCGGTGCCGCCGGCCACCAGCCTGGCATTGGGGTGCTCAAGATAGATTTGAGCCAGCTGCTCTGGTGTTTTAGGCAGAAAACAGCGATGGCCGTTGCCGCTCAGCGCTTGCATCTCAGGCTGGATGAGCGCTTCAAGGCGTTGCACGACATTCGCGGCCGTTTGGTCGAATTTGTCGTGACATGGCTGAGAACAGACCTGCCTGGCCGCATCCATGATGGCGCGATAACCGGTGCAGCGGCACAGGTTTCCCGCCAGCGCGATTTCTGCCTGATGACGGTCCCAGTCTTTTCTGTTTTTCTGCAGGCTAAACAGCGACATGACAAAACCCGGCGTACAGAAACCGCACTGAGAACCGTGGCATGCTACCATCGCCTGCTGAGCGGGATGCAGCTGGTTACCTTGCTTTAAATCTTCAACCGTAATCAGTTGCTTGCCCTGCAATGTGCTAACCAGCGTCAGGCAACTGTTAACAGTTTCGTACTGCATTTTCCCCTCTACTGCTTTCCCCAACGTCACACTACAGGCGCCACAATCCCCTGACGCACAACCTTCTTTGGTGCCGGTGCGGCGCAGACGGGTACGCAGATAATTCAATACGGTCAGATTCGGATCGATGTCGTTTTCGGTAATCAGCGTATTATTGAGAAGAAACTGAATCATACGGCACTCTCCCCGGCGTTGCGTTGCCAGACGGGGCGTCCATGTAGCCAGGTTTGAACAATATTGCGATCGTCTCCCAGCGTCATTAAGACAAATAGTTTTTCCCAGATGTCTTTGCTGTTGCCGATGCGCAACTTTTGTAGTTCCGAGACTGCGGGATCGATTACCACAAAATCAGCTTCTTTACCGGCGGCAAAATTACCAATCACCGGGTCAAGATCCAGCGCATGGGCGCCGCCCAGCGTCGCATGATAGAAGGCTTCGGCGGCGTTGAGTTTGTAACCCTGTAGCTGACCGACCTTGTAGGCTTCGCCCAGCGTCTGCAACAGATTAAAGGTGGTTCCCGCTCCGACGTCCGTACCGATACCGACCTTAACGCTCTGCTGCCAGCTACGTTTGATATTAAACAGACCACTGCCAAGAAACAGATTGGATGTGGGGCAAAACGCAATGGATGAATCGGTATCGTGCAGGCATTGCCATTCATCATCTTCAAGGTGAATACAGTGCGCGAATACGCTGCGGCGGCCGGTAAGCTGATAATGATGATAAACATCCAGGTAACCGTCCCGTTCCGGGAACAGCTCTTTCACCCAGGCGGTTTCCTGCGCACTTTCACTGAGATGGGTATGTATCCAGGTATCCGGAAACTCTTTTCGCAGCTGACACACTTTTTCCAGCAAGGCATGTGAAGACGTCGGCGCAAAACGTGGCGTCAATGCATAGCTCAGACGACCGCGCTGATGCCAGCGCTCAATCAGCGCACGCGTTTGCTGGTAGCTTTCTTCCGGCGTTTCGAGCAAATAATCGGGCGCGTTGCGATCCATCATCACTTTGCCTGCAATAAGGCGCATGTTCAGCGCTTCGGCGGCACTGAACAGTGCCTCAATCGATTGAGGATGCACCGTACCAAACACCAGCGCGCTGGGTGGTGCCGTTGGCGAGCAATTGACGCAGGAAAAACGCTGACATCTGTGCCGCATGCTGCGGGCAGTGATACTGCGCTTCGACCGGAAAAGTATATTGATTCAGCCATTCAAGAAGCTGTTCGCCAAATGCACCTATCATTTCGGTCTGCGGATAATGAATATGGCTGTCGATAAACCCCGGCAGGATAAGCTTGCCGCGCAGATCGACAATATCCATGCCGTTTAACTGCTCGCTAATGTTTTGCCACTCATGCAAACCGACCACGCGTCCTTCACGCAGCAGCAGTACACCATCTTCTATAAAGCGCGCCTGAGCCAGAATGTCGTCTGGCTGGTCGGCTAAAGCTGTAAAGTCAAAAAAACTGGCGCGAATCGCCGTGTCTGTCATTAAAGGCATGAGATTTCCTTTTTGAGAAAATACCGAGCTTTCTCATTAATTATGCAGATGATTGCTTTAAAGCTAATTTGCAAAAGCTATGCCAAAACTATTATTTATTTTATTGTTAATTATCAGTAAGTTATGATGATTGAGGGTTATTACTGATAACATTGAATATGTTAATTCAACGCAAACGGTTGCTTATAGTAGCAACCGTTTGCTTCGCGAAAAGCTTCCCTGAAAATATATTTTTCATTACGAAAGAGAAGTTCAGATCGAAAAATTTATGCACTTTTACCGTGCGCGGTGCGCCAAAACAGCGCATTGCAGCTGGTTGAAAAATTCATTTACAGCAGGCTATGGAATTCGGCAGGCAGAAGGGAAATCTAAATGTTATGGTGAAACGGTCGAACCTGAAATTGCATAAGGAACAGTGAGATGATTATTTTTGTTACCGGTGCGACAGCCGGTTTTGGTCAAAGTATCACCCGCCGATTCATTGAGACAGGTCACAAGGTTATTGCCAGCGGACGCCGCGCCGAACGTTTACAGGCGCTGAAAGCGGAGCTGGGAGATAACGTCTATACGGTGCAACTGGACGTGCGTAATCGCGCTGCTATTGAAGAAGCCATCGCCGCATTACCGGCTGAATGGCGCGACATTGATGTTCTGGTGAATAACGCCGGGCTGGCGCTGGGGATTGAACCGGCGCATAAAGCCAATGTTGAAGACTGGGAAAACATGATCGACACCAATACGAAAGGACTGGTGTATATGACCCGCGCCCTGCTGCCACAGATGGTTGAGCGCAATATCGGCCACATCATCAATATTGGTTCGATTGCCGGAAGCTGGCCGTATGCGGGCGGTAACGTCTATGGCGCGACCAAAGCTTTTGTGCGTCAGTTCAGCCTTAATCTGCGCACGGATTTACACGGCACCGCGCTACGTGTGACAGATATTGAGCCAGGCCTGGTTGGCGGCACTGAATTTTCTAATGTGCGCTTTAAGGGTGACGACGATGAAGCGGGACAGGTTTACGAAGGGGCGACAGCATTAACGCCGCAGGATGTGACTGAAGCGGTCTATTGGGTAGCGACATTGCCGAAACATGTCAATATAAACAGCCTGGAGATGATGCCAGTCAGCCAGACGCTGGCAGGGCTGAAAGTGCATAAGCCATGATATAAACAGCCAGCCCACCGCGGCTGGCTGTTTTCAGGCTCGTCCCCAACCCATCACCATGATCAACATGCCGATGAAGGCGATGGAAGCCCCGCTCCAGTCCCAGACGCTTAACTTTACCCCTTCCACCAGACGCAACCATAGCAACGCGGTTAAAACATACACGCCGCCATACGCTGCATACACGCGTCCACTGGCAACGGGATGTAATGTCAACAACCACACAAACAGAGCCAGACTTGCTGCTGCGGGAATCAGCCACCAAACCGAAGCGCCCTTCTTTAGCCACAGCCACGGTAAAAAACAGCCAATAATTTCTGCCAGCGCAGTAAGGAAAAACAGTAAAACGGTTTTAACCAGCATCTCTCTCTCACAAACTTAAACGAAAGGCTCATCGCTGGTGAGCACAGAAACGGCAATGATATACTAAGCCTATCCGTGGTAACAGCCGTTCCCGTTGGCGATGTCTACGTTAACCGAAGGAAATTACGATGAAAAAAATGATTCCGGCCCTGATTGTGGCCCTGCTTTCTGCATCAGCATTTACTGCCAGCGCCACCACTAATCGGGTGATTATTGAAGATGGCAGCAGCGCCGCCAGCAATGAAGCGGCACGTCAGAGCAAAGAACAATGGAACGACACGCGTATGTTGCGTAATAAGGTCAATACACGCGTGGAGAAAGAGTTCGACAAAACCGACCGGGCGTTTGATACCCGCGATAAGTGCGAGCAAAGTATGAACATCAACGCCTACTGGGAGCCCAATACCTTACGCTGCCTTGATCGCCGCTCTGGTCGCCCGGTTACCCCCTGATGTTAACCGGCTGCTATAGTAATGACGGACCTGTTACATAAGGAGAAGGTAATGAAGAAACAGACTGGATGGTTAGTTGCAACGTTATTCGCTATGCCGATACTGGCGCAGGCTTCTTGCGAATCGGTTAAAGCCGATATTAGCCAGAAGATCATACAAAATGGTGTTCCTGAATCTGGCTTTACGCTGGATATTGTTGCTAATGATCAGGTTGATCAAGCGGGTGGCCAGGTCGTGGGTCACTGCGAAAATGACTCACAGAAAATTGTTTATAAGAAAATTAGCCGGGACGATGAATCCAGCGTCCCGGCCAGTGCTGGCAGTTCTCAGGACGCGCCAGCTCAGTAACGTTCAGGGCGACCTTGTCGCCCTTTTCTTTACCCCTCATGTTCCAGCCGTTGACGCGGCATCAGCCACGCTACCCATAGCGCTAAAACAGCAATCAGCAGCGCGACGATAAATACCCAATGCAACGATGCCGCTATTCCTGCCACCAGATGCTGTAGCGTGTCGTGATTCAATGCGTTGCGCGTCTCTTCCGACATAATTTGCTGTACCGGGTCCTGTGCATGTGGCAGTCGCCATACCAGGTTCATATTGAGGACCGCGCCCATTAATGCCGTGCCAATGGCTGAGCCAATCATACGGCTGAACATGATCGATGCGGTGCAAATGCCGCGTATATCGTAATCTGCATGATTCTGCACCGAGACTAAAAATGTGGTGCTGGTCATCCCCATGCCGGTGCCAATGACAAAAGCGGTAAGCCCGGCCTGATAAATCGTGCTTTCAGGGTGCAACAACAGCAACAAGGCGCTGCCGGCGATCAATAACAAAGCTCCAAGCTGAGCGGTGAAGCGATAGGAGGTAGCCAGCATCAGGCGCCCGCTAAACGTGCTGGCGAGCGGCCAGCCAATCGACATCATTGCCAGCGCGCTTCCCGCCTGTAACGGCGAACCGCCCGTGATGCCCTGAATCCAGGTAGGCAGAAAAGCGCTTATCCCCATCATCGCGGCGCCAATAATAAGATTACCGGCATTGCCCGCAATGATTACCCGGCTACGCCAGATGATCGCAGGAAACAGCGGCGCGTCCGCCCGCTGTTCATGGCGTTTGAGCTGCCAGCCAGCAAAAAGTGACACTGCAACAACCAAAAGCAGCCAGTAACCTAAGCGCTCAGCCTGTAGTAAAGCGGTTAACAACGCGCTAATGCACAGCATTAACCATGCGCTGCCTGCCAGGTTAAGCGGCTGAGGTTTTTCGGCCAGTTGATGTGCGGGCAACCAGCGCGCCAGCATAAGCATGCTCACAATACCTATCGGTAAGTTCACCCAGAAAATTACCGACCAGGTAAAGTGCTGCACCAACCACGCGCCGCTAAGCGGGCCCACTATCGCTGCTACGCCCCAGACGCTGGACAACCACCCTTGAACGCTGGCGCGCTCACGGGGTGAATAGATGTCAGCAACGATGGTTGAACTCAGCGGCATAATCGCCCCCGCCCCCAGCCCCTGAAAGGCGCGGAATACAATCAGCCACGTCATACTGTGAGCGAAACCGCACAATATCGAGCCAGCCAGAAAAATAGAGGTGCCAAGGAACAGCATGCGTTTACGTCCCCATATGTCGGCAAGCCGTCCATATAAAGGCACACTAACGGCCTGTGTAAGCAGGTAGACAGAAAAAACCCAGCCAAACTGCGAAAAACCGCCAAGTTCAGCAATAATGGTTGGCATGGCCGTAGCGACAATCGTTACCTCAATTGCCGCCATGAACATCGCCAGCATGCAGGCGATCAATACCCAATGCCGCTGGCCAGTTTGAAGTTGCGCGCTCTCAGTCATAACACTCCCTTTTGAAGCTGCAAGGCTAGCCTAAAAATCACCACCGCAATTTCCTCGTTGTGCGCTGTTGTTGTGACGGCGTCACTTAAAGTCGATGAAATTTTTTTATTGTCAACTCGCGCCAATAACCACGCGGGTTTACCACGCTTTTGGCCGTATTCTATCTGCCTGATTTTGCGCATAAAAACTAGCGTGCTTCGCTTTGCACTGCTATAGGTTTGAGACAACTTTCTCAGTATTCGCTGAAAAAGCGCAGATAAATGGCCCTTTTATCTGCAATTTACGACAGACACAGTATTGGAAGTGACCACTTGTTTTGTTGCTTCTGTTGTGCCGTCACTGTTCGTCATAACAAATGAGACCGACTGATTAAACAGGGAGACTCACATTATGCAAAATGCTTCGCTGGCTAAACGCGCCGGCCTTGCTCTGCTTGCCATCATTGTCGTGCTGGCAGTACTCATCGGGGGGATTGGCTGGGATACGCTGGTTGCGCGTAAAGTCGATTTACTCTATCTCGGGCAACAACATCTTTTCTTAGTATTCTGGTCAATGCTGTTTGCGTTGTTAGTCGGCGTGCCTGGCGGGATCATCCTGAGCCGCCCTTTTGCCCGCCGATGGGCAGAATATGCGATGCAAATCTTCAACGTCGGTAATACCTTGCCTCCTCTTGCCGTATTAGCCTTAGCGATGGTGCTCCTTGGTATTGGCGATCGTCCGGCGTTAATTGCGCTATTCCTCGCTTCACTGCTGCCGATTGTGCGTAACACCTATGCCGGCTTGAATGCAGTGCCTCCCTCGCTTATTGAAGCCGCAGACGGTATTGGTATGACTAAGCTTCAGCGTCTGCGACAGGTGGAGTTGCCCAATGCGCTACCGGTGATATTAGCAGGTGTGCGTATTGCCACGGCGATTAATGTCGGTACCGCGCCGCTGGCATTTTTGATTGGTGCCAGCAGTTTTGGCGAACTGATCTTTCCTGGCATCTACCTGAATGACTTCCCAACCCTCATCCTCGGTGCTGTGGCAACAGCTTTAGTCGCACTGATACTGGATATGTTGCTGGCCGCATTAGGCCGTTTCCTCAGCCCGCATGCGGCGGCATAACATAAGGAGTTTTGCGATGCTAAAGCGTTGGATAAAAAACACAGCCCTGGCCTTAACCGCCACGCTGGCGATGAGCCAGGCGGCACAGGCTGCGGCTCCGATCGTCATGGCGACCAAAAGTTTCACCGAACAGCACATTCTTTCGGCAATGACGGTGATGTGGCTGCAAAAGAAAGGTTTTCAGATCATCCCGAAACGCAATATCGCCACCACTATTGGCCGTAATGCGATGCTGAATAAGCAGAGCGATATGACATGGGAATATACCGGCACCTCGCTGATTATCTTTAACCACATCAACAAAACGATGTCGTCAAAAGAAGCCTATGAAACGGTAAAGAAACTGGACGCCAGACTGGGTTTAGTCTGGCTGGACCCGGCTCCGATGAATAACACTTACGCCTTTGCCATGCAGCGCTCACGTGCCGAGAAAGAGGGAATTTCCACCATGTCGCAGTTAGTGGCTAAGCTGGAGCAGGTACGCAAAACCGATCCTGATCACAACTGGCGTCTGGGACTGGATTTGGAATTTGCCGGACGCTCAGATGGCCTGAAACCGTTACAAAAAACCTACGACATGCCGCTGGACCGCCCGCAGATTCGGCAGATGGATCCCGGTCTGGTCTATAACGCCGTGCGTGATGGTTTTGTTGATGCGGGTCTGATTTATACCACCGATGGCCGCGTTAAGGGCTTTGACCTCAAAGTGCTTGAAGATGATAAGCACTTCTTTCCAAGTTACAACGTCACGCCAGTGGTCCGTAAAGATGTGCTGGATAGCCATCCGGGACTGGCAGAGGCGTTAAATCAGCTAACGCCACTGATTACCGATGACGCGATCACTGAAATGAATAAACGCGTGGACATTGATCATCAGTCTCCTCAACAGGTGGCTCGCGACTTCCTTAACTCAAAACACATGCTGTAAGGAGGCATTATGGATACCCTTCACTACATCATGAATAACTGGCACAACCTGTTAAACCTGACCTGGCAGCATACCTGGCTGGTGCTGGTGGCAGTAGGATGTGCCATCGTCATCGGCGTTCCGCTTGGGGTTTTAATTGTGCGGTTTAAGTGGCTGGCGACGCCTGTGCTGAGCATTGCAACGGTGGTGCTGACCATTCCGACAATTGCCCTGTTTGGCCTGATGATTCCGCTGTTTTCAATGATCGGTCAGGGCATTGGCGCCTTGCCCGCCATTACCGCCGTATTTCTTTATTCGCTGTTGCCAATTGTGCGTAACACCCATACCGCGCTGGAAAACTTACCGCCGGGCCTGCGTGAAGCGGGACGCGGCATCGGTATGACGTTCTGGCAGCGTCTGCGTTGGGTGGAAATTCCAATGGCATTACCGGTCATCTTCGGTGGAATTCGTACCGCTGTGGTAATGAATGTGGGCGTAATGGCGATTGCTGCTGTCATTGGTGCTGGCGGGCTTGGCCTGTTACTGCTGGATGGCATCAGCGGCAGTGATATTCGTATGTTAATTGCCGGGGCGCTGATAATTTGCCTGCTGGCCATTATTCTTGACTGGCTGCTGCACCGTTTGCAGCTGGCGCTGACTCCTAAGGGGATTCGATAATGATAAAGCTGGAAAACCTGACGAAAACCTTTACGCAAAAGCACGGCTCCGTGGTGAAAGCCGTGGACAATGTCAGCCTGGAAGTACCGGCCGGGGAAATGTGCGTGCTGCTCGGTCCGTCAGGCTGCGGCAAAACCACCACATTAAAAATGATCAACCGACTGATCCCGTCGACCAGCGGTAAGATCCTGATTAATGGTGAAGATACCAGTACTCAGGACACGACTACGCTGCGTCGCAACATTGGATATGTTATTCAGCAAATCGGCCTGTTCCCGAATATGACAATTGAAGAGAACATTACCGCTGTGCCTCGTATGCTGGGCTGGGACAAGAAACGCTGCCACGAGCGGGCAACAGAACTGATGAGCATGGTAGCGCTCGATCCCACTAAATTTTTGCATCGTTATCCGCGAGAGATGTCGGGTGGTCAACAGCAGCGTATCGGCGTTATTCGTGCACTGGCTGCGGATCCGCCGGTATTGCTGATGGATGAACCTTTTGGTGCCGTCGATCCGATCAACCGTGAAGTGATCCAGAACGAATTTCTCGATATGCAGCGCCAGCTAAAGAAAACTGTCATGCTGGTGAGCCATGATATTGATGAAGCCCTGAAACTTGGCGATCGCATTGCCGTATTTGGTCAGGGTAAAATCGTGCAGTGCGCCAGCCCGGATGAGCTTTTGGCAACCCCGGCAAATGAGTTTGTTGGTTCGTTTGTCGGACAGGACCGAACGCTGAAACGTCTGCTGCTGGTACAGGCGGGAGATGTCACCGATCAACAACCCACCATTACGGTTAAGCGTTCGACGCCGCTGGCTGAAGCATTTGGCACGATGGATGATAATGACATGCGTTCCATTACCGTGGTGGATAATGACGGTAAACCGCTGGGCTTTGTAAAACGTCGCGAGGCGCGTAACGCCAGCGGCAACTGCGAAGAGAAGCTACATACCTTTAAAGTGACCGGTAAAGCAGAGGAAAACCTGCGGGTGGTGTTATCGAAACTGTACGAGCACAACACGGTATGGATGCCCATTGTTGACGAAGAGGGGCGCTATAGCGGGGAGATTTCGCAGGATTATATTGCGGATTATCTGAGCTCAGGCCGAACACGCCGTCGTCTGAATCCATAGTAAAAAGGGCCTTAAATGGCCCTTTTCCCTTTATTACTCGTTTACCGTGATTACTCGTTTACCGTTTTGCTTTGTGGCACCGTCTGCGTGCCCTGCTCGTTTGGCAATATTATATTCAGGATAATCGCCAGCATACCGCCTGTAGTTACCGCATGACCAAACAGGTTATTAATCAATAATGGAAACTGTTTAAGCACATCGGGGACCGCCTCTACGCCTAAACCAATTCCAAAAGAGATCGCAACAATCAGCATTTCTCGACGCCCCAGCGGCGATTGCGTCATCACCCGAATGCCTGCCGCAACCACACTACCAAACATCACCACTGTTGCCCCGCCTAAAACCGGCGATGGAATCTGCTGCAACAGCGAACCGATAGCCGGAAAAATGCCTAACAGCGCCAGCATCAGGCCCAGCACCATACCCACATAACGACTGGCAACCCCGGTCATCTGGATTACACCGTTATTCTGCGCAAAAGTAGTATTTGGAAACGCAGAAAACGTGGCCGCTAACAGGCAGCTGATGCCATCCGCCATAATTCCGCCTTGTAAACGCTGCTGAAATTGCGGTCCGACGATGGGCTGTTGCGACAACATACAGTTAGCGGTGAGATCCCCTACGGCTTCAATCACAGCGATCACCGAAACCAGCGCGATCGGGACAAAGATGGACCAGTTAAAATCAAAGCCGAACCTGAAGAAAGAAGGCATCACCAGCCAGGCGGTTCCGGCGGTAGGTTTGAGCTGCAAATGTCCAGTCAATGCTGCGGCCAGACAACCCACCCCGATACCGGCCACAACAGCAACCAGGCGCGCCCAGCGGTTACGCGCACGGTTTAAGGCAATAATCACCAGCAGCGTTAATGCTCCTAATGCCAGATTACCCGGCGCGCCAAAATCCTGGGCATTATGTCCTCCAGCCCAGTCGGTGATGCTGACTTTTATCAGGCTGATGCCAATCAGGGTAATCACCGTGCCGGTCACCACAGGCGTTAATACTTTACGCAACTGACCCACACAGCGACTTAACAGCATGGGGATCAGGGCCGCGACCAGGTTGCAGCCGAACAACATCGCCATAATCTCTTCCGGCGAGCCACCTCGCGCCTTAACCATCAGGCCGCCAGATAACATTACGCCAAGAAAAGCAAAGCTGGTGCCTTGCAGGCAAATCATACCGGCACCCACTCCGGCAAAACGACGCGCCTGGAGAAAAGTGCCCAGACCGGAAACCAGTAAGGACATGCTAATCAGATAAGGCGTGTAAGCCTGCAACCCCAGAACAGATCCAATGATCAACGGCGGCGTGATGATCCCTACCACGCTGGCAAGAGCATGCTGTAGCGCAGCAAAAAATGCAGCGACTGGACCGATACGGGCATCAAGCCCGTACAACAAACCTTTTTCATGGGATTGCGACATGATGGTGCTCCGGCAAAATATTTATTCATTCAACCAACGCATTTTCTGTGCCACCCATAGGATGAAACTGTCGAATCCCTTCCACACAATTGTTATTTAACAGGATTTAATTTTACGGAAGCAATAGTGATCCTGAAACTTTAGGTTCACCATTTAGCACAATGGTCCTTTTTGTTTCATCTTTGGGCGGTTTTTGCACGCTCAGAGTGCACCTCTGTGCTGAGTAATGAAGATACCTGTAGGTAAGAGGTGAGATCGCGTTGCTCAGGGCGAGGCAAATAAGGCAGTTCACCCAATAAAGGCGCGGCTATTTTCGTACGCAACACATCAATAATATCGGCATAGTGCGCCAGTCCGGGATTAATTCGATTCGCTACCCAGCCCAGAAGCGGCAACCCGTCGTGAACAATGCTTTCTGCCGTTAACAGCGCGTGGCTTATGCAACCTGACTGAATGCCCACCACCATAATCACCGGTAACTGTTGCTCAATTACCCACGCTGAAAGCGGACGTGCATCGTTCATCAGGCTGCGCCAGCCGCCGGTTCCTTCCACGACCACACGCCCGGCTTTCTGACGCAGGCGGTTTAAGCCCTGGGTTAGCTGCTCATAATCAATGACGTTATAGGGATGGAGGCAAATTTCTTCTTCTGCGAAAACCAGCGGGTTAATGGCTTCATAAGGAAGCTGGAGTGAAGATGCGTTTTGCAGAATCAGTGCATCTTTATTTCTCAGACCATTTTGTGTAGTAGCAGCGCAGCGTGCAACGGGCTTGTAACCCACCGCGCTCAGGTTCGCCTGGGTAAAACATTGCAGCAATGCACGCGATACGACGGTTTTTCCTACAGCCGTATCGGTGCCCGTGATAAATAGTGTTTCCACCTCATTCTCCTTCGGACTTGGTTTCATTCGACAATAAACCTTTGGTGCGAAGGCGCATTTTAAGTAAAGGGATAGGTAAGCAATTTGCGTTAGCGCAAAGTTCAGTCAGGCTTAACCTTGTAATAGCTTTACCAGCAGATGCCCGCTATAAAGCGCATCTTTAACCAACGCCGCGGCACCCAGGGTGCCTGGCTCCCGAAACTCAGTTGACGTAAGTTGTATACGGGCGCTGTATGCTGGCAGTGCCTGTTGATAAATGGTCCGGCTAACGGCCGGAAACAGGACGTCGGCGGCCTGATTAAGCGGAGAACCGATAAGAATTTGTTGTGGATTAAAGATATTAACCATCATTGCCAGCATGCGGCCAATATGTTGGCCAACGCTGACGATGGCATCATGTGACAGCCGATCGCCGGCTTGTGCCGCAGTGCAAAGTGATTCAAGTGTTAACGCCTGCTGATGCAACGCATTCTCCGGTTGTGATGCCAGTCGTTGCGCGACCAGCGTCAATAAGCTGCCAGTGCTGGCGACCGTTTCAAGACAACCATGATTCCCGCAGTAACATTGTTTGCCATCAGGATCGATTTGGGTATGGCCAATTTCAACCAATGCGCGACCGCTTTTATGTAGCAATTTGCCACCGCTAATCACGCCTGCCCCGACCGTTTCATCAATGACAATCTGGATCACATCCTGCGCGCCGCGCGAGGCGCCAAACAGCGATTCGGCTAGCGTCCAGGCAGAAATATCATGCTGAACGAAAACCGGTAATCCGGTACGCGCTGCCAGGGTGTCGCCCAGTGGCATATCCTGCACGTCATAGCCCGGCAAGCGATGTACCACGCCCGAGGCCGCATTAATTAAGCCGGGTAAGGTGATAGCAATTGCTGTCAAACGTTCCAGCTTTTGCTGGTGGCGGATAAAAAAAGCATCGACTTCTTTTATCAGGTAAGCCAGTAATGGCTGCTCTTGTGCAGCGGGTAACGGCCGACAATCTTCAACCAGTGAACGGCTGCTAAGATCGCGTAGTGTGATTGTCATCTCGCCGCGATGCAGGCGTATAGCTAAATAGTGCCAGGCTTCGGTATCCAGTATTAAACCAATCGCGGGTCGCCCACGACTGCCTGGCTCCTGAAACTCTGTTTCCTGTACCAAATGCGCTTCCAGCATTTCACGCACAATTTTTGTGATGCTGGCTGGCGCAAGCTGCGCTCGTTTGGAGAGTTCGATACGCGAGATGGGACCATAAAGGTCAATCAGTCGGTAAACGACGCCCGCATTGGTCTGCTTAATTTGGTCAATATGGCCAGGTTGACTGTCCAGATTCACACCCTGCCCCCGGTTATTTTCGAGCTTCTAAATAAACATGAGATATGGTGAGGCAGATTACGCAGAAGCGTCAAATATTTGACTGGAAATGTGATTTATCGCACATAAACCTTTGGGAACGCAGAATTAATTTGCTGAACCCCGCCCCAGAAGCTGCATCATTCTATCCATCTGTGCATTTATTTCCCGCTCTCCCGACCAGACTAACCACAGCTCTGATAACGCATCACTTTCTTCCAGCGGCAACCAGATAACATCGGCCAGTCGTGCCCGGCGAAAGGAGGCGGGCAATATCGACACGCCCAATCCGGTTGCTACTAAACCCAAAATCGTCATTGCTTCGCCCACTTCCTGAGTAATGTAGGGCTTGATCTGGTAGCGATGCAGCAGTGCCAAAATTTCACTGTAAAGCGCGGTGCCGCCCAGCGGATCGAAAAAAACAAAAGGCTCAGCCGCCAGATCGCGAACCGAAATTTTTTCCGCATCAGCTAAGGGATGAGCCCAGTGCACTACCGCATAAAGCGGCTCACTGAGTAACAGCTGATGGCGCAAATCGGCTGGTAGCGGGGTATTACGCATGATCCCCAGGTCGAGGCGGCCATCGTGCAGCGGCGCCAGTTGCTGACGCGTGTTAATTTCCTGCATTTGAATATGCACGCTCGGCCAGCGCTGGCGAAACTGATACAACGCGTCAGAAAGCACTCCCGTAAACGGGGCGGATGAGGTAAAACCGATGCGTAATTCCCCTTCTTCACCACGATGCAATCGCGCTGCGCGCGCTGCTGCCTGCTCCACCTGCAACAAAATGACGCGCGCGTCTTGCAATAGCTGCTGCCCGGCGGCGGTTAGCTGCACGCTGCGATTGGTGCGATTGAACAGCTGCGCCCCCGTTTCGGCCTCCAGCTGTATGATTTGCTGACTAAGCGGCGGCTGCGAAATATTTAAGCGCTGAGCGGCACGTCCAAAATGCAACTCTTCTGCCACCGCAACAAAGTAACGAAGATGACGAAGCTCAATATTCATATTTAATACGTCTTATTTGAGATTATTAATATATTAGACAACCTAATCCAGCTTTTCTAGAGTGAGCATCTATTACTAAAAATGAGGAAATTCCGTGAGTCGCTCTTCCCAGGCTGTGATACTCAATGATGACGAGCTATCCCCTTCGCCTGATCCCACGTCGTCGTCAGGCTGGATTGAACGGGGAACGCCGCAATTTATGCGCGTCACCCTGGCGCTGTTTTCTGCCGGTCTTGCCACCTTTGCGCTGCTTTATTGTGTTCAGCCTATTCTGCCTGTCTTATCACAACAGTTCGGTGTATCACCGGCGGCAAGCAGCATTTCGCTCTCTATTTCTACCGGGCTGATGGCGTTGGGTTTACTGATAACCGGCCCGCTTTCCGATGCCATTGGTCGAAAATCGGTAATGGTTACAGCCCTGATGCTCGCGGCGATTTGTACGCTGATTTCGGCGTGTATGACCAGCTGGCACGGGATTTTATTAATGCGTGCGCTGATTGGTCTGTCTCTGAGCGGTGTAGCCGCAGTCGGGATGACCTACCTGAGCGAAGAAATCCATCCTGGTATGATCGCTTTTTCAATGGGCCTGTACATCAGCGGGAATTCAATTGGCGGGATGAGCGGCCGCTTGCTTAGCGGCGTAATCACGGACTTCTTTAACTGGCGCATTGCGATTGCGGTGATCGGCTGCTTCGCGTTGGCATCGGCCTTAATGTTCTGGAAAATTCTACCGGCATCGCGCCATTTTCGTCCTGCTTCGCTTCGGCCACGCAGCCTGTTTATCAATTTTCGCCTGCACTGGCGCGATCAGGGTTTACCGCTGCTGTTTGCCGAAGGCTTTTTGCTTATGGGGGCGTTCGTCACTTTATTCAATTATATTGGCTATCGACTGTTAGGCGCGCCCTGGCACCTCAGCCAGGCGGTGGTCGGCTTGTTGTCGCTCGTTTATCTGACGGGATCGTGGAGCTCACCGAAAGCCGGTGCGCTTACCAGTAAGTTGGGTCGTGGTCCGGTCATGTTGGGCGCAACCGCAATCATGCTGACCGGCCTGCTTATTACCTCTTTTAATTCGATATGGCTGATTTTTGTTGGAATGATGCTATTCACGGCCGGTTTTTTTGGCGCTCACTCAGTCGCCAGCGGCTGGATTGGGCCTCGCGCCCGGCGGGCAAAAGGCCAGGCTTCATCGCTCTATCTTTTTAGCTACTATGTCGGTTCCAGCGTGGCCGGAACCCTGGGCGGCGTGTTCTGGCACAGCTACGGCTGGGCAGGCATTACGCTATTTATCGCTGCGCTGCTGCTGCTCGCATTGCTGGTGGCCTGGCGTTTGCAGTGCCGCAAACTGTAGCTAAATTAATCATTTTTCCGAGGGCGCATCCGCGCCCTTTTTTATGCCCAGCCAATAAGTCACCTGTTTATCAGGACCATGCAAAACAAAACCCTCATTTCCCGCTATAATCGTTTCCATTCCAACGATAAATGTAATTTTTATTTTTCACAGCAATGAGGTGTCTATGGCTACTTACTATTACGTAAATAAACAGGCGGGTTATAACGATAATCACGTCGTTCATGCTTACGGATGTAAATACCAGCCATCCCTGCAAGACAGGTTGTTTTTAGGGAGTTTCTATACCCCGACAGCAGCGATTCAGCAAGCACGAAAATATTATCCCGGCGCGTTGGGCTGCGATAACTGTTGCCCGGTCACGGTAAAAAAAAACCTGAACGTCCAGTATAGCGTGGGCCTAAAGCATATGGTCAGCCTCTGATAATCGCCTGCCCGCCGCGGCAGACAAAAAGCGCGGCCGCTGCGTCAATTTGTTAAGTAGTTTTCGTATTTTCCGTTATGTTAGCCACTTTGATACGTTTTATCTGAGATTAATATGCGGGGAAAATTTGCGGCTTCACAGATTGCGCTACACTGGCTCACGTTCTTGTTGATAGTGGTTGCGTATTCCGCCATTGAGTTACGTGGTTTTGCTCAGCGCGGATCCTGGCAGGGCTACGCACTGATCATCACACATTTCAGCGCCGGGGCAACGGTGCTGGTCCTGATGCTGGCCCGGCTGCTTTTACGCATACGCCATCGCACGCCTGAAATTCTGTCCTCTGCGCCGCGCTGGCAAACGGGTCTGGCACATCTGATCCATACGCTGATGTATGCATTGTTTATTACCCTGCCCGTTTTAGGGCTGACTTCACGCTATCTGCGTGGCCGTGACTGGTGGTTATTCGGCGTTTCCATGCCGGTAGCCAGCGAGCCCCGTTTCGATCTGTCTGATACCCTGACCGACTGGCATGAAACGCTGGCGCCGCTGGGTTACTGGCTGGTGGGACTGCATGCCGTCGCGGCGCTGTTTCATCACTATTTTCTGAAAGACAACACGCTGCTGCGTATGATGCCTCGCCCCCGTCGCGATCAATAACCCCAGGCTATCGCCCTTGATGAGGGCGATAACAATTATTCAGCAATAAAACCGTGCTTTGAGGTTTCGCAATCGGCTTTCTTCATCCACAATAGTCACATATTTGTGATGCACGTCACTTTCGCTGGATGCCCGATGTCATCCAATTTCGCTGTTCTGACTAATTGACTCTTCATGCAATCAACTACTGTTTCCCGTAAAACGGCCTGGCTGCGCGTGGTGCTGCTGGCAATTGCCGCGTTTGTATTTAACACCACTGAATTTGTGCCTGTTGGCCTGTTATCCGATATTGCCGCTGACTTTTCGATGAAAACCGCTGATGTCGGCATTATGCTGACGATTTACGCATGGGTTGTCGCGCTGCTCTCACTACCGCTGATGCTACTGACGCGGAACGTCGAACGGCGTTTGTTGCTGGCGATCCTGTTCCTGATCTTCATCGGCAGCCATATACTTTCAACCTTTGCCTGGGACTTTAACTCGCTGATCGTCTCACGTATCGGCATTGCTTTGTCGCATGCGGTGTTTTGGTCGATTACTGCTTCACTGGCGATACGTGTCGCGCCGGCAGGGAAAAAAACACAGGCACTGAGTATGCTGGCGACCGGCACCGCTTTAGCCATGGTTTTAGGCGTGCCAATTGGCCGCGTGGTTGGGCAATATCTTGACTGGCGTACCACCTTTGGCATGATCGGACTCTCTGCCTTAGTCCTGATGATTATGCTGGCGCGCATTCTGCCGCGTTTACCGAGTGAACATACCGGCTCGCTCAGCAGCGTCCCGATGCTGTTCCGGCGCCCCGCGCTGGTTAGCATGTATTTGCTGGTGACGCTGGTTGTCACGGCGCATTACACTGCATACAGCTATATCGAACCTTTTATGCAGGTAGTGGCGAATTCCGGTGAAAACTTCACTACGCTGCTGCTATTGCTGTTTGGCTCGGCGGGGATATTAGGCAGTCTCCTGTTTAGTTCGCTGGGTAACAAATTTCCCTCTGCGCTGTTAATCGCGGCTATCGCCTTAATCACTCTGTGCATGGGATTATTGATTTTCGCTGCGGTTCGTCCTGCCACCATCTCAACGCTTTGCGTCATTTGGGGCATGTCAATGATGATGATTGGTCTGGCTATGCAGGTGCGGGTGTTATCGCTGGCGCCGGACGCAACAGACGTTGCGATGTCATTGATGTCAGGAATTTATAATATTGGCATTGGCGCGGGCGCGTTACTGGGGAACCAGGTCAGCGTGCATATGAAAATGGCTGATGTGGGTAATGTAGGCGGAATCATTGGCCTGGTTGCATTGCTGTGGTGTGTTTATATCTTCCGTCGTTATCCTCAGTTACGCTCTAACGGCTAAGAAAAAAGGCTTCAGATAAGTCGCCTTATCTGAAGCCTGCTTAATCAACTACTTATAAATAACTGCGGTGCCATGTAGGTTGTTGCTGCCAGAGGTCGAAGTGATGCGGAAAGACTTTGCGCCTGCATCGCTGGCCTTATCTGACAATTGCTGTTCCAGTGAGGTCAAATTGGTACTGCCGGTGGCGCTAATCACGCCGATTTTTTGTTGATCCATCGGTGCTTCACGAACTTCTTGCGCAGCCAGTGATGCAAATGAAACGCTGCTTAGCGCGAACGCCAGCACAGCAATGTTCAAACTTTTCATAACGAACCCCTTCTTAACTTTTCAATTACTGATAAATCACGGCGGTGCCGTGTAATTTGTTCTGACCGGTTGTTGAGGTGATGCGGAATGATTTCGCACCTGCAGCCTCCGCTTTCGCATTCAGCTGTGCTTCGATTGAATCCAGGCTGCTGCCCCCCTGAGCTGAAATGGTGCCAATTTTTTGTTGATTCAGCGGATCGCTGGAGACTTGTTCTGCGGCAAAAGCGCCAAATGTCAGGGAAGAAAGCGCAACGGCGGCCAGCGTGATTTTGATACTTTTCATAATTTACTCACTTATAAATCAGGTTTTAGAATCGGCGTCGAAAATTAATTAACGAACGTTAAATAAATGATAGAGCTGAACCCCAGGCATCGTCAATATTTTTTTAACGAACGTTATTTTAATAAAAATCGTGTAAGCGCTGGATTTATCGCCCTTTTTACTTTAACCACAGGAGCGAATGGCTTGTGGTAACGCACAAATTGCCAATGCACCTACGTCACACTGGCAGACCGCCTTGCATATTTATTTAATGATCGGTAATTTAATGAGGTGTTTTCACAGCAGAGAGGATGTATGAGCCAGCTACCAGATGGTGATGTGAAGAAATGTCGGGGCCGCCCAAAAGTGTTTGACCGCGAAGCTGCACTGGATAAAGCACTGACACTTTTCTGGACACATGGCTACGAAGGCACATCGCTGGCGGATTTAGTTGCCGCGACGGGCGCAAAAGCACCTACGCTCTATGCTGAGTTTGTTAATAAAGAGGGCCTGTTCAGAGCAGCGATGGAGCGCTATATAGAAAAATTCAGCGCTTACCGTGAAGCTGCACTTAACGATGACAAACTGCCGGTTGATAAAGCGATTGAAGGCTATTTTCGTGCTACTGCCGCCTGCTTTACCGATCGGAATTCACCTTCAGGTTGCTTTTTCATTTGTACCTCAACAGCTCTGTCTGCATCGTCGAGTGAGATCGCAACGATGCTGCAACAGCAGCACCAGTCACAGGAAATGACGTTAAGAGGTTTTTTAACCGCTCGCAGGCAGCGCCACGAATTAGCCCCTACGGTGAATATTGACGCCCTTTCACGTTATCTCGCCTGTATGCTGCAAGGCATGTCGGTGCGCGCCCGCGAAGGCGCATCGCGCGAAGACTTAGACAGCATTATCGATACGCTTATGGCGATGTGGCCAACGTTGACTGGATTATGTCAGCAGAAAGTTTAAAAACAGGGCGGATATACCGCCCTGTTTTTTGTGCACAGGAACCCCCAGCCAGGCCGAGGGTTTCGTAAAGTTTTCAGCGATAAGTCAGTTATAAAAACCCCTTTTGATTTGTTAAAACTACCTTGCGGCCTGGCAACTGCAAAAGTTAGACAAGAAACCAAAAGGGAGTCCCAATGGGGGACGAAAAGAGCTTAGCGCGCACCCGATGGAACTGTAAATATCATGTAGTTTTTGCGCCGAAAAGTTTGGGGATTTAAAGTACAAATACAGGAATCGAGAGTTCTGGTGCCGGGGTATTAGGTAGATACGGTGGGGAAAAACACTTCGAAGATACAGGAGTACATAAGGCACCAGCTGGAACAGGACAAGCTGGGAGAGCAGCTCTATCGATTCCGTATCCGGGCAGTCCGTTTACGGGCCGTAAATAACGAATCCGGATGCAGATGTCAGGTCGTAATGCGCCTGTCAGGGTGCGGCTGGTAACAGAGCCTTACAGGTGCATTTGAAAAACCTCCGGCTATGCCGGAGGATATTTATGACTAAAGGAATCACTCAAGGAAAAAGAGTGGCTTTAGCGCCTGACTGACCGGACTATTGTCTGGATTTGATGGCATCAGATCTTTCATTGACGCCCACCAGCGCTGACAAACTTCCGTCTGCGCTACCGCATTCCAGCGTTCTTCCGACTCAATTTCCACGCTGGCAAAAAGCAAATTACGATCGGCATCCAGCCAGATAGCGTAATTGTGCGCACCGTGTGCTTTCAGCGTCTGTTCCAGTGCTGGCCAGATGGGAGAATGACGACGCTCGTACTCAGCGTGGCAATTCCCATGCACCTGCATAACAAAGGCTCTACGCAGCATTAGCTGGCCCCACGTCTAACGCTGCCTGCCATGGCGTTACGCCAAAACGCTCACCCAGCGCCATCAGTTGTTCAGTGGTAATGCTTTGACGGATGCCGCCCATCGACAACACTTTCACAATCACCTCTGACGATTTTTCAGCGGTGTCGATCAGGCCAAAGGCTTCGTCGAGCGTCGGGCCAGTACCGAAAATGCCGTGGAAAGGCCACATTACCAGCGTATGTGATGCCATTTGTTCTGCGGTCGCGGCCCCGATGCCATCTGTGCCGGGCACCATCCACGGCAAAATGCCGACGCCATCCGGGAATACCACTAAACATTCAGTGCTGCCTTCCCATAACAAACGGGTAAAGCGTGCAGAATCCAGCTCAACCACATAGCTCAGCGCCATGAAATTGGTGGCGTGGCAGTGCATGATGACGCGATCGGCACCATTACTGACCGCTTTGCGTACGTAATGCGACTGAAAATGCGATGCCAGTTCCGACGTAGGCAGTCCGCCATTGATTAAGCCCCAGTGAATTTTATACGAAAGACCTTTGTCATCGACCTGCAGCAGAACCAGAGAATCAGCCGGATCGAGTTGTACATTACGGAAAAACTTGCCGGAACCGGTGACTAAAAACCAGCAGTTGGCCAGCGCTGGTGCGGGTTGCGTCAGCTCAATGCAGCGTGGTTCGGCATAGAAATCTGCGGCAAAAGGCTTCACCTCCTCTTCCAGCAAACGCAAGCTGACGTTCCCACCGTTGCGCTCATCCCAGCCTTTCAACCACATATCACTGGTGGCTTTAACCATTCCTTTAACAAACCAGGAAGAAAGAATGCTTTGCATAGTGAATCCTTAACGTTGACTCAGAATTTGTTGTTCGTAATGGCGCACATCACTTAACCAGCTGGCATCTGCCGGGACATCGTGGCGCAAACACCAGGCTTCCCACACGGCCTGCCACGGCAGAGATTTTTGCTCCTCCAGCAGCGCCAGGCGCGCGGTGTAATCGCCTTCCGCTTCGATCTTACGCAGGCGATCCGTTGGCTCCAGCAAGGCGCGCAGTAAGGCTTTTTTCGCATTGCGTGTACCAATAACCCACGCCGCGATGCGGTTGATGGAAGCATCAAAGAAGTCGAGGCCAATGTGAACCTTATCGAACAGTTGATGGCGCACGATTTCGCTGGCAATCGCCTGCGTTTCATCATCAAGCAGCACAACGTGATCGCTGTCCCAACGCACTGGACGACTAACGTGCGGCAGCAGGCGTGGCACATAGAGCATGGCGGCGGAAATTTTGTCAGAGATGACTTCCGTTGGATGGAAATGACCGGCATCTAGCGTCAGCGCAGTCTGGCGACTGCTGGCGTAGCCCAGGAAAAACTCACTGGAACCCACGGTGTAACTTTCAGCGCCAATGCCAAACAGCTTACTTTCCACTGCATCAATGTGATGCGCAGGGTTTAACTTCTCGGCGATAACCTCATCCAGTGCGCTCAGCAGTCGCTGACGCGGTGCCATACGATCAACCGTGATATCTTTCATGCCATCAGGTACCCAGATGTTCATCACCGACGGTGTACCAAGCTGTTCGCCGAAATAAGCGGAGACGTGACGGCTGGCTTTACAGTGATCGATCCAGAACTGACGAATGTTTTTGTCAGCATGCGACAGCGTGAAGCCGTCGGCACTCAGCGGATGCGAAAAACAGCTTGGGTTGAAGTCGAGTCCCAGACCGTTTTGCTTTGCCCACTCTACCCAGTTGGCGAAATGCTTAGGTTCAATCGCATCACGCTCAACAGGTTGATCGCTTTCAAGATAGATGGCGTGCAGATTGAGGCGCCTGGGGCCTGGGATTAATGACAAGGCTTTATCGAGATCGGCGCGCAGTTCTTCTGCATTACGGGCGCGGCCTGGGTAGTTACCGGTTGCCTAGATTCCCCCCGTCAACGTACCTTGCGGGTTTTCAAATCCACGTACATCATCACCCTGCCAGCAGTGCATAGACACAGGCACGCTGTCCAGACGCTGAATGGCTTGTTCAACATCGACTCCTGTTTCAGCGTAACGTTGTTTCGCCAGTTCAAAGGCTTGTTCAATCAGCTTAGTCATAAGCAAGTTCCTTAGCAGGTTGACTCAGCGCCGTGAAGCGTGCCTGACAGGCAGCAAAGGCGCTGTTAGTTTGCGGTTCAAATTTTTCTAACGGGAAGTTGTCTGCCACGCAGCGGCGGAAATCTGCCACGTCGGTGAATTCACCCAGCGCAATAAGCTGGCAACCAATATTGCCTAGCGTTGAGGCTTCTACCGGCCCAGCCAGCAGCGGAATCTGGCAGGCATCGGCACACAGCTGGTTAAGGAAATGGTTTTGGCAGCCGCCGCCAACCACATGCAGTTGGCTGAAGGGTTTGCCGCGCAGCGCCGCAAGTTCGTTAATCACCTCACGGTAAAGCAATGCCAGGCTGTCAAAAATGCAGCGCGCTAAGGCAGCCGCTGATTGCGGCACCGGCATGCCCTGCTCGGCGCAGGCATTTTGGATTTCACCGACCATGCTGTCGGGATTGATAAATCGCGAATCGTTGGGGTTAATCAGCGAACGACACGCAGGCTCATGCGTTGTATCAGCAATTAAGGCACACAGGTCGTCGATATTCAGCTCTCTACAAACACGTTGCAGCAGCCACAGCCCCATGATGTTTTTTAATACGCGATAGCCCTCTGCACCGCCCTCATTGGTCACATTGGCGCGCAGCGCGGTTTCAGAGGCATAAGGTTGTAAACTTTCGAATCCCATCAGTGACCAGGTGCCTGAACTTAGATAGGCGGCATCGTCCTGTATCAGCGGCGTCGCTAACACCGCGCTGGCGGTATCATGCGTGGCGACAGCTATCACCGGAACCTGTACGCCAGTGGCGCTTTGCCAGTGACCCACGGTATTACCTGGCGCCTGCGGCTTGCCAAACCATTTGGCATCGACACCCGCCCAGGCCAGCAGATCAGCATCCCACTCACCGCTCTCAATATTGAGCATCTGCGTCGTGGTGGCGTTGGTATATTCCCAGTTCATGTTGCCGGTCAGGCAATAATGCAGGTAATCCGGCACCATCAAGGCATGCGCCACGCGAGCCTGCCAGTCGGGCTGCATTTGATGCAGCGCCCGCATTTGATACAGGGTATTAAAAGGAAGAAACTGAATGCCGGTGCGGCTATAAATGGCGTTTTTGCCTAAATCCCGCAGCGCCTGTTCCATTACGCCGTGGGTCCGTGCATCACGATAACTGACGGCTTCGCCGACGCGCTTGCCCTGAGCGTCGAGCAACACCATATCTACGCCCCAGGTATCGACCCCAATACTGTCTGCCACTGTTTCTTCAGCATCAAGCTGCGCCAGACCTGCGCGAATCTCCTGCTCTAGTTGTTCAACATCCCAGCAGTCGTAACCGACACGGCGCTGACGCTGATTGGCGAAGCGACGCACTTCCCGCAGGCTGAGATGGCGGACTGCTGCATCCCATTGCGCGAGCATTACCCGTCCGCTGGAAGCGCCTAAATCTACGGCAACGATATTTCGCTTACTCATGGCGTGTTATTCCTGTGATTTGACGATCACAGAGTAGGAACCTTGCAGTTTTGCCACCTTCCCCATACTGCCAGTGAGCCATTGTCGCTGGCAGACTTGCAAAGAAGTTCGTGAGAGAGATCACAGAGGCAGCAAGGAACGAGATGTGACCTTCGCCGCAATTCTGTTATCTGCTGGGAATTTCTTGAATAAACAGCATGATTCCTGCTGAGTTAAGATAAAAATTCAAGGTAAGGTGCGGGCGGCCTGTTTAGACTCGGTTACAGTTTTGTTAACAGTAACAAGAGGCGATCATGACCATTCTACACAGTGCTGATTTTTTCCCGGAAGGCGATTACGCGATTGCTATTGAGCCTCGCGTACCGCAGCAGGCCTTTCCTGAACATCATCATGATTTTCATGAAATAGTATTAGTAGAACAGGGGTCGGGAATTCATGTGTTTAATGGCCAGCCGCAAACGCTCTGTGCCGGTTGCGTCTGCTTTGTGCGCGATCACGATCGCCATCTTTATGAACAAACAGCGAATCTTTGTCTGACCAATGTGCTTTATCGCAGCCCTGATGCGTTTCGCTTTCTGTCAGGGTTGCAGGCGCTGCTGCCTGTGGATGATGAAGGCCAGCATGCCTCGCACTGGCGCATCAATCACAAAGTGATGGCTCAGGCGCTGAATGTGGTTAGCCAGATGCGGCAGGATGATGCGTGGTCGCTGGAAAAACAGGCGCGTCAGGAACAGCTGTTTTTACAATTACTGGTTTTATTACGTGAGACCTGTCGCAATGAGCAGGCTCAGGATCAGGAAGCGCGGTTACACCGATTGCTTGACTGGCTGAATGAGCATTACAGTGATGATATTGTCTGGGAGGCGCTGGCAGATCAGTTTTCGCTGTCGCTACGCACGCTGCATCGACAGATGAAGCAGCAAACCGGCAGTACGCCGCAGCGCTATCTCAACCGGTTACGCCTGCTGCAGGCGCGTCATCTCTTGCGGCACAGTGACATGCGTATTACCGATATCGCTTTTCAGTGCGGTTTCGGTGACAGCAACCATTTTTCTACCCTGTTCAGGCGCGAATTTGGCTGCGCTCCACGCGCGGAGCGCCAACAAATATTGTAAAGGAGTCAACCATGACGTTGATACTCAGTCGAGAGGATTACTTTCCCGCCGCCAGTTTACCGGTGGCGGTGGCCGAACGTATGCCTCAACCCTCTTTTCCGCCTCATCGACATGAGTTCAGCGAGATTGTTATCGTCTGGCGCGGTAATGGCCTGCATATCCTCAACGATCGCCCCTGGCTAATCACCTGCGGCGACGTCTTTTATATTCGCGATAATGACTGCCACAGTTACGATAGCGTCAACGACCTGGTGCTGGATAATATCCTGTACTGTCGCGACCGCTTTGGTCTCGGGCTGGAGTGGAATCAACTGCTACCACCGCAAGGCGATGATGAGCCCGCTGCTGGCGCTTAACGACGCGCGGTATGGCGTTAGCGCGCAGCGTGATTACCCAGCTTGAGCGTGAAAGCCGCAAAACCGATCCGCTTTCGATACAGTTATCTGAAGCATTATTCCTGCAACTGGCGTTGATTTTACGTCGTCATGGTTATGCAGCCGATCGCCCGTGGGCACTGCCTGAAGGCGAACAGCTCGACTTGCTGATGTCAGCCTTACAAGGCGCGATTGCTCGTCCTTTCGATCTGGCGCTATTTTGTCAGCAAAATCAACTAAATGAACGCGCGCTTAAACAGCTTTTTCGCCAGCAAACCGGTATGACCGTTGGTCATTACCTGCGTCAGTTGCAACTCTGCCAGGCGAAATATCTGTTACGTACTCAGGATTGTCTGATTGGAGAAGTCGCTGCCCGCTGTGGCTTTGATGACAGCAACTATTTTTCGGTGGTGTTTACCCGGGATACAGGTCTGACGCCCAGTGCCTGGCGCCAGCGTTTCTTTGCACCTCGTCCCGCCAGTCAAACCACCGATATGGCAAAACCGTAAAGCGAGCCTGCATTGCAGGCTCGCCATTGCTTTGAGGTTAAGCCGCCAGGCCAAGGCCCACTATGTTAGCGGCGATGACGATAACGACGCAGCCAATTGATAGCACACCAATCGGACGACGCCCGACTGATTTCCACTCTTTCATCAATAGCCCAACCAAACCACCACACAGCACATACAGGCTCATGTGCAGCATCCAGCTCACATAGTCGTACTGCGGTGGGATTTTGGCGTGGCCCCAGGCATAAAAGAAGAATCGCAGATACCACATGGTGCCGCCGAGTACGGCAAAAGCGATGTTAGCCAGCAGCAGCGGTTTCGCCAGTGAGAAATCCTTACGCACCGACAGCCCGGGTTTGGTTGCCAGGCGGAAGAAACAGAATGCCAGGTTAACCAGCGCACCGCCGCCCATAATGACGACATAGCCAGGCAACGCGACGTAGAGCGGATCGATACCGGCCTGCGCGGCGGCTTCATGCATGGGTTTTGCTGCGTCCATGGCAAACGACATGCCTGCCGAGAAAATGCCGCACGTGACCGCCAGCACTAAGCCTTTCTTCAGGTTGAACTCTTCGGCGTTAATGCCCAGCGCACGCTCTTTCAACAGACCGGCGCGCGACACGATCGCCACCCCAATCAGCGCGACGAACACGCCCAGCAGCGTTAGCCGCCCACCCGTTGAGGCAAACAGCTCGCCAAAGCGTCCCTGAATCAGCGGCGTCATCAGTGTACCCACCACCAGCGTAATGCCAATAGCAATACCTATTCCCATCGACATGCCGAGATAGCGCATAGTGAGGCCATAGTTGATGTTCCCTACGCCCCACATAGCGCCAAAAATGAACACCGGAAGCAGCTGAGAGAAGCTAAAGCTGCTGTAATAAGCCCAGAAGTCTGGCAGTAATACAGCGCTGACCGCCCATGGCAAAATCAGCCATGACATCACACCGCCCACTGACCACATGGTTTCCCATGACCATCTTTTCACCTGTTTAAAAGGCGCGTAGAAGCACGCGGCACTGGCAGCTCCGACAAAATGCCAGAAGATACCTGCAATAATGGCACTGTTCATTGTTATTCCTTGGTAAGGTTGAGGCCTACAGGAAACCCAGCGGTTCCCGCCTAACAGGCAGTCTACGGTTTGCAGGAATTCTTCAGCCTTTGGATGGCTGCCGGAGACGCCAGCCTGATGGCAATATTTGCCCGTTACTCCTGTTGGAGATCACAAATTCGCATTTGTCGGAAATTCAGATGCTCAACCTGTTAAGTTGCTTATTATTCAGATATTTTTTGTTTTTTGCGGTGTGGCGCAGCACATTTTCGTACTGATTGCCGCCATAGCGGGCAGTCTGGCAAAGAGAGAAAGAATGCTTTTCATCGGCGTGTTGAAACCGTCTAAACGAATTTTCATCAATATAAGGGATTGTGATGACAACGAAGCGGTTAGCGCTGTTTCACTCACGCTCGGTCAGCCGCGTGATGCTGGATGATCTGCGCACCATTTTATCTGCTGGCGCGGCGAGCATTTTTATTAATGGGCTGGATGAATCGCAGTACGCGACGGTGGAGTGTCTGCAAAACGCGGAAGATTGCGCGCTGATTGCCTCAGCGATCGTGGTCTGGCGGCAGCCTGGACAAATCCACCGCCTGACTTACAAGAAGGGTGAAGCGTCGCGTGATGTCGATGACGCTACACAATTTCAGTTATTCACGATGTTGAAAACCCATCGCGCAGTGTTGCAAATAGCGTGATAACATTAGCACCCCGTTTACAACAGTCATTAACAGGTAAATAATGAGAATTGGCATTCTGATTCCCATCGCCATTATTATTGCGGGCGTGGGTTTTTTAGCCTGGTTTATCGGCAGTGGCCTGGCCATGCCTGGCTCCTGAAGCGCGTATTAGCGTAGTTGGCTGTCTTTACTGCCGCGGCGGTTAAACAGCCCAGCCCCTTTCTGTTGCTTATCCATTTTCTCCTGACAGGCCACACAATAGCGTACGCCCTGTAGCGCACGTCGCCGTGCCTCGGGAATAGGTTCGCCACAGGCTTCACATTCCGTCGCGCTTTCGCCATGGCCCAGAGACTGACGCACGCGCGTAATTTCATCGTTAACTGTACTGTCGATCTGCTCTTGTACTGCCCCTTCAGACGCCCAACCATTTGCCATGATTTCGCCCTCAATTTAACTTAACTCACTCTTTATTTTACAACAAATTCACAAATCTGCTGTCAATGTCATGCCAACCTGCGGTTGGTTGCCATACAAAGTAAGGCGCTGGCAATCAGAAAAAGGTGCTGCACCCGGAACTGTTTCACGCTGCATTGATTACATAATTGTAACGTACCGATAGCGGAGAACCTGCGAATGACAATACATCTTCAACATTATATTAATGGCGAATTTGTTTCCCATCAGAGTGATAAGTGGATTGAGGTAATTAACCCGTCAACCGAGGCGCTGCTGTCGCGCATTCCTGAAGGCAACGCTGAAGACGCCAGCCGCGCGATTGCCGCCGCAGAAACAGCGCAGCCTGGCTGGGAAGCGTTACCTGCCGTTGAGCGCGGCGTCTGGTTACGCAAAATCGCCGCAGCGGTTCGCGAGCGTGAGCCTGAACTCACTGCGACGATTGTTGCTGAAGGTGGAAAAACACAAGGCCTGGCAAAAAAAGAAGTGATGTTTACGGCTGACTACCTTGAATACATGGCTGAATGGGCGCGCCGTTACGAAGGTGAAATCATTAATAGCGATCGTCCAAACGAAAACATTTTCCTGTTTAAAAAAGCCATTGGCGTGACCACTGGCATTCTGCCCTGGAACTTCCCGTTCTTTCTGATTGCCCGTAAAGCAGCGCCTGCTCTGATTACCGGCAACACCATCGTGATCAAACCAAGTGAACTTACACCCAACAATGCCGGCATTTTTGCTGAAATCCTGCAAGAAATTGGTTTACCCAAAGGCGTTATCAACTTTGTTTATGGTTACGGCCCGGAAGTTGGCCAGGAGCTGGCGGCCAATCCAAAGGTAGGATTAGTCAGCCTGACCGGCAGCGTCGGCGCAGGTGTCGCGACGATGGCTGCCGCGGCAAAAAACGTGACGAAAGTTTCCCTGGAGCTGGGAGGCAAAGCGCCTGCCATCGTCATGGATGATGCGGATCTTGATATCGCCGTCAAAGCCATTGTCAGTTCTCGCGTGATCAATACTGGACAAGTATGTAACTGTGCTGAGCGCGTCTATGTGCAGGAAGGCATCTACGATCGCTTTATCACCGCCCTCACCGCAGCGTTTAAAGAGGTTAAGTTTGGCGATCCGGCGCAGCAAACGGATATCGATATGGGGCCGTTAATTACGGCGGTGGCGTTACAGCGCGTGGAACAAAAAGTGGCGAACGCCGTTGCGGATGGCGCTAACGTGGTGCTGGGTGGAAAACGTGCCGGTGATAAAGGCTTCTTCTTTGAGCCGACTATCATCACGCATGTGCGTCAGGATATGGAGATCATGCAGGAAGAGATCTTTGGTCCGGTACTGCCGGTAATGACGTTTAAAACGCTGGACGAGGCGATTGAATTAGCTAACGATTGTGAATATGGCCTGACCTCTTCGCTCTATACGCAAAACCTCAATACCACGATGAACGCGCTGCGTAAGCTGAAGTTTGGTGAAACCTATGTCAATCGTGAGAACTTTGAAGCGATGCAAGGCTTTCATGCGGGCTGGCGTAAATCTGGCGTTGGCGGGGCTGACGGTAAACATGGCCTGGAAGAGTTTCTGCAAACGCACGTTGCTTATCTGCAATTCAGTTAAATAGAGCTGGGCCGTTTATTCAGCGGCCCGGTTTTTATGTCACGCGTTTACCGCTGCGCAACAAGGCCAGACCACTTAACAATGCCACCGCCATTAAATAATAACCTGATGCCAGGTTGCTGCCGGTGGTGCTAATCAACATGCTACATATCAATGGTGCGAATCCGCCGAACACCGTCACTGCCACGTTATAGCTGATCGCCATGCCGCGGGTGCGTGTGGTCACCGGGAAGATATCGGCCATCACTGACGGCACAGTGGAGAAAGAGGGCAACGTCAGCAATGCCATCCATCCCACCAGCAAAATTAGCGTGGTTGGCGTGGTGTGATTGACCATCGCTTTAAACGCCGGAGAGATAGTCACGATCAGCAACAGCAGCGAACCCCACATCAGCGGCAATCGACCAAGACGCTCAGCCCATAATCCCATGATCGGCGTCACCACGGTTAAAATGATCCCGGCCACCAGCGTTGCGCTAAAGGCTACCCATCCCGAAATGCAGCGTTTTAGTCGCATAAGTCGGGATGTAGTTGACGGCTGTTGAGATTACCATCAGGCCAATCGCCAGCAGGATTAATGATTTCTGGCGACCAAATAGTGCCTTCAAGGGTGCCGCATGCTTCTCCTGCTCGGTAAAACTGGCTGGTTCATGGATATGACGACGAATGTACCCGCCCAGCGGCCCATCACCGGGATGGACAGCAAACTGCGTCAGAGCACATAAAAATGCGGGCCGCAGCCCGCAGTCACTATTTAATATCCACCTGATAAAAAATATGCTTACCAAACGGATCGGCTTCATAGCCGCTCACCGATTTACGTACCGGCTCGAAGATGGTCGAATGGGCAATCATTACCGCAGGCATTTGATCATGCATTATCTGTTGCGCCTGCATATAGAGTGCGGTGCGTTTGCCTTGATCCGGCTCGGCTCGCGCTTCGGTGATCAGTTTCTCAAATGGCTGATAGCACCATTTAGAGGCGTTGGAACCGCCTTTAGCCGAAGTGCAGCTGTAAAGCGGGCCGAAGAAGTTATCCGGATCGCCTGTCGCGGTAGTCCAGCCCATCAATGCCGCCTGGTGTTCGCCGCTGCGTACACGCTTGAGATATTCCCCCCATTCGTAACTGACAATATTGGCTTTGATTCCCACTTTTGCCCAGTCGGCCTGAATCATCTCCGCCATACGGCGCGCATTTGGATTGTAGGGACGCTGAACCGGCATGGCCCAGAGCGAGATTTCAGTGCCTGGCTTAATACCCGCCTGCTGTAACAGTGCTTTGGCTTTTTCAGGATCGTAATCGTAATCTTTTAGCGCCTTATCTGCGCTCCAGACGCCTGGCGGCAAAATGTTTTTAGCCACAGAGCCTGTGCCCTTAAAAATGGCGTCAATGATTGCGGGCTTGTTGATTGCCATCGCTAACGCCTGGCGTACCTGAACGTTATCCAGCGGCGCTTTGGTGGTATTGAAGGCCAGAAAACCGGTATTAAGTCCCGCTTTCTGTGCCAGCGTGATGTCTGCGTTGTCGCGCATCTTTTCTAAATCAGCCGGGTTGGGAAACGGCATCACCTGGCACTCATTTTTTTCCAGCCTGGCATAGCGCACTGACGCGTCTGGCGTGATGCTAAAAATCAGTCGATCCAGTTTGGCTTTGCCCTGCCAGTAATCAGGAAAAGCTTTGTACAAAATGCGCGAATCTTTCTGATACTGCGCCAGTTCGAATGGCCCGGTGCCAATGGGATTCATATCGACTTTTTCAGGCGTACCCGCTTTCAACATCTTGTCGGCATATTCAGCGGAATGAATTGACGCAAAATACCAGGCTAAATCGGCGAGGAATGGCGCTTCGGCATGAGATAGCGTAAAGCGCACGGTATGGTCATCAACGCGCTCAATGCTTTTGATCAGCGTAGCCAGTTCCAGGCTGTCAAAATTAGCGTAGGTGCCGCCAGAAACAGCGTGATAAGGGTTGCTGGGGTCCTTCTGGCGCATAAAAGAGAAGATGACGTCATCCGCGTTGAAATCGCGACTGGGTTTGAAAAATTTGTTGCTCTGGAATTTAACGTTATGTCGCAGATGAAAGGTGTAAACCGTGCCGTCCGGGCTGATTTCCCAGCGTTCAGCCAGGCTCGGCACCAGTTCGGTAGTGCCGGTTTTAAAATCGACCAAACGGTTAAATACCGGCACCGCACTGGCATCCACGCTAGTACCGGAGGTGTAGAGTTGTGGGTTGAAGTTTTCTGGCGAACCTTCCGAGCAATAGACTAACGTTTTCGCGTTGACGCTTGCGGTCATACTCATCCCAGCGGCAAGCAGCGTTAACATGGCTATCTTCAATTTCATTATCATCCTCGCTTTTTATTGACTTCCGATGAGCAGAATATCTAAATGAATCATTCAGATGCTTAATTGATAGCATGATTCGGCTTGCTGGCGAACCCTGGAACAATAAGGAATAGTGATGACCGTAAAATTAGAGACGCAATTAACGCAGCGATTTTTCCGTTATCTGGCAGTAAGCAGCCAAAGCGATGCGAAATCCACCACGCTGCCGAGTACGCCGAGTCAACATGCCATGGCGAAATTGCTCGCTGACGAACTGCAAACGCTGGGGCTGGATGAGATCATTATCGACCAGCACGCCACCGTGACCGCCATTAAGCGTGGAAATCGTCCTGATGCGCCGCGCATCGGTTTTATCACTCACATTGATACCGTTGATGTGGGCTTGTCGCCAGATATTCATCCACAAATTTTAACCTGGCAAGGTGAAGACCTGTGCCTGAATGTACAGCAGGATATTTGGCTGCGCCGTGATGAACATCCAGAGATTGCGCCCTATCTGGGGGAAGAGATTATCTTCAGCGATGGCACCAGCGTGCTGGGCGCAGATAACAAAGCGGCCGTGACGGTAGTCATGACGCTAATGGAAAATCTTCAGGGCGAGCATGGCGACATTGTGGTGGCGTTTGTGCCTGATGAAGAGATCGGCCTGCGAGGCGCAAAAGCTCTCGACCTGGAAACACGCTTTAACGTCGATTTTGCCTGGACAATCGACTGCTGCGAACTCGGCGAAGTGGTATATGAAAACTTTAACGGCGCGTCGGCAGAAATAAAGTTCACTGGCGTGCCTGCTCATCCTATGTCAGGTAAAGGCGTGCTGGTGAATCCTTTACTGATGGCACATGATTTTATCAGCCAGTTTGATCGTCAGGAGACGCCCGAACATACCGAAGGCCGCGAAGGCTATATTTGGTTCAATGAAATTCAGGCCAATGCCAGCCAGGCAACGCTGAAAGCCTCGATTCGTGATTTTGATCTGAATAGCTATCAGGCGCGCAAAGAGAAATTGCAACAGGCAGTCGAAGATATCGCCGCACGTTACCCAACCGGCCACGTCTACATTGCTATAACCGATATTTACAGCAACATCAGTAATGCGCTGGGTGACGATCGTCGGGCAATTGATTTGATTTTCACGGCGCTGGCCGAACTGGATATTGAGCCGAAGGTGATACCGATGCGTGGCGGTACAGACGGCGCCGCGTTATCAGCAAAAGGTTTGCTTACGCCTAATTTCTTTACCGGCGCGCATAATTTCCATTCGCGTTTCGAATTTTTGCCCATTACCTCGTTTGTGAAGTCTTATCAGGTTGCGGAAAAACTCTGTTATCTGGCGGCTCGCTGAGAAAACTGTCGGGTGTGATAGCGCCCGACAGTATCCAGTTATTTCTTCACGCTGACATCAATGCCAGGAAAGTATTTTTCAGCCAGCTTCTTCACGGTGCCATCAGTCTGGACTTTGACAATTGCCGCATCCAGTGACTGCTTCAGTCCGGCATCGCCTTTACGCAAGCCAAAACCAATGCCCGTTCCCAGGATGGTATCGTCTTCTACCGGCTTGCCGATAAAAGAAAACCCCTTGCCTTGCGGCTTGCTGAGGAAACCTGACTGTCCAGCCGCAGACATGACCAGCGTGCCGTCCAGACGACCTGCGACCATATCGTTATAAACCTGGTTTTGATCCTGATATGACGTTACGGTAACGCCCTGTGATTCCCAATGCTTTTTGGCATAGGTTTCCTGAATCGAACCCTGCAATACGCCAATGTTTTTGCCTTTCAGCGCGTCTGCGGTGGGGGCCGTCACCTGCCCTTCTTTACCAATTAACATGGTTGGAATGCGGTAAATCGGGTTGGTAAAATCGATGCTTTTAGCGCGCGCTTCAGTGATATTCATTGCGGAGTTAATTGCGTCGAATTTTTTTGCGGTCAGCGCCGGAATTAACGCATCAAAACTGCTTTCAACCCAGTTACAGGTAAAGTTACCTGCTTTACAGATGGCATTCCCCAGATCAATGTCGAATCCTTCCAGCTCACCTTGCGCGTTACGGCTTTCAAAGGGCGGATACTGTGATTCGAGACCATAACGCAGGCTTTCCTGAGCAAATGCGTGTATTGACGTCATCATACCCAGAGCGAGAAACAGCGCATTCAGTTTTTTCATTCTTCATTAACCCCTGATTATTGTTTGACGTTGCACAGCGCCGCAGCGCCAGCCTGCAACGTTACGTCGTCTTTTGCGAACGAAAGACGGATGAGTTTATTGTCTGTGCCATCCATATAAAATGCCGATAACGGAATGGTGGCCACACCGTGATCGACAATAAGGCGTTTAACCATTTCGCTATCGGATTCGTTACTGAAATGACCGTAACTCGCTAACATAAAGAACGAACCCGCACACGGCAGCAGCCTGAAAGGGGAATTCTGCATCAACGTTTGCAGACGATCGCGCTTCTGCTGATAAAAAGACGACAGCGAAAGATAATTTTCGGCATTTTGCAAATAGTGTGCGAAACCCACCTGCATCGGCGTGTCGGCGGCATACATCATAAACTGATGAACTTTTACCAGTTCAGTCATTAGCGCAGCCGGAGCCAGACAATATCCCACACGCCAGCCGGTAACGTGAAAAGTTTTGCCGAACGACGAAACGATGACGCTGCGCTCGGCCAGATCCGGGTGTGTTGCCATACCACAGTGTTTGCGGCCATCAAACAGAATGTGTTCGTATACTTCGTCAGACAACACCACAATATTGGTGTGACGAGTTAAGGCCGCCAGCCGGTCAAGATCCGCTGGCGTCAACACCTGTGCGCTTGGGTTGTGCGGCGTATTGATGATGATCATCCGGGTGCGCGACGTCAGCGCTGCCTGCAATTCATCCCAGTTAATGGCAAATTCTGGCATCTGCAATTTCAGGCCAATCGGTTTGCCGCCCTGCAAACGTACCACTGGCGCATAGCTGTCGAACGCCGGTTCGAAGAAAATGACTTCATCCCCCGGATGCACCAGCGCTGAAATCGCCATGTAGATGCCCTGGCTGGCGCTGCCAGTGATTAATACTTCGCTGGCAGGATCGTAGCGCTGGCCGTAAAGCGCATGAACTTTGTTGGCTAACGCTTCTCTCAGTGCCGGTAAGCCGGTCATGGGAGCGTATTGGTTATGGCCTTCCCGCATTGCCCGGCTAACCGCTTCTACCAATGCGGGATCGCAGGGAAAGTTCGGTGCGCCTTGCGACAGATTAATTGCCTTGTGCTGGGTCGAGAGCTGTCCGATGACGCTAAAAATGGTGGTGCCGACGTCGGGCAGTTTTGAGGAGATCTGTACGGGCGATTTCAGAGACATAGTTACTCCGGTTAAATGCATAAACAGCTAAAATGCGTAAATTTCTATTCAACGGACTACTGCTTGAGACAACAAGCGAATTGTTGTCATAATAGCCATGATAAAAATGCATAGCTTGAGGTTCATGTGTCACGCTCATCGCTTCCACTCAATGCCATTCATGCGTTTCTGGTGACGGCACGCCATGAAAATCTCACCCATGCGGCCAGCGAACTGTGCCTGACACAAGGCGCGGTGAGCCGTAAGATCGCAGCGCTGGAAAGCTGGCTGGGTTTCGCCCTGTTTGATCGTCATGCGCGCGGCTTGCGCCTGACGCCACAGGGCGCGGCGCTGTTGCCTGAACTGCGTCAGGGCTTTGGAATCATGCTGAAGGCAACTGAAAAGGCCAGCCGCAGTAATGCCAGCATTCGCCTTAAAGCGCCCACCTGCGCCATGCGCTGGCTGGTGCCACGGCTGGTTTTGCTTGAGCAACAGCACCCTGAGCTGCATGTCGCCTTAACCACCACGCTCGATCATGCTTCGCAACTGGATAATTTTGATGCCGCGATTGTCTATGGCAAGCCGCAACCCGGAGCGATTCTGTTATTTGAGGAATCGATGGTGCCGGTAATGGCGGCGGGCTCACCGCCTCCCGCCACGCCAGCTAATTTAGCGGGTATGACATTTTTGCATCCCACCCATGATACACGCGACTGGCAGTTATGGCTGGATGCCTGTCAGGTAGAGGTATCCATGAAGCGTAATCAGCATTTCGCGACCATGGATCTGGCTATCAGTGCGGCCATTCAGGGATTTGGCGTCACTATGGCGGACAGTAATCTGGTGGAGAATGATATTGCCAGCGGCAGGCTAATAGCGCCTTTCGCTGGCGAGGTGAAGACCGGGGCGGCGTACAGTTTATTGCAGCGACCGGCGGGTGATGCGCCACCTTTCCTGCAGGATTTGGTGGCTTGGCTGTGTCAGTCTCAGAAAGTGACCCAATCCCCGTTGTCGGCGACCGGTTTAGCCTGAGCCGGAACCAAAGCGGGTGATTTTAATGGCTGGCTGACCGTTGGCGCTGGCCGAAGAGCGTGGCAGCTCTCTGACAGGCGGAATTTCGCTACCGAGGCTTGTAGTGCTTCGGTTTGAAGCGCCAGCGCGCTGGCTGCGGCGGAAACTTCCTCTACCAGCGAGGCGTTCTGCTGTGTAACGCTATCCATTTCTGTCACTGCCACGCCAACCTGCGATATACCTTTGCTTTGCTCTTCTGAGGCGGCCGCAATCTGCTTCATGATCGCATCCACATTCTGTACCGATTTAAGAATGTCATTCATGGTTGTACCGGTGGTGCCAACCAGTTCAGCGCCCTTCTCCACGCGCTGTACAGAGTCTTCGATGAGCGTCGCGATCTCTTTGGCTGCGCCGGCACTGCGCTGCGCCAGGTTACGCACTTCGCTGGCAACCACAGCAAAACCACGCCCTTGTTCACCGGCGCGTGCCGCTTCAACCGCCGCGTTAAGGGCGAGGATGTTGGTCTGAAACGCAATGCCGTTAATCACACTGGTAATTTCAGCAATTTTCTTCGAGCTACCTGAAATGCCGTTCATGGTATTGATCACTTCACTGACCAGATTGCCACCTTGCTGCGCGGTGGTTGAGGCTGTTTCAGCCAGCGTACTGGCCTGGCGCGCGTTGTCGGCATTGAATTTTACCGTGGCGGTCAGCTGTTCCATGCTGGCAGCGGTTTGCTCCAGCGCCGCGGCTTGTTCTTCCGTGCGTGACGACAGATCATTATTGCCGGCAGAAATCTCAGCGGCTCCGCGTGAAATATTTTCAGCCCCGCTACGAATAGCGCCAACCGCTTCACGCAGGCTCTCCTGCATCGCACTCAGCAACGGCACCAGTTTACCCACACAGTTGCGACCAAATTCATGTACTGGCTGGCTCAGATCACCATTGGCAATCAGGATGAAATGCGCACGCAACCGCCCTAAGGGCTTAACCAGCATCGCCGCTAAGTAACGATCGGTGAACAGCAAAATCAGTAAGCCTGCTATCACCGCAATCATGATAATGACTTTAGTTATCGCGGTCAGGTGATCAACAGCAATCCGTGTTTCGCCCAGTTTAACTGCCGCGGCCTGATTAAACTTCTCGGCGCTGGCACCAAAGGCGCGGCTTAATGCTGGCGTAACGTTATTGGCCTGCTGGCGATAGGCATCAACGCTTTCCTGGCGAGCACGTTGCAATTGTGGCGAAACGCCTTCATCCAGCAACTTCTGCCAGCTATCGATAACGTTATTGACCACCTCGGCATCCATCGGGCCGGGTGCCAGCTGCTTAAAGCGCGCCAGCTTTTGGGTCATGTTACCGAGCGCAAGCTGTACCGGCTCCCACGCGCTATCGGCGGGTGTTGCGCCAGACGCTTTACTTTCCATCACACGTGAAAGCCTCGTCACAACGCGAAAATATTGGTCGTTGCCCTGACTCAGCACTGTCATTTGTTCTACAAGATGACGGTCAACTTCATTGCCTTCGCTTAATGTGCCAAGAGAATGAATACTAAACAGACCGACGCCGCTCCAGAGTAAACAAAACAGCCCCAGAACGGAGAGCAGGACAGTGCGAATTGTGAAGTTTTTGAAAATTCCCATACCAAATCCTTTACGGTGATAACCGGTGTTGGCCCGCTTAAAACGGGCATACAGGGGTTATCGGCAGGGAACAATGAAGATGTAACATGTTTGTTAGCTATGTTAACTAACTTACCGTTTTCCGCTGGTAAATAGCTTAATAATCGTGGTGTTATACGCAAATAAATTTGCTAACAGGTTAAAATATTGTTCGTTCAGAGCTTAACCATCTTTGTCATCATCAGGCGAAACAGCCGCATGCGAGCCTTCATAAAGTTGCGCTTTAGCACCAGCCGATCCTGTTGTTGATCGCCCAGTGACAGCGTGATGTCTGCGCCTGGGTGCCATGCAGGCCAGGGCACTTCGCCTTCCAGCGTCTGCTTAAACTCGCTGGCATCGCGCGCAAAGGTAAACCAGTAATGACTTACCCGATCAGAAAAGGCCCGATCCTTTGCGGTATAGACCCGATCATCATTCGCGTTCGGCATATGGGCTAAAGTATTCATTACGTAGGGGACTTCATTGCCATGCCAGGTGCCGTGAGGATAAAGATCGCGGGCATTTTCCGAGACGTAATCAAACCAGTAGCGCCAGCCGGGCATGCCGACATTATGTTGCGCACGCATAACCAGCCAGGGGATGATGCTAAATGCCATGTCGCGCGCGACTGCCCGACCCAGGCATTTATCATCATGGATGTCATACATCCATTTTAACAGGCGATAGCTGAAACGATTTTTATCACGCAACTGATGAAGAATCGCTGTGGCATCGACATCGAAATATTCCAGTACGCTGGCTTCATCGCTATTGCTGCCCGCTATAAGCGGCACGCGATGTTGCCGGGCAGCGAAAAATGTCTCCAGCATCGGCTCAGGTAAAACGACATCACCCGCAATCGGGACCGGACCAATCATCAATGGCCGATCTAATGACCAGAACGCATCGGTTGGCAAGTCACGCAACTGCTCAGCGCTGACGTTCTCGTCTAAACCAAAATGTTTTGCTACGTTAATTCCCTGCTGCAACGCTTTTTTGCGTGGTACGTCTGGCAAACTGTAGGCGCTTTGAACGATGCCTTTATGGAACAGACCTTCGGCCAGCGGTGAACAGCACAGCGACAGCACGCTACGTGCGCCTGATGATTCGCCAAACAGGGTGACATTGCGGCGATCGCCGCCAAAAGCAGGAATGTTGCGTTGTACCCATTGCAGCGCGGCAATTTGGTCGAGCAGGCCAAAATTATTCACCATCCCATTGGCTGGGCATTCCTTGTCCAGCGCGGGATGGGCAAAGAATCCCAGGTGCCCTAAACGGTAATTGACCGTAACGACAACCGCGCCGCGTGATGCCAGTGGTTTGCCGTTATAAGGCGCTAACCCGCCCGCGCCGATAGTGTACCCGCCGCCGTGCAGCCAGACCATCACCGGTAACGGCTTCACCGGTTCGATGTCTGGTGTCCAGACATTAAGATACAGACAATCCTCACTAAAATTTCCGGGATCGCCACCGCCTACAGCCAGGCAATATTCACGGTTCTGCCAACTGGCAGCACCAAAAAGTGTGGCGTCGCGCACAGTCTGCCAGGGCTTAACGGGTTGCGGGGCGCGCCAGCGAAGCGGGCCTTCTGGCGCAGCGGCATAGGGTATACCTTTGAAGACAAAGAGATCATCGTCCATGCTCCCTCGCAACTCGCCTTCCGCAGTCATAATCCTCAGACCTGTTTCATTTTTCATTACCAGTTCCCTGTTCAAGCGTCTTTCCATTATTTGCAGGGCTTAAGACATTGTCTATGTCTGAGGCCCATTTGCAGAATATGCTGAAGAGGGAAAAAAGCGTTGAGCAAGCTAATCAAAACTACAGAACGGGCAGCGGCGTGGCTTTCTTTCGCATTTTATTGTGACCGGCAGAGGCACCTGATGGATAAATCTAAAAAAGGCGAAGCGTATCGCCTTCTCTTTTAGTTCACTAAGCCACAGCGCTGAAGCGAACGCTGTTGCCGCTCAGCATACAGCTGCATCTCATCTTTTACTTCACTTCCTAAGGCGCGCTCAAAGCTCGCGCGGCTGGACTGGCCGGCAGAGCGCGCTTGCGTTTTATCACCTAAGTTTGACTGGAAAATGCCTGCGGCGCTGACAGGCAAAAAATCTTCATAAATAACAGGATCGGCTATCACGCGCCCTTCAGCAATTAATGTCTCCAGGTCTTCCCCGTTTCGTGGTGGCGTTGCCTGGCCTTTTTCGCTTAAACGATAGTCAAACCATGCCAGTGCTTGCTGCCGCAGAGTCGCTTCATCATCAGGAAAATCACGGAATATGCGGGCAAGCTGTTGTTGATGCTGTTGATTATCTGTGCCGCTCCCCGCTTCGGTCAGTAAGCGATCATAAAGCGCGCGGCCTTTAGGGGTTAACGCCACACCCCGCTGCTCGATTTCGCCAAAACGTGCGGTGTGTGTTCCCTGATGCCCGTCGTTAAAAATTACAGGTTCCTCAAGCGCTTTAAAACTGGTCTGGCGCAGCAAAATGGGGATCTGGCGACGGGGCGGACCTTCAATCAGGACTTTGGGATCGATACCGCGCGACGGCATCATTTCCTGCACCCGATCAATATCCAGTGTCCGCGGCGTCAGGTGATTAATGTGGCAGCCGGGGAAGCACACCACATCAGCAATTAGCCGGTGCTGCTGATTTAGCGCGTGGTAAGTCTCACTGTCCACACTGCTGTGCGAATGCCAGCGGAAAGTTTCCAGTGCTTCATCGACAAACATTGCAGCGTCTTCTGCGTGTAAGCCACCTTGCTGTTGATGTTGCAGGATCAGCTGACGGCAACGTGGCGTGAAAATATCGCGAGCCGCCAGAATTTCTGCCGCTTTTTTACGCAGCACTTCATCTTCAATTAATTCAAGACGCAACAGTGAAGTGAAAATGCGGAAAGGATTACGCCGTAAGGCGGCATCATCAACAGGGCGAAAAGCCGTAGAATGCACGGGCACACCGGCCTGTGAGAGGTCGTAATACCCTACGGGAAACATGCCCATCACCGCAAACATTTGTCGCAGCATTGAGAGCTCTTCCGCGCGGCCAACACGAATCGCGCCATGACGTTCTATATTAAGGCGGCTGAGTTCATCTGCTGCTGACAGCCGATTTTTCAGGCCAGCATCGGCTTCTAACCGGCGTTCATTAACCGTCATCACTAACTGCATCAACGTACCGTATTGCGGCACTTCCTGTTGATACATGGCTGACATCGCCTGAGAGAAGCGTGTACGGATGGCATCCGCACTTTGAAAGTTGTCCATCTTGTCCCCCTGGCACTATGAGCATTGCTGCTACTTTAAATGCAATGCTTATAGTGCCAGCGGGAAAAATCACGATTCTGTGATCGGCTTAAAGCCATAGCGATTTTTCAGTATCAGCATAAGGCTGGTGAGCACGGCGGGAACGGCGAGCAATAAAAAAATAGAACTAAACGACCAGCCAAGCGACAGGACTTCCGCACCGACAAAGGCGCTGAGAATGGCGCCAATGCGTCCCACGCCATGCATCCAGCTGGAGCCCGTGGCGCGGGCATGGGTTGGATAATAACTGGCAGAAAGCGCGTTCATTCCGGTATTCGCGCCGTTAAAACAGAAGCCGCTACAGAATGCAATGCCACTCATTATGCCTACCTGAGCAGGTGAAAATCCCAGCGCGATAATTGCTAATCCGCCACAGAAATAGATCGCCGCTAAAGCCAGACAGGCATTGAAACGATCCATCAACCATCCGGCAAACAGCGAACCAATAGTGCCGCCAGCCTGATACATTGCAGTGATGATCGCGGCTTCAGTCACCGACATACCTAATGTACTGACCAGCGATGGCAGCCAGCTGCCAATCAGATAAACCAGAAACAGCCCCATAAAATAGCCGCCCCACAGCATGATACTGCCAAACAAATAGCGCGGGGAAATAACCGTCCTGATGGCCCCGCTTTGTTGAGAAACAGGTTCGATGGCATGAAAATCGGTATCGGGCCGTGTGGTGCCGGGTAACATACGTTCCAGAACGGCATGAATACGTGCCGCGGATGCGCGCCGATTAATCAGAAAGCGCACAGATTCAGGCAGGCCTCGCAGTAAGAAAGGCAACACCATTAAGGGCAAAGCGCCGCCCAGTAACAGTACCGAATGCCAGTCATAACGCGGCAGCAACCACGAAGCCGCAAAACCACCGCTGGCGGCGCCAAAGGTGAAGCCACAAAATACCACGGTAATAATAAAGGCGCGGCGACGTTCAGGAGCGTATTCCGCGACTAACGTCCCCACATTCGGCATGGCGGCGCCTAATCCCAGCCCGGTCAGGAAGCGGAACTGCATCATCTGTTCGATATTTTGTGAAAATGCGGTGGCGATCGTCCAGACACCAAAGAAAAAGACGCTGAGGATAATCATCATTCGGCGACCATAACGATCGGCCAGCGGTCCTGCGATCATGGCGCCTGGCGCCAGTCCAAACAAGGCTGCACTGATTACCATACCTAACTGATGATTAGTTACGTCCCACGCCGTTTTAAGCGTTGGCGCGATAAATCCCATCATGGCGATGTCCATACCATCAAGGGCGACCACAATGAAACACAATGCGATCAGCCTTTTTTGCCAACGGCTTAACGCACATTGGTTGATTAACTGGCGAACATCCACCGCCTCGACGCTGGTCACTGAGAACTCCTCACTTCGCGATCGGGATTAAATATCAGTTTTAGTAAAAAAAACGGCGCTAATAATAGCCGATCGTTAATAATAAGGCGTTCGATTTTTATAGCGTATTGAGAATTATTCAACCTTTTTATGAGTAAGGTATTGATTATCCTGCCGCTCTGAAAACAGCGATGACACTCTCTTCGGTGCATGTTCTTTTCAAATTTCAGTAGGTTATTGCTGATTCCGCTGCGAGCCGCTATTTTGTTAATGTAATTTTGCAGCAAAGTTAACAATTTCCAGCTTTTAAGCTTGCTGGCACGCTGAAATTATCATTAAGTTTGAATAATGAACAAAAACATCATTTTTAATCAGCGCATTCGCTTGCGCCACTTACATACCTTTGTTGCCGTTGCGCAGCAGGGAACGCTGGGCCGGGCGGCAGAAACCCTTAGTCTGAGTCAGCCTGCGCTATCAAAAACACTTAATGAGCTGGAAGAACTTACCGGTGTACGGCTTTTTGAGCGGGGTCGGTTGGGCGCGCAACTCACGACGATGGGTGAGCAATTCCTTATTCACGCCGTAAAAGTTCTGGATGCGCTGAATCACGCCGGCCAGAGTTTTAATGAACCGCTCAGCGATCGTCCTGTTATTATTCGTTTAGGTGCGCTGACAACGGCTGCCATGGGTATGCTGCCACAAATCCTGGATCGCTTTCATCAGTTGCAATCGAACACGACGGTACAGGTTGCGACGCTGCATAATAATGTGTTACTGGCTGGACTAAAAGCGGGCGAATTTGATATTGGCATTGGCCGAATGGCCGATAGCGAAATGATGACCGGTTTAACCTACGAATTACTGTTTCTCGAAACGTTAAAGCTGGTGGTGCGACCCGAACATCCGCTTCTGAGTGACAACGTCACGCTTTCGCGCGCGATGCAGTGGCCAGTCGTGATTTCACCTGAAGGTACAGCACCACGCCGCATCGCTCAGCAGATGCTGGATGAACAAGGCTGCGTGCTGCCGCCTAATTGTGTCGAGACGTCATCAACGTCTCTGGCGCGTCAGCTTGCATTACGTTATGACTATATCTGGTTTGTCCCTTCTGGCGCGATTAAAGAAGATCTGACTCACAATGCCGTTTGCGCCCTGCCGATTAACTCTTCTGGCCCCGGCGAACCGGTGGGGATTATCACCCGGACCGGTAATACGTTGAGTCTGAGCGCTGAAGTTCTGATGGCGACCATCCGCAAATTCCATAATTAACGGCTGCGTTTGGCATGCCGTTCGCGGTTATCCAGACGCGCTTTATCGGTTTTGCGCATACCAACATATAACGCCCCGCTGCCGCCGTGTTGACTCTGGGCCACGCAAAAAGACTGTACATCATCGAACTGTTTCAGCCAGCGAGCTAAATAACTGCGCACGATGTTAGCGTGGGATTCATTGCTACGCCCTTTACCATGGATAATCAGCAAATTACGCAGGCTGTCTTTGCGCGCTTGCTGGATAAAGCTAAACACTGCCTGACGACAGGTTTCAACCGGCTGGCGCAGCAGATTCAGGCTGGCATCCAGGGGATATTCACCTTTGCGCAGTTTGTCCAGTACACCTTGCTGAATGCCATCCGCTTTGTATTCCAGCAAGGTATCCAGCGGCACAATATCCAGATAGCCTCGCGTCAGGAAGTTTTCCTGCTCCGCTTCGGGTTGTCTCTGCCGGGGTGCCTTAGTAGACGGTGATTTTAACCATAAGGTATTGGCCGTATCTTTCAGTGGCGTGACCTCACCCATGGCAGCTCGAAAAATATTGTCGTCATCAAGATTCATGGTTATTCACACCTGTTTTATTGAGGAAATGCAAAACTGGCTCAGTCAGCAATCATAGTAAATAGGCAGTTGCTACGCTAAACGCATTTTTGGCGATAACCAGCAAAAGAAAATTTATGTTTTGGATCAAAAAATGGCAACATTTCGTGACAAAACCGCCATTGCCTGAGCTCTACGGCCCGTGGTTCCTCTGTTTTAGATTTATTAAACCAACCTTATACTTTGTAAGCTTAAAGCTGCCTGCATACATTCCCTTCAGCCTGAAAAATGTTAAAATTACCCCCAGGCAACTATCGTAGAGCTATCATTATGATCCCTGAAAAACGCAGCATTCGACGTATTCAGTCAGGCGGTTGTGCTATTCACTGCCAGGATTGCAGTATCAGCCAGCTATGTATCCCTTTTACGCTTAACGAGCATGAACTGGATCAACTCGACAATATTATTGAGCGTAAAAAACCCATCCAAAAAGGTCAAACACTCTTCAAAGCGGGTGATGATTTGAAATCGCTTTACGCCATCCGCTCCGGCACCCTAAAAAGCTATACCATCACTGAACAAGGTGACGAACAGATCACCGGTTTTCATCTGGCGGGTGATTTAGTGGGATTTGATGCCATCATGGGCGGTAATCATCCCAGCTTTGCGCAGGCATTAGAAACGGCAATGGTATGCGAAATTCCTTTCGAAACGCTGGACGATCTTTCCGGTAAAATGCCCGCCCTACGTCAGCAGATGATGCGTCTGATGAGCGGCGAAATTAAAGGCGATCAGGATATGATCCTGCTGCTATCGAAAAAGAATGCAGAAGAGCGTTTAGCGGCGTTTGTCTGGAATCTCTCGCGTCGCTTTGGTCAACGCGGTTTTTCACAGCGCGAATTCCGCCTCACTATGACACGCGGAGACATCGGTAATTATCTCGGCCTGACCGTTGAAACGATTAGTCGTTTATTAGGACGCTTCCAAAAAAGCGGCATGCTGGCGGTTAAAGGAAAATATATTACTATTGAAAACCATTCGTTACTGGCTGAACTCGCAGGACAGAGTCATCAGGCAGCTTAATAAATTTGCCGGTTCGTTAAATGTTATTTAATTGATCCGGCAACAACTTTTTCTCTTTTTCCCCGCATGAACATAGGCTATCTTTGATCCAATCGCTTTGGTTTATGGAGAGTGCCCTTATGTCCCGCTACCAAAATATTCTGGTCGCCATTGATGCACAACAAGACGATCAACCGGCATTACGCCGGGCGGTTTATCTTAATCAACTCATCGGCGGCAAAATCAAAGCCTTTTTGCCTATTTATGATTTTTCGTATGAGATGACTACCCTGCTTTCGCCTGATGAACGCTCTTCAATGCGTCAGGGTGTTATTAGCCAACGAACTGAATGGATTCGTGAACAGGCGCATGCTTATCTTGAGGCGGGCGTTGAAATTGAGATTAAGGTTATCTGGCACAACCGACCTTATGAAGCCATTATTCAGGAAGTCTTGAGCCACAATCATGATTTAGTCCTGAAAATGGCGCATCAACATGATCGCCTCGAAGCGGTGATTTTTACGCCTACCGACTGGCATCTGTTGCGCAAATGTCCTTGTCCGGTGTGGATGGTGAAAGATCAGCCCTGGCCGGAAGGCGGCAAAGCCGTTGTTGCGGTTAACCTCGCCAGCGAAGAGCCGCATCATGATGGATTGAATCAGAAACTGATTCGCGAAACGGTGAAGCTTGCCGAAATGGTTAACCACACCGAAGTACATCTGGTCGGTGCTTATCCCATCACGCCGATCAATATCGCCATCGAACTGCCTGACTTTGATCCCAGCGTATATAACGACGCCATTCGCGGCCAGCATTTAGTAGCAATGAAAGCCTTGCGTCAAAAGTTCTCGATTAGTGAAGAGTTCACACACGTTGCGAGGGGATTGCCTGAAGAGGTGATTCCCGATTTAGCCGGGCATTTAGACGCAGGTGTCGTGGTTTTAGGCACCATTGGACGTACCGGTTTATCGGCGGCTTTCCTTGGTAATACCGCTGAACAGGTTATCGATCATTTACGCTGTGATTTACTGGCGATTAAGCCGGATGATTTTAAATCACCGATTAATTTGGATGACGAAGAGGATCAGGACGATTAATCGTCATTAGAATTGAAAAAAGGGCGGCTTATTTAGCCGCCCTTTTTACTACAGGTTACTACAGTGCTTTTAAAATACCTTCGACGCTGGCTTTGGCATCGCCAAATAACATCTGTGTATTGTCCTTAAAGAACAGCGGATTCTGCACGCCGGCGTAACCGGTATTCATTGAACGCTTAAATACAATCACGTTCTGCGCTTTCCACACTTCCAGCACGGGCATCCCGGCAATAGGACTGTGCGGATCTTCCAGCGCCGCTGGGTTCACCGTGTCGTTAGCACCAATCACCAGTACAGTATCGGTATCGCTGAAGTCGTCATTGATTTCATCCATCTCCAGCACGACATCGTAGGGCACTTTGGCTTCAGCCAACAGTACGTTCATATGTCCTGGCAAACGCCCCGCTACCGGATGGATGCCGAAACGGACGTTAATACCGCGAGCACGCAACTTATCGGTGATTTCAGCAACCGGATACTGCGCTTGCGCCACAGCCATTCCATAGCCTGGCGTGATAATCACCGAAGAGGACGCTTTCAGCACTTCAGCCGTTTCTTCAGCGGTGATTTCACGATGCTCCCCGACTTCTTCGCTTGTGCTATCGATGCGGGTATCCGTACCAAATCCACCCGCGATAACGCTAATAAAGGAGCGGTTCATCGCCTTACACATAATGTAGGACAGAATGGCACCCGAAGAACCGACTAACGCGCCGGTGACGATCAGCAAGTCATTGCTCAGCATAAAACCCGCTGCCGCTGCCGCCCACCCCGAATAGGAGTTCAGCATGGAAACCACCACAGGCATATCCGCGCCGCCAATTGACGCCACCAGATGCCAGCCGAAAGCCAGTGCAATCACTATCATCACTAACAGCGCAAATACCTGCGCGCCGGTGCTGTCGGTATTAACAAACCACAGCAGTAACAGGAACGAAACGATCAGCGCTAGCAGGTTCAGCTTGTGGCGATGCGGTAGCATCAGCGGGCGCGATGAAATCTTGCCACACAGCTTGCCAAACGCCACCAGTGAACCCGTAAACGTTACGGCACCAATGAAGATCCCGATAAAAACTTCGCTCAGGTGGATGTTTTCCATCACATCCGGCAGGCCAGGCGCATGGTCGATATAGCTGTTGATGCCAACTAACACTGCGGCTAAACCAACGAAGCTGTGCAGAATGGCGACCAGCTCGGGCATTTCGGTCATTTCGACCTTTTTTGCCAGACGTATACCAATCGCGCCGCCTATCACCATCGCTAACAGTATCCAGGCCACATTACCGCTGTCTGGACCAAAGATAGTGGCGATCAGCGCGATCGCCATCCCGCTGATACCAAAGGTATTACCCTGCTTAGACGTCTCGTGTTTTGAGAGGCCAGCCAGGCTACAAATAAACAGAATTGCGGCAACAATGTATGCTGCAGTGACTAATCCGCCAGACATGTGTTACCCCTTACGAAACATTTTCAGCATGCGTTGGGTGACCGTAAAGCCACCAAAAATATTGATGCTGGCGATCAGCACCGCAATAAAGGAAATAAACGTGACCCATCCGCCGTGGCCCATTTGCAGTACCGCGCCGATCACGATGATGCCTGAGATGGCGTTGGTTACCGACATCAGCGGCGTATGCAGTGCATGGCTCACGTTCCATACCACGTAATACCCCACCACGCAGGACAGCGCAAAAACCGTGAAGTGCGACAGGAATTCGCCCGGCGCTACGTTTGCCAGACAAGCAAACAGCACAATCGCCAGGGCAATCAGCAGGTATTTACGCAGCGGTGATGTCGGTTTAGCGTCAGTTTTTTGCACCGGCTCAACGGTAGCTGCCGCTTTCGGTGTGGCAGACACCTGAATCGGCGGAGCTGGCCAGGTGATTTCGCCATCACGAATCACAGTCACACCGCGCACCACAACGTCGTCGAAATCGACAGCAATGTCGCCGTTCTTTTCTCTGCACAGTAATTTAATCAGATTGACCAGATTAGTACCGTATAGCTGTGAAGATTGTGTTGGCAGACGGCTTGGCAGATCGGTATAACCGATAATCTTTACGCCATTCGGCGTTACGGTGACCTGGTCGGCGACAGTTAAAGCACAGTTTCCCCCGGTCTGGGCCGCCAGATCGACGATAACACTGCCCGGTTTCATGCTGGCCACCATCTCTTCGGTGATCAGCTTTGGTGCGGTTTTCCCTGGGATCAGAGCGGTGGTGACAATAATGTCAACCTCTTTAGCCTGATTCGCGAACAATGCCATTTCGGCTTTGATGAAGGCTTCCGACATCACTTTGGCGTAGCCGTCGCCGCTACCTGCTTCCTCTTCAAAATCCAGCTCAAGGAACTCGGCGCCCATGCTCTGCACTTGCTCTTTTACTTCTGGCCGGGTGTCAAAGGCTCGCACAATTGCGCCCAGACTACCTGCTGCTCCAATTGCCGCCAGCCCTGCCACACCTGCGCCAATCACCATAACTTTAGCCGGGGGGACTTTACCCGCTGCCGTAATTTGCCCGGTAAAAAAACGACCAAATTCATGGGCAGCTTCTACAATTGCGCGATAACCCGCAATATTCGCCATTGAGCTCAGCGCATCAAGGGACTGAGCGCGCGAGATACGCGGCACCGAATCCATTGCCATCACGGTAACATTGCGTGCAGCCAGTTTTTCCAGTAGTGCAGGATTTTGTGCTGGCCAGATAAAACTCACCAGAGTGCTGCCTTCACGTATCAGCGAGATCTCCTCATCGTCTGGTGCGTTCACTTTCAAAACGATAGCGGATTGCCAAACCTGCTGGCGGTCAGCAAGTGTCGCGCCTGCGGCAACGTAGCTTTCATCTTCAAAGCTTGCGCGTTTACCGGCGTCATGCTCAATGGTCACGCTAAAACCCAGCTTAATCAGTTGTTCAACCGTTTTTGGCGTAGCAGCTACGCGCGATTCGTTTAACAACCGTTCTTTGGGAATTCCAATTAACATAATGTTCCCTTTCATCGGTTAAAGGATGATGGCCTGTTAGCTACACAACAACACAACGCCTGAAACACTGTTTCAGGCGCTTATGAATGAAATGTACTTGTTTCGAAGTGTTTATAACCTACTGAAAATATGACGAGTGATCTATAGCGATAATACATCCTTATGACATTCACATTATTATTCAGTATCACAGAATAAATTCCGCCTTTTATCACTGGCATCCGTCCGTTAAATAAAATTATCGACTATGAAAAATCGTATCATGGCGCACATCACTTCGATAAAAACCTTTATTTAACAATACATTAACTGTTATAACATTAAGCCTTACCACTAATAGTGGTTATCCCAATGAAACACAGCCATAACAGCAAGGCGTGACGATTGAATGAAAAAGCGATAGCGGTTAACGAGATATGTCGCAAAAAATGGCTGCGACAGCCTGTTTATAACATGTAATAATCAGCGGCTAATCTGTTATACATCAAGAGTCCAGCACGTTTTCGTACTCATTTTTGCGTAAGGCGAAGGATCATTTTTATGAAGCTGAAGAACACTATTCTGGCGTCCACCTTGTTATCGCTGTTAGCAGCCAATGCATTTGCTGCACAGGAACTCACGCCGGAAAAAGCGGCCGCGTTGAAGCCATTCGAACGTATTAATATCACCGGCCGTTTCAACGCGATTGGCGATGCTGCCGACGCGGTGTCAAAGCGCGCAGATGAGTCAGGCGCTGCCTACTACTACATTCAGGGTATCAATGACAGCAACGGCAACAGCGGCAACTGGCGCGTCACCGCCGATCTGTACAAAACGAATGCAGCTGAAAAGAAAGACAAAAAAACCTATCGCAGCTTTAATGGTGTGAAAGAGCTGCCAAAGGCGGAAGCCTATTTACTGGAGCCGTTCGATACCGTCTCAGCCAGTGGTTTTTTCGCCAGTCAGCCAGATGTCAATGACGCCATTTCCAGAGCCGCGAAAGCTAAAGGCGCAGCCTCTTTCTTTATTATTCGTCAGATCGATGCCAACAACGGCGGCAACCAATACATCACTGCCTATGTTTATAAAGCGGATGCCAAAGAACGTAAGGTACAAAGTCCGAACCTGATTCCGGCTGATTCTCAGTCAGGTAAAACTGCTCTGGCAGCGGGTGGCGCAGCAGCGAAAAAAGTAGAAATTCCGGGCGTCGCATCGTCTGAAACACCAAGCCGCAGCGTGGGACGTTTCTTTGAAACGCAAAGCTCTACCGGAAAACGTTACACCGTAACGACGCCAGATGGGAAATCCATTCAGGAAGTGAATGCGATTACCGCAGCGCAAATGCAGCCATTTGATACCGTAACCTTCACTGGTCATTTCGGTTCACCAACCGAAGTGTCTGAAGAAGTGGCGAAGCGCGCAGCTGATAAAGGTGCCAAATATTACCACGTCACACGCCAATGGCAGAATCAGAGCGGCGGTAATTTAACCGTCACCGCGGACCTCTTTAAGTAATCATCGCCGGGCGGTGCCAGCCGCCCTGCTGTTTGCATAATTCCTGCCCAATTTTGCATAAACACGCGTTGCCATCTCTTCCTGTACTCCGTAAAATCTGCCGCCTGCTTTTCAGGGGATTTTATCGTCTTTCCCATCTGAGCTACGATATAAATTTAAGGTTCGCCGTTTTACCCAGTTACTTATGCTAGCAGGAAGGATGTTTTGGAGAAAAAATTAGGTCTTGGCGCCCTGACAGCGCTGGTGCTCAGTTCCATGCTGGGCGCAGGCGTTTTCAGCCTGCCACAGAATATGGCAGCCGTAGCCGGCCCAGCCGCGTTACTCATTGGCTGGCTAATTACCGGGGTTGGCATTATTTTTCTTGCGCTGGCCATGCTGATGCTGACGCGTCTTAAACCTGAATTAGATGGCGGCATCTTTACCTACGCACGCGCCGGTTTTGGCGAACTGATGGGGTTCTGCTCAGCATGGGGATATTGGTTGTGTGCGGTGATCGCCAACGTTTCTTATCTGGTGATTGTATTTTCCGCGCTGAGCTTTTTTACTGACACGCCGGATCGTATCGTTTTTGGCGACGGTAACACCTGGCAGGCTATGCTGGGCGCGTCAGTGCTCCTGTGGCTGGTACATAGTTTAGTGCTTCGTGGGGTGCAAACCGCGGCAGCTATCAATCTGCTGGCAACACTGGGTAAATTAGTTCCACTCTTGCTGTTCATCATCCTGGCCGTAATGGCGTTCAGTTATGACCGCTTTCACTTCGACTTTTCGGGCGTCACGCTCGGACAACCGCTGTGGGAGCAAATTAAGCAGACCATGCTAATTACTTTGTGGGTCTTTATTGGCGTTGAAGGCGCAGTAGTGGTTTCTGCACGGGCGCGAAATAAAAAAGATGTCGGGCGCGCCACCTTACTGGCTGTGTTAGCTGCACTGCTGGTTTACCTGCTGGTGACATTATTGTCGTTAGGTATCGTACCGCGCGCTGAGCTGGCAGAAATGCGTAATCCTTCCATGGCGGGTTTAATGACGCATTTGATTGGTTACGGAGGGGATGCGGTTATTGCGCTGGGACTGATTGTCTCCGTCTGCGGCGCCTATCTGAGCTGGACGATAATGGCAGCGGAAATCCCTTTTATTGCTGCACAGCAAGGGGCTTTCCCCCGCAGTATCGCTCGTCAGAATCCGCGAAATGCGCCTGCTGCTTCACTTTGGCTGACGAATGGCAGCGTTCAGATTTGCCTGATCGCTATCGCTCTGACGCATGCCGATTACAATACGCTGTTAAATATTGCGTCCGAAATGATTCTGGTGCCCTATTTACTGGTGGGTTTATATCTCATCAAGGTTGTGCGCGGTCAGCAACAGCCGCTGGCGTTAGCCATCGGTATCGGTGCCAGCCTATATGGTATCTGGCTGCTTTATGCGTCTGGTCCAATGCACCTGCTAATGTCGGTGGTGCTCTATGCGCCAGGTATGCTGTTATTTTTATTTGCGCGCCGTGGCGGCCGTAGCAATATTGCGCTTACGTCACTTGAACGCGTGGCAATGGGATTAATTATTGCAGCAACACTGCCTGCAACGTGGCGATTAATGGCCTAATGAGACTGGCCGGGAATGGAGACGCACAGCAGGTCACCCTGCTGTGACAACGTCAGAGGTTTACGGTATTCCTGCTGGATTGCATCCAGTTGCTGGCCAGAGAGCGGATAAGGCAGCTGAATATCAAAGCGGCTGATATGTTGCTGTTCAGCCAGCGTGATCAGGCGAGCAATGTTAATCTCGTCACTCACCTGCGTTGAAATGATTTGTAATGCTAATTCTTTTAGATGCTCATCGCTGGCCTGTAAACTGTGCGCAGATTTGCGTGTTACCATGCCAAAAATCGGTAATACGCCATAAATGGCATCAACGAGACTCCAGCGTTTTTTACAAGATGCGGAAAGGAAATCGGTGTAATTGAAGCAGATGCGGTCACAGTGTATGGCTGAAGCCAGCTCTTTATCAGACACACTCACGCTCCTCATGTTTATCGTTGCGGTTCCGAAGCTTGCGCGAAAAAACGCAGAGCTAATGATGCCACATCATGCTGGCTCTATACCAGTAACATAAGGATATTTCGTGCGGTAGCGCGGAACTTAATAGCGGGAAAAGTTATGCTGCGGCCCGTACTTACATGCCTTTGCCCATTATGAACAAAATCGTTTACGTTGAAGATGAGCCTGAAGTTGGCTCACTGATTGCCGCTTATTTGGGGCGTCATGATATAGATGTGATTGTTGAGACGCGCGGCGATCGCGCTGAGGCAACCATTGCTCAGGCACAGCCCGATCTGGTGATGCTGGATATTATGTTGCCCGGTAAAGACGGCATGACGATCTGCCGTGATTTGCGCGCCAACTGGCAAGGCCCGATTGTGTTACTGACGTCGCTTGACAGCGATATGAACCATATTCTGTCTCTTGAGATGGGCGCACAAGATTATATTCTGAAAACTACTCCTCCTGCGGTGTTGCTGGCCCGGTTACGCCTTCATTTGCGCCAGTCACAACAAGGCCAGACGGGTGAATCCCCCATCAGCAATACGCCGCATAAAATGCTGCGTTTTGGCTCTTTAACGATTGATGCCCTCAATCGTCAGGTCACCCTGTTTGATGAGCAAATCGCCCTCTCTACCGCAGATTTTGAGCTGTTATGGTTTCTGGCCAGCCACGCCGGACAGATCCTTAATCGTGATGCGCTGCTCAAGACCTTACGTGGTGTAAGTTATGATGGGTTAGATCGCAGTATTGACGTGGCTATTTCGCGCCTGCGCAAAAAGCTGCACGACAGCGCGACCGAACCGTTCCGCATCAAAACGATTCGTAACAAAGGGTATCTTTTTGCTCCACAGGCGTGGGATACACGCGCTGTATGAGAAAACTTTTTATTCAGTTCTATTTGCTGCTGTTTGTCTGCTTTCTGGTAATGACGCTGCTGGTGGGTCTGGTTTATAAATTCACGGCTGAACGTGCCGGGCGACAATCAATGAATGATTTGATGGCCAGCTCGCTGTATTTGATCCGCAGCGAGCTACGTGAAATCCCCCCGCGCAACTGGAACAAAACCATTAAAAGCCTTGATCTCGGCTTGTCATTTGATCTGCACATTGAACCGCTGAATAAATATCAGCTGGACGAAAACGATATGCGGCGCCTGCGCGCCGGTGAAATCGTCGCGCTTGACGATCAGTACACGTTCTTACAACACATCTCGCGTAGCCATTATGTGTTATCGGTTGGGCCGATTCCTTATCTGTTTTATCTGCACCAGATGCGCCTGCTGGACATTGCCCTGCTGGTTTTTATCGGCATGTCGCTGGCGCTGCCGGTATTTATCTGGATGCGCCCGCACTGGAAGGAGATGCAGCGATTAGAAAAGGCAGCCCAGCGTTTCGGACGCGGCGAGTTGAATGTCCGCACCCATTTTGACAGCGCCTCAAGCCTGTTTCGTTTGGGCATTGCGTTTAACCAGATGGCGGACAATATCAATACGCTGGTCGCCAGTAAAAAGCAGCTGATTGATGGCATCGCTCATGAACTTCGCACTCCGCTGGTACGGCTGCGCTACCGGCTGGAGATGAGTGATAACCTGACGGAGGCTGAATCAGCCGCGTTGAACCGTGATATTGGGCAGCTCGAAAGCCTGATTGAAGAACTGCTCACCTATGCCCGACTCGATCGCCCACGCGTCGATTTAAACCTAAAATCCCTCGATTTGGCGAACTGGCTGCGGGAGCGTCTGGACGATTTCCGCACCATCAATCCACAAACCCAAATCGATCTCGACCTGCCGCAGCGTGAAAATCATGGCATTTCCGATACCCGATTAATGGAGCGCGTGTTAGACAACCTGATAAACAATGCCCTGCGCTATGCTCAGCAACGCCTGCGCATCAGCTTATGGTTTGACGGTTCATTAGGCTTTCTACAGGTTGAAGATGACGGGCCGGGTATTCCCCCTGAAGAGCGTGAGCGGGTGTTCGAACCTTTTGTCCGCCTGGATCCAAGCCGCGATCGCGCTACCGGTGGCTGTGGGCTGGGTCTGGCCATTGTGTATTCCATTGCCCAGGCGCTTAACGGTAATGTGACTATTGAGAGTAGCCCGCTCGGCGGTGCCAGCGTTCGCTTTTGCTGGCCGGTTGATCTACCCTTGCGGGAAATTCCGCTGCGTTAAAACTTTGACAAGGAGCATGACGTGTCCTCAGCGTATCAACAACTTAGCGCTACTTTTCAGCGCCTTTCCCGTTTCGGCCATCTTACCGCCATCGCCGGATGCGATATGCAAACCACCATGCCACCGGGCGGTAGTCGTGCACGCGGTGAAGCGCTGGCGGAAATGAGCGTACTGCAACATGAGATCCTGACCGACAAACGTGTTGGCGATCTGATTCAGGCGGCTGAACAGCAAACACTGAACGATGTTGAGCGCGCTAACCTGCACGAAATGCGTCGCGCTTATCAGCAAGCGACCTTGCTACCCGCCTCCTTAGTTGAAGCCAAATCGATTGCCGGTTCACGTTGCGAACACGCCTGGCGTCAGCAACGTCCGGCTAACGACTGGCAAGGATTTTCCGTCAATCTGAAAGAAGTTGTGCGTTTAAGTCGTGAAGAAGCGCAACTGCGTGCGGAGGCGAATGGCAGCTCGCGTTATGACGCGTTGCTGGATATTTTCGAACCCGGCATGACCAGTGCCAAACTCGACAGCACCTTCGGTGAGTTAAAAACCTGGCTGCCGGAGCTGCTTCAGCAGGTAGTAGAAAAACAGGCGCAACAGACGGTTATCCACCCGCGCGGCCCCTTCCCGATTCATACTCAGCGCGAGCTTGGATTGCACATTATGAAAGCGTTGGGGTTCGACTTTAATCACGGTCGCCTTGACGTCAGCGTCCATCCGTTCTGCGGCGGCGTGCCGGAAGATGTGCGTATCACCACGCGTTATAACGAAAATGAGTTTCTTAGTGCCATGATGGGCGTGATTCATGAAACCGGACATGCGCGATACGAGCAGAATTTACCCCAGCAGTGGCGCGGCCAGCCTGTGGCGCTGGCACGCTCAACGGCTGTTCATGAATCGCAAAGCCTGTTTATGGAAATGCAGTTAGGACGCAGCCGTGAATTTTTGCACTACCTTTTGCCGCACATAAAAATTCTGATGGGCGATCAGCCCGCCTTGCAGGCTGACAATTTTGTTCGTCTGACTCAGCAGGTAAAGCCAGGTTATATCCGTGTCGATGCCGATGAGCTCAGCTATCCCGCGCACATCGTGCTGCGTTACGAGATCGAGCGGGCGCTAATTGAAGGCGAGATTGAAGTTGACGATATTCCAGCCTTGTGGGGTGAAAAAATGCAGCAGTCGCTCGGCATTGATACGCGCGGCAATTATCGTGACGGCTGTATGCAGGATATTCACTGGACCGACGGCGCATTTGGCTATTTTCCAACGTATACACTCGGCGCGATGTATGCGGCGCAGCTATTCCAGGCGGTGAAAAAAGCCATTCCACAGATGAGCGAATGCATTAAGGATGGCGAATTGCAGCCCGTATTTGACTGGCTACAACAAAATATTTGGCAGCATGGCAGCCGTTTCTCTACCGGGCAATTACTGCTGAACGCCACTGGCGAAGCATTGAACCCCGCCTGTTTCCGTCAGCATCTTGAGCAGCGTTACTTAAACAGTTAAGTTTTTGGCGGCTCAGGAGCCGCCATTTCTCCTGCTTCGTACAATCCGTTACACGCCGATACCAAACACCCACGGAAACCTTTCCTCGCTTTACATAGAGTCTTATCACCGGCCCCGCAGTGGGCTACTCATGAAAAAATAGTCCGAGGAATTTGCAATGAAAAAATTATTTGCGCTGGTGATCGCCGCTGCTATGGGTCTGTCCTCTGTTGCTTTCGCGGCTGAAACTACCGCTGCACCTGCTCCTACTGCTGCAACGACCACCGCTGCGCCAGCAAAAACCGCACACAAAACCGCGCACAAGAAACACAAAAAAGCGGCCGCTCAGAAAGCACAGGCAGCTAAAAAAGTTCACCACAAGAAAGCGGTGAAAAAAGCAGCACCACAGAAAGCGCAGGCAGCTAAGAAAGTTCACCACAAGAAAGTAGTAAAACCAGCTGCTAAGAAATAAGCCTTAGCCCTGAAGATTCGACGATTAAAAACACCCGGTCCTGCCGGGTGTTTCTTTACTGGAGTAGCTGAAATGGTGCATCGCTATCGCTTCGAAATTATTCTGATTGTGATGATCCTGTGCGGCATAGTCGCAGCCTGCTTTTTTATCTGGTCGTTGTAGTGTGCTGATAATCCCAATAAAACTCCCTTTTTTACCGCTCACCGACTATAGTTATCGCTCAAGCGTGATGACAACATCCCCTACTTATTCTCGCCACTGAGAGAACTATGCGCCTGGCTATTTTGTTACTTATTGGATTATTCAGTTTTAACACCGTTGTGCATGCCGATGATGACGATGACGCGCCCAATCCTGACGAAATCAAGACGCTGTTTTTTGGTAAAGATCACCGCAAAGCGATCGGCGATATTATGGATTCCCCCTGGGATGCCACCGGTCAGCTTGAGACCGAAAGCGGCAACTTATGCACCGCGACGCTCATTTCGCCCCATCTGGCGTTAACCGCCGGACACTGCTTATTAACGCCTCCGGGCAATTTTGATAAACCCGTGGCGCTGCGTTTTATGGCCAGCGATAAAGGCTGGCGTTATGAAATCCACGATATTGATGCACGCGTTGAGCCTTCTCTTGCAACCCATCTGAAAGCGGACGGCGAAGGCTGGATCGTGCCGAGCAGCGCGGCTCCCCTTGATTATGGCCTGGTGATTTTACGTAACCCCCCTTCCGCCATCACACCGATTCCCCTTTTTGCCGGTTCGCGTAGCGATCTGACCACGGCGTTAAAAGAGGCAGGCCGTAAGGTGACGCAGGCAGGCTACCCTGAAGATCATCTGGATACGCTCTATTCGCACAGCGATTGTGTGATCACCGGCTGGGCGCAACGGGCGGTATTGTCGCATCAGTGCGATACGCTGCCGGGCGATAGCGGCTCCCCGTTGCTGCTGAACAGTGATAAAGGCTGGCAGTTAATTGCCGTGCAAAGTTCAGCGCCAGCGGCGAAGGATCGCTATCTGGCGGATAACCGGGCAATTGCGGTGACATCGTTTCGCGATAAGCTAGAAGCCCTGGCGCAGTAAAACGTAAAGCCTGACTGGAGTATTCCGTCAGAGAGGCTGAGTTATTGCGTAAAGACGGCCTGAATCTCACTGGCATCCAGGGCGTCTGTTTACCCGTCTCATCCGCGAGGCGTTTCCGAAGCGCAAAGCGCCTGCGTTACTGATGGCGCTAGCGATCCACAGGCAGGCGGGCTTTCTGGCGAGCGAACCTTCCCGTATTTACTCCGTTAAGCAACCTGCTCCATCGCCTGTAAAATTCGTTTATCGGAAATCGGATAGGGTGTACCAAGCTGCTGAGCGAAGTAGCTGATCCGCAATTCCTCAATCATCCAGCGAATATTCACGACTTCTTCATCATCCTGACGCAGCGGTGGCAATTTATTGCGCCACGCCTGATAAGCCTGCTCAACCGCCTGGACTTTCAACATACGCGCACGATCGCTATGGGGATCGACCGGCAGTTTCTCCAGCCGACGCTCAATACCGTGCAGATAACGCAACGTATCGGCCAGCCGTTTCCAGCCGTTGCCGGTCACGAAACCGCGATAAACCAATCCGTTCATCTGCATCTTAATATCCGATAACGCCAACGCCAGCGTCATATCTACGCGTCCTTTCAGGCGCTTATTGATATTAAATACGGCGGTCAGGATCTGCTCGACCTGTCTGGCGATGGCGACCACCGTTTCATTCAGCTCGCCACGCACTTTTTCATGCAGCTTCTCGAAATTATCCTGCTGCCAGGCAGGCCCGCCCGCTTCTGCCATCAGCTTGTCGATGCCACAGGCGATGCAGTCATCAATCAGCTCCAGTACTTTACCGTAGGGATTGAAGTACAGGCCCAGCTTAGCTTTATTGGGCAGCTTCTCATGGAGATATTTCACGGGCGACGGAATATTGAGCAACAGCAGGCGACGCTGCCCGCGCCACATCATCTTTTGTTGTTCCTGCTCACTGTCGAACAGGCGAATCGCTACGCTGTCTTTTTCATCAACCAGTGCCGGCCAGGCTTTTACCTGATAGCTGCCGCGTTTCTGCTCATAGCTGCGCGGTAGATCGCCAAAACTCCAGATATGTAGATCGCTCTGCTCAAGGCCGTCGTCAGCCACTTTTGACAATGTTTCCTGCACCTTACCTTTCAGCAGCGCCTTCAGCGCGGTCAAATCTTTGCCTTCCTGTAACTTACGATTGTGCTCATCCACTACGCGAAACGTCATTTTAAGATGATCGGGCACCTGATCCCATTGCCAGTTTTCGCGCTCCAGGGTTACGCCCGTCATGCGTCGAAACTCACGCGCTAACGCTTCCAGCAGAGGCAGTTCCATGGCAGTTACGCGTCCTAAAAAGGCTTCGGCATAATTGGGGGCAGGCACCAGATTACGGCGCAATGGCTTCGGCAGCGATTTAATGAGAGCGATAATTAATTCACGCCGCACGCCGGGAATCTGCCACTCAAAGCCCTGATCCTCGACTTGATTCAACAGCGGAAGCGGAATATGTACTGTTACGCCATCCGCATCCGCGCCAGGCTCAAACTGATAACTCAGTTTCAGTTTAAGGTTGCCCTGCTGCCAGAAATTCGGATAGTCAAGCTGGCTGACTTTATTCGCGCCCTCTTTAATCAGCATCTGCTTATCAAAGTTGAGCAACTCAGCGTTATCGCGGCTGGCCTGCTTCCACCAGCTATCAAAATGTTTCGCCGACACCACATCTTTGCCGATACGCTGATCGTAAAACGCAAATAGCGTTTCATCATCAACCAGGATGTCACGACGGCGTGATTTATGTTCCAGATCTTCGACTTCGCTACGCAGCTTTTGATTGTTGCGGAAAAAGGCGTGGCGCGTCTGCCAGTCGCCTTCCACCAGCGCATGACGAATAAACAGCTCACGGCTCAATGTCGGATCGATGCGGCCGTAATTAACCTTACGCGCGGCCACAATCGGCAAACCATAAAGCGTCACTTTTTCACTTGCCATCACCGCACCTTGCGATTTCTCCCAGTGCGGCTCGCTGTAGCTGCGCTTAATCAAATGCTGCGCCAGCGGCTCGATCCATTCAGGATCAATGCGGGCGGCGATGCGTCCCCATAACCGGCTGGTTTCCACCAGTTCAGCGACCATCGTCCATTTAGGCGGCTTTTTGAATAACCCTGAGCCCGGAAAAATGGCGAAGCGCGCATTGCGTGCCCCAGTGAATTCTTGCTTTTCAGCATCTTTTTGACCGATATGCGACAGCAAGCCAGTGAGCAAAGCGCAATGGATTTCGCGAAATCCAGCGGGTTCGCTGTTAACCGGAATGCCGAGTTCACGTACCACCTGACGCAGCTGGATATAAATATCCTGCCACTCGCGCACGCGCAGATAGTTAAGGAAGTCACTCTTGCACTGGCGACGGAACAGATTGCCTGACAACGCTTTTTGTTGCTCGCTCAGGTAATTCCACAGATTAACAAAAGCAAGAAAGTCTGACTCTTTATCCGCAAAGCGGCGATGTTTCTCATCCGACGCCTGCTTTTTCTCGGCTGGCCGTTCACGGGGATCCTGAATCGACAAACCGGCGGTGATAATCATGACTTCCCGCACGCAGCCATATTTTTGTGCTTCAAGCACCATGCGAGCCAGCCTTGGATCAACAGGGAGCTGCGCCAGCTGGCGACCTGAGCCGGTCAGTTTGTAGTGTCCGTTTTCGTCGTTCAGCGTCAGGGCGCCCAGTTCTTCCAGCAGCCGCACGCCATCCTGGATATTACGTTTGTCCGGCGCTTCAACAAACGGAAACGCAGCAATATCGCCCAATCCCAGCGCGGTCATTTGCAAAATAACCGAGGCCAGATTGGTACGCAGGATCTCAGGATCGGTAAACGCCGGGCGGCTGAGAAAATCATCCTCAGAATAGAGGCGAATGCAGATCCCTTCTGATACGCGCCCACAACGCCCTTTTCGCTGATTAGCAGAGGCTTGTGAAATCGGTTCGATGGGCAAGCGTTGCACTTTGGTGCGGAAGCTATAGCGGCTTATACGTGCGGTGCCGGGATCGATGACATATTTGATCCCCGGTACGGTAAGCGAGGTTTCCGCTACGTTAGTTGCCAGCACAATGCGGCGCCCGCTGTGTGGCTGAAATACCCGGTTTTGTTCCGCATTCGACAGGCGTGCATATAACGGCAAAATCTCAGTATGCGGCAGGTCGCGCTTCATCAGCGCGTCGGCGGTATCACGAATTTCACGCTCACCGCTCATGAAAATCAGAATATCGCCCCGGCTTTCATGACCAAGCTCATCGACTGCATCAAAAATGGCTTGTAGCTGGTCGCGATCGCCGTCATCGGCCTCTTCCACGATCGGACGATAACGCACTTCCACCGGATACGTGCGACCTGAAACTTCAATGACCGGCGCGTTGTTAAAATGGCGTGAAAAACGCTGCGGATCGATGGTTGCCGACGTAATAATGATTTTCAGATCGGGACGACGCGGCAGCAACTCTCGCAAATAGCCGAGCAGAAAATCAATGTTCAGGCTGCGCTCGTGCGCTTCATCGATGATAAGCGTGTCGTATTGCAACAACAGGCGATCCTGCTGGATTTCTGCCAGCAAAATACCATCAGTCATCAGCTTCACCTGCGTCGTTTCGCTGACCTGATCGTTAAAACGCACCTTGTAACCAACGCATCCACCGAGAGAGGTTTCCAGTTCATCGGCAATGCGATTCGCCACCGTGCGGGCCGCCAGGCGGCGCGGCTGAGTATGGCCTATCAGCCCTTTCACGCCGCGCCCCAGCGTTAAGCAAATTTTCGGCAGCTGGGTCGTTTTACCTGAACCGGTTTCGCCCGCCACTATCACCACCTGATGGTCGCGAATTGCGTCGGCAATCTCCTGCTGCTTTTGACTAACCGGTAAATTCGCCGGGAAAGTGATTTTGGGCGTAGCGGCGATACGCTGCGCCACTCGCTGTTCGGCAGCGGCGAAATCCTGTTCGAGCTCTGCTGCAATGTCTTGCTGCGCCGCAGGATTTTTAATTTTTTTTGCACCGTGCAGGCAGCGTTGCAAGCGCTGACGATCGCGCAGCATCAAAGTATCAAGCCGCGCCCAGAGCGGTGCAAGTGGAGAAGAAACCGGTGATGACATAGTAATGACGTACCTTACTCAGGCGGTATCGCTGTGAAATACAGCGCCCCAGAGGCTGGGTTAACCCGCTGATTGAATAAATAATTGTGCGCATAATAGCATATTTCAATGCCTGCCGGCACCGCACGGCCGTTTGGCTTGTTCAATAAATTCGAACATCGCTCTCGAAATATTGCGCTTTCACCCTACGGCTGTTAACCGTAGAGTGTAAATCATTGAGCGGGAAGCCTTCCGCGTTACAGACAGGAAAATACCATGAGCAAAGTTTTAGTTCTGAAATCCAGCATCCTTGCCGGTTACTCACAATCAAGCCAACTGGCTGACTACTACGTTGATCAGGCAAAAGCTAATGGAGACGAAGTGACCCTTCGTGACCTGGCCGCAAACCCAATTCCGGTGTTGGATGGCGAACTGGTGGGTGCGCTGCGCCCTTCTGACGCGCCATTAAGCCCACGTCAGCAAGAAGCGCTGGCACTGTCTGATGCGCTGATTGCTGAGCTGCAAGCGCATGATGTGATCGTGATTGCTGCGCCAATGTACAACTTCAACATTCCAACGCAGCTGAAAAATTACTTCGATCTGATTGCTCGCGCTGGCGTGACCTTCCGTTACACCGAAGCGGGTCCAGAAGGTCTGGTGAAAGGTAAACGTGCCGTGATCCTGTCAAGCCGTGGCGGCATTCACAAAGACACCGCATCCGATCTGCTGACCCCCTATGTGAAGCTGTTCCTGGGCTTCATTGGTATCAGCGATGTGAATTTCGTCTTTGCTGAAGGCATCGCTTACGGCCCAGAAGTGGCGACCAAAGCCACTGACGATGCTAAAAATGCCATCAAACAAATCGTTGCCGCTTAATCATTTTTGATGCCGTTGTATGTTGCCGGGTTTAATACCCGGCTTTTTTATGCTTTCTATTTTTGACCGCCTTCCTCAACGTGAAATGTTGTGAGTCAGCCGGCTATTTTTGTCGCCACTGACCGTTAATACCGCGCACATATTCGCCTGCGGCTGCACGGCTTACCAGTTTTTGACCGGCGATGCTGGCAACGTCTGAAGTCGTGAGAGCGTTCTGCTGCGCCAGCCGCTGATACTGCGTACGGCGTCCTTCGTTAATATGTTTCACTAAAGCCTGGGTTTCATTGTCCTGCTGGCGGGCGGCGACATAACCCGAAAGCGTCTCGCCCACACGACCTTGCTGACGCGCTTCATCCAGCGTTAACGCCCATGCGGGCTGGGCAATCATCCACATCAGAAGCAGCGCCGCGCTCATGCGTTTCATGCTGTCTCTCCTCAAAACAGATCGCTCTGGTTTTTCAATAACGCTTCCACGTCTTTATCCACTTTGATGTGAATTTCATGCTCAATTTTCACATTCATATTGATAGTGATTGGCTCTTTTGGCGCGGCGACTTCTATGCGTGGTACGCAGCCGATCAGCGGCAGACCGGCTGCCAAAATCAGTAATGCCCTCAGGCTCATGGATGGTGATCCTTCTTCACTGGCAAGGTGGCGTTCTGCTCCACCCAGGATTGCAAATTATCGCCAAAGCGCAAACTGCGCCAGAGCTGGAACAGGTTTTCCTGATGACGATAGTTGAGATTGACGGTTTGATTACGATTGCTGAAGCGGCTGACGCCTTGCACCTGTGCCTTCATGGTGAGCGCGCCCAGGGTATCCAGATTAAGGGTGGCCCATGAACGTGAAATCTCCATGTAGCGCAACCAGTCCAGCGCTGCGCCGGTCGCCACATTGTTATGGGTTATCGCATCGGACATGTCTTTGTCCATGCGAAATGTCAGCGGCCCGCTATTGGCTATCCAGCCATCTTCAACCAGCCAGCGCTGATTATTCAGCCACAGCGGTAATTCACCGTTAATCTTGCCGGACATCGCAAACTGCCTGGGCTTAATGGCGGTAATCAGCTTGCTTAAGCTAATATCACGCAGCGAAACGCGTGCCGCTTCATGTTGTGGCATACGCAACGACGGCAACGTGATTTGCCCGCCAAGCACATCGAGACTGACATCCTGCAAGGTTAAAGGATGTGATTCAGACCACGGCCAGGCACCCTGTAAATCGGCCCGAATGTTTTGCAGCGCAAACTGGTTTTTCACCTCGGCAATACGCAGAGAAACCGGGCCGCGTACGCCAAGCTGCCAGCGTTGGTTCTTCAGGCGGAAGGGCAGCGAAAAATCGACACCGTTGATTTGGCTGTCTGGCGTCCAGACGCTGCCCTGTTTTACTGTCCAGTGACCGCCTGCTTCAAAACCTTGTCCTGGCGCGGCGGAAAAAGCCACCTGTGCGCGCAGTTCGCCGGACTGAATTTTCATCTTCAGATCCTGGCTTAATAACGGCTGAAAAACAGTCAGTGATTGCGAGGGCCACCACGCTTCGCCGCGCAGGCGCTCGCCATCCCAACGGCCATGGACGCGCAATGGGCCAATAGCCTCCGCTTTTAGCTGTCCACGCCAGACGAAATCACTGGGGTCGCGCCCTTTGGCTTCAAATTCCAGCTCAGAATCTGGTAGCCAGCCACCGTAGCTGAATTGGGTTTGGCCGGACTTCATCTGAAAACCGCCGTTAAAGGAGGGGTGTTGCGGATCGCGCTGCCAGTTAACCGGCGCCGTTAACGTTAAACGGGGTTTACTGGCCTGTACCATCGCGTATTTCAGCTGGTTAAAGCCGGTTGATAAGGTATCAAGATGAATTAACGTTCCCTGCCAGCCGCCGGTTCCCGTGACATCCCACCGGGCGTTAAGCGGCACCATCTCACCCGTTCCCCAGTAATGCCAGTTCCATTCTCCTTTGTCAGGCCAGAAATTATTCGCCCGACCATCCAGGTGCAGCGTGAAGCGGCCAAAGCTGGGATCGTGCGCCTTTAGAATCGCTTGCAGACGCCCGTCAATGCCCTGCGAAGAGAGACGCACGCCCGCCAGCGGCCAGCGCGCTTCATCCACTTCCAGGGTCGATAATAAACGACCACGCGAACGCAACAGTGCGCCAGGTTTCAGCGTGAGGAGTGGATCGAGAACCGGGCCGTTGAGCTCTCCAGGTAGAGTGCCATACAACTGTATCGCCGCCAGCTTGCTTTCACCGGTGAGCTGAAACGGCAGCTGACTTTGCGTTAGGCTGAGCTTGCCCGGACCGATGTTCAAAACTACGTTGCCTTTGCCGCCGCGCCCCTGGGTCAGAAGATTGAAGCGGCCTGTTATACGCGTCCCTTCCAGCCCGGATCGCCAGTTATCCAGCGTTAGATTGATAAAACCTGACAGCGGCTGGGTATCCAGCGGCCAGTAATACTGGCCCTTTTCAATGTGGATTTGATCTGCGCTGGCCTGCCACGGCAAATTCAGCAACGGCTGCGGGATGCCTTGCATCGCGACGCTCAATAAACCTTGCTGCTGCTGCCAGTTCAGCGTGACATCAAGCGCCCCAGGCAGCGCGCCGAGCGCCAGTTTACCTTCGACCTTACCGTTCACCGGTAGCCCGTCAGCGAATTCAGGCAATTCAAGCTGCCCCTTTAGCGTGACGGGTTCGGTAAGCGCCGCATTTTTCAGTGTCAGGCTGTTGATATGCAGTTGCTGGCCTTGTAAGACCGCATCAAGTTGCAGGATGTCGCCCTGAAAATGGAGCTGTTGCTGGTTGCTTTCCAGTTTCAAATCCAGTCGTCCGGCATAGGTTTGCCATGGCGCAACCACGAATTTATCGACATGAATAGTGGCGCCAGGCAGCATCGCTTGCCACTCGGCCAGACTTTTCGGTGCTGTGGGTTGATCTCCACTCGCGGGTAACTTTTGCAGGCAGTCAGTGTTCAGCGCAGCCTGACCGACGTTAAGCTGCCAGCGCGACGGATGCCAACCCAGGGACGCCGCATCCACTGAAGCTAAGACACAATCGTCCGCCAGATAACGAATATGGGGAAACCACAGGCCGCCGTTGCGCCAGCGGGGGCTGCCTTCCAGCTCAACACGCGTATCGGGTGGCAGCCAGATACCGACCAGTCGCGGCAGCCATTGCGTGAGGGTCAGCAATAAGCCCAGCACCAGCAGAATCAGCGCCAGAATCGCAGCAAGTCGTCGGCGGAAAATCCGTGGCATGACAACAATAATCCTTTTCCTTACAGGAATCTGACAAAGATGATGGCATGTTATGCGCGGAAGGTGAAGGTTTGCTGAACAGACAATGAAGGTGATTCAGCAAAGTGCGGCAGAAAACGTTATTCTTTGGACATCCCCGTATGCAGGAGCAAGACGATGAAAATCGCGGTTTACAGCACCAAACACTATGACCAAAAATATCTTGAGCAGGTGAACCAGGCGTATGGCTATGAGCTGGTGTTTTTCGACTTTTTGCTGACGGAAACGACCGCTAAAAATGCCGTGGGATGCGATGCCGTCTGTATTTTCGTTAACGATGACGGTAGTCGCCCGGTTCTGGAAGAGTTAGCGGCGCTGGGTGTGAAGCATATTGCGCTACGCTGTGCTGGGTTTAATAACGTCGATTTAGCCGCAGCGAAGGCGTTAAATCTCAACGTGGTACGCGTACCGGCCTACTCGCCGGAAGCGGTGGCAGAACACACTATCGGCCTGATGATGACGCTCAATCGCCGTATTCATCGTGCCTATCAGCGCACGCGTGATGCTAATTTTTCACTGGATGGCTTAACCGGTTTTAATATGCATAACAAAACCGCTGGCGTGATTGGCACCGGTAAAATCGGCGTTGCTACCATGCGTATTTTGAAAGGGTTTGGCATGCGTTTACTGGCGTTTGATCCTTTCCCGAGCCCGCAGGCTTTAGCGCTGGGCGCAGAATATGTCGATCTTCATACTCTGTTTGCCGAATCAGATGTGATTACGCTGCATTGTCCCTTGACGCCAGAGAATCACCACCTGCTTAACGCCGGCGCATTCAGCCAGATGAAAGATGGCGTGATGATCGTGAATACCAGCCGTGGGGGATTAATTGATTCTCAGGCTGCGATTGACGCACTGAAACAGCAAAAAATCGGTTCGCTGGGCATGGATGTTTATGAAAACGAGCGCGATTTGTTCTTTGAGGACAAATCAAATGACGTCATTCAGGATGATGTTTTCCGTCGTTTATCGGCCTGTCATAACGTCCTGTTTACCGGACACCAGGCATTTTTGACGGCAGAAGCGTTAACGGCTATTTCAGCCACCACGCTAAGTAATCTCAGGCAGCTCGGTAAGGGCGAGACCTGCCCTAACCAGGTGTCAGCGTAAAGGCGCGCAGGCCGGTAAAATCCGGCCTTCAGCACGGTTTAGCGCGCGCAGCGGCCGCCAATCAGCGCCTGTTCATCACAGCGACGGCCATTAACCAGCTGACACATGCCAATGCGCGAACCATCTAACTGATGTGAAAATGCCAACGTACCGCCAGCATTAGCGCAGTTACTTTCTGCTAAAGAAGACATAACAACGTGCGGTTGGATATGGGCGGCGGTAGCCTGTTGTGGTGGTTCATTGACATCGCCGTGGCTGCTACAGGCGGATAGCAACAAAGCGGCACCGGCCAGCAGAAAGGTGGCTGCTTTCATCAGTCGGACTCCGGGGTTGAGGTTAGAGGCAGAGCCAGCATATGTCAGGCAGCGTAAGGGGTCGAGAGGCGAAACAGCTTTTTACAAAATTTTCTTTGTTGCTTTGCAAGCAGAATTATCCTGTTTAGCGCCTGTGCTTGTGGCAGCAGGCCCACAACGGTTTATAACTTTCGGAGAAAAGCCATGTTAACGGATATGCTAATCCGTATTGCACTTGCGGGCGTGTTAGGTGGGTTAATTGGGATGGAGCGCCAGATGCGTGCCAAGGAGGCGGGCTTACGCACCCATATTTTGGTGGCCATTGGGAGCACGATGTTCATGCTGGTCTCTAAATATGGCTTTGCCGACATGCTGGATAATCACCATGTTGCCCTTGATCCCAGCCGTATTGCCGCTCAGGTCGTGAGCGGCATGGGCTTTCTGGGTGCCGGAACGATCATCATTCAAAAGCAAATCGTTAAAGGCTTAACCACGGCGGCTGGACTGTGGGTGACGGCCGCTATTGGTCTGGTGATTGGTAGCGGTATGTATGAAATCGGTATTTACGGGACGGTACTCGCGCTGGTGGTGTTAGAAGTATTCCGCCGCATCAGCCATTTTCTCATTGGCCGACACCATACCATTATGGTGTTACTGAAAGCGAAAAGCGTGCCGCTGGTGCTTTTGGCTTTGCAACGTGAGGGCATCCGCTATGGGCATATCGCAGTGGTCAATCGCGATCAGGAAAGCGGTTTATGTGAACTGAGCGTTCAGGTGACATTGTCACATAAAGCCAAAGGTTCTCATCTCTATGAAAAAGTCATGGAAATCAAAGGCGTGCAGTCGCTGGAAATGATTTAATTAGTGCGTTTGACGGTGGCAGAGGTTCCCTTTCACGGCTAAAAGCGTGCCGCCTTTTATGAAGTAATCACCGCCAGCAAACCTGGCGGCTCGGGTAAAATACATTTTAAATCATTGAGTTAAATGAACCACCGATTTGCATAATCGAAACCACCAGCTACGCTTATTACTGTGACTAGCTAGTCCTTCTCAAAGAAAACACCCTTAGTTGAGGCCTATCTATGACACAACAGAAGCACCGAGGCGGTTCGGGTAATTTCGCTGAAAACCCAGAACGTGCCAGCGAAGCTGGCAGCGCCGGCGGCAAAGTAAGCGGAGGAAATTTCAAGAATGATCCGGAACGTGCCAGGGAAGCAGGCAGGAAAGGAGGCAAAATAAGCCGTCGCACCGCAAAGTAGTACTACTGGAAAGGCGCCTTAATGGATTTTTCACGCCAGGGATGGGCGATTACGCTTTTACCCACCGTTTTCTTTTATCGTAGAGAAAAAGCAATAGCCGATTTAATCGGCTTTCGCATTTTATTGCGGCATGAGCATTTGGCTATTATCGCCTTTTCCTGACTTGCCTCGCGGGACTTAGCTCCCTGTGCAGACGCATCAGTGTTTTGCACCTTTACTGAAAAGACATCAGGAGAGCGAATCCGCTTTTTCGTTACAACGTAACGCTAGCGCGCTTTAGCAGGGGCAGATTAACGCCAGGAAGCGTTCCACATTCGCAGAGCGACACTTAAAATCATGCTGGCTTTCATCGTGGCAATCCGTACCATATTCACCCTATTTGAAGTCGCTACGGTCAGTGACCAGGACGCAAGCAAAATGGCGGCGCTTTCCTGGTGTCCACCCCAATGTCAGGCAATAATTAAATGCAACAAAGTCAAAAAGATACAAAAAAAGATCACTATAATTTCAACAAACTGCAAAAGCGCCTGCGCCGCAATGTGGGCGAAGCTATCGCTGACTTCAATATGATTGAGGAAGGCGATCGCATTATGGTTTGCCTGTCGGGCGGCAAAGACAGCTATACCATGCTGGAAATTTTGCGCAGTTTGCAGAAAAGTGCACCAGTGAATTTCACGCTGGTGGCGGTAAACCTTGATCAGAAACAACCTGGTTTTCCAGGCCATATCCTGCCGGAATATCTTGAAGCGCAGGGTGTTGAATACAAAATTGTCGAAGAAGATACCTATTCCATCGTTAAGGATAAAATCCCTGAAGGCAAAACCACCTGCTCGCTTTGCTCACGCCTGCGTCGAGGCATTCTCTATCGCACCGCCAGCGAGTTAGGTTGCAGCAAAATTGCTCTGGGCCACCATCGTGACGATATTTTGCAGACGCTGTTTCTGAATATGTTCTATGGCGGCAAAATGAAAGGTATGCCACCGAAACTGATGAGCGATGATGGCAAACACATCGTGATCCGTCCGCTGGCCTATTGCCGCGAAAAGGACATCATTCGCTTCTCCGAAGCGCGCCAGTTCCCTATTATTCCCTGTAACCTGTGTGGTTCGCAGCCTAACCTGCAACGTCAGGTGGTGGCAGATATGCTGCGCGACTGGGACAAGCGTTACCCAGGCCGGATCGAAACCATGTTTAGCGCCATGCAAAACGTGGTGCCATCCCATATGGCTGACGTCAATTTGTTCGATTTCAAAAGTATTAAGCATGGTGATGACGTGGTAGATGGCGGCGATCTGGCTTTTGACCGTGAAACGTTGCCAGTAAACCCGGTTGGCTGGCGGACAGAAGACGAAGAGGCGCCCGACCTGAGCGCACGGCTCGATATACTGCAGATCAAATAACGTCTGAAAATATTAAGGGCGCACAGTTTTTGCTGTGCGCCCTTTTCTTTTATCTGTGTGGCGGCGGGTCCATAACCGGTGGAAATTCTGGGTCTGGTGGCGGATCGGGTTGCGGCTGCGGTTGTGGAATCGGCTCAGGGATAGGGGTTGGATCGGTTGGAATCGGTTCGCTGGCAGTAATCGCATTCATACCGTTCTCCTTCTCTTGCATAGGTTCTTTAAGCATAGAAAAGAATGCACGACAGAGCCAGTCAGGTAAAAAAAAGCCGGCGGATAAGGCCGGCTGATTCGAATTAAAAGGTGTTACGTATTAATTCTAAAGAAAAGTAAGACAATATGGAGCACAACGCCCATCGCTTGACGTTGCATTCACCTGCGGGAGTGATTCTGCGTCAGGTTCCGCCAGGAATTATTGATATTGATCATCTTTAATGTCCCTTCTGGAATTTTTATCTACATTTAACTTTTTGATAACGCTAATTTTAGTGTTCTATAACCAGCGTCGCCGTTTCAGGTACCCCGCCACGCCCAGCGCTAATACGGCGAGTAACAAGCAAAACACGCTAAAACCGTAACGCCACGTGCCACCGGGAATGCCGCCCAGGTTTACGCCAAATAAACCGGTAAGAAAGGTGGCTGGAAGGAAAATCATCGCCATCAGCGACATGGTATAGGTGCGGCGGTTCATGGATTCAGCCATCACTGACGCCAGTTCATCTGCCAGCACGGCAGTACGCGCCACGCCCGCGTCTAAATCGTCCAGGCCGCGCCCTAAACGATCCGAAATTTCCTGCATGCGGCGACGTTCGCTATCATCCATCCACGGCAGTTTTTCACTGGCCAGGCGTGCATATACATCGCGCTGAGGCGCCATATAGCGTCGCATCACAATCAATTGTTTACGCAGCAGCCCAAGTTCGCCTCGTGCCGGAATGCGCTGATCGAGTAACGCATCCTCCAGTTCGATAATTTTGTCATGCAGTTCTTCAATAAATTCGCTGGTGTGATCGGTTAATGCATCGCAAATTTCCACCAGCCAGCTTCCACAATCCACCGGTCCATTACCGTTTTGCAAGTCAGTCAGCACTTCATCCACCGCATAGACTTTACGACGGCGGGTAGAAACAATCAGCTTGTCGTTAATAAACAGCCGCATCGCCACCAGCTGGTCTGGACGCGAATCGCTGTTGTGATTCACGCTGCGCAACACAATCATAAATCCATCACCCAGGCGGTTAACGCGCGGGCGCATGCTATCCCCCGCCAGCGCATCGCGCACCGAATCCGGCAACAGCGGTGTCGATTGCAGCCATTCTAAACTTTGAGGATGGGTATAATTTAAGTGCAGCCAGCACGGTTTTTCGCAATGGATGACGTCTTTATTTTCAATGGCAATCTGGCCGCCCTTGCCGTCCAGCTGACAGGCAATAATGGCATCTGAAATCTGTAACGCTTTACCTTCAATCACATCCACGATGATGTCTCATTATCAAAATCAATACGATACAGTCTAGCGCGGCAGTAAGCAGTTGCAATCTTCTGAATGTGAGGAAAGGTGTGAAACTGCGGCCTGCGACAGGCCGACAGCATTAATGCTTTTCGATCCACAACTCGCGGCTGTATGCCACGTCCTCTGGATTGGTAATCGGATACCCTTTCACCCAAGGCTTGATTAACCGGCCATTAGTGTACTGATAAATGGGTGCAACGGGCGCCTGATCGGCAAGAATCTGTTCAGCGCGATTATAATCAACGTTACGCGCCTGATCGCTGGTTTCAGTACTGGCTTTTGCCATCACGGCGTCATAATCGGTGTTTTTAAAACGCGCAATATTACTGCTATTCCCTGTCGTCAGTAGGCTCAGAAACGTTGACGGTTCATTGTAGTCGCCCACCCAGGAGGCACGAATTACATCGAAATTACCGCTGTTTCGGCTGTCGATGTAAGTTTTCCACTCCTGGTTTTCCAGCGTGACGTCAACACCCAGATTCTTTTTCCACATGGACGCAACTGCAATGGCAATCTTCTGATGGCTTTCTGACGTGTTATACAGCAGCTTAAGATGCAACGGTTTATCCGGGCCGTAACCCGCAGCAGCCAGCAACGCTTTGGCCTGCGCGTTCAGCTCTTTTTGATTATGCTGCTGTAAAAATGATGGCAGCGGTTTAAAGCCCGCAGTGACATCGGGCGTAAAGTGCCACGCTGGCTTCTCACCGGTTCCTAATACTTTTTCTGCAATGATGTTGCGATCAATACTCCACGATAGCGCTTTACGCACCCGCACGTCCGCAGTGGGTCCTTTTTGCGTGTTGAAGGCGTAATAATAGGTGCCAAGTTGATCCGGCGTATAAACCTGACCTGGCAACGTCTTTTTCAGCAATGCATACATGTTTTTGGGGAAAGATTCCGTAATATCGATGTCATTCGAACGATAACGTTTGGTGGCGCTCGACTCTTCGTTAATTGGAAGAAAGGTGACGCGGGTCAGCACAGAATGGGCGTTATCCCAGTATTCAGGATTGCGCGTCAGCACAATTTTTTCATTTACTACGCGATCGCTAAGTTGATAGGCGCCGTTACCTACCAGTTTACCTGGCGATGTCCAGCTGTCGCCCTCTTTAGCAATCACTTTTTGCGGCACCGGAAACAGCGCTACGTTAGCCACTAAACCCGGAAACCACGGTACCGGTCGATCCAGCGTAACCTTCAGTTGCTGCTTATCCAGCGCGCTGACCCCGAGTTTATCGGGGCTCATTTCACCTTTGGTAATCGCTGTCGCATTTTCAATGCCGCTCAGGCCAGCAAACCAGGCAAAAGAAGAACTGTTTTTGGGATCGACCAGCCGTTGCCAGCTGTAAACAAAATCCTGCGCGGTAACCGGCTCACCATTGGACCAGCGTGCGTTCTTACGCAGGGTGAAAATCCAGGTTTTGTTGTCGCTGCTGCTCCAGCTTTGCGCCACACCCGGCACGATTTTACCGTGTGCATCTTGATTGGTCAGGCCTTCGAACAGATCGCGAATAACCTGGATCTCAGGTAATCCCACGGCTTTAAGCGGATCGAGCGACGCAGGTTCGTCTTTTATATGGCGAACAATTTCCTGTTTTTCGGCGAGTTGTGCTCCAGCGGGAACATTGGCTGCCAGCACGGGCGAGACAATGGTACTCAGGCTAAGTGCCACCAGCGTCATGCGAAACGTCGTTATCATCATCACCTCTTTACCCCTAAGAAGCGCTGCATCAGGGCATTGCCAACGCAGCTTGTCCCTGGGCACTTTAGCGCAAATTGCTGATTGATAAATAGCTATTTTCCCACCCCGGCTTTTCAGCTACTTTTAGGCTAAACCCTTCGAGAGAATATAAATATGTTGTCATTACATCCGCGACCGCTGCGTGGAAAACTGGCTATACCTTATCAGCGTTATGGCACCTCAGCGTTGGGCGCGCCGCTGTTATGGTTTCCGGCCCCGCTCGCTGATATTGACAGCGGTTTGATTCTGGCGGGCACCCACGGCGACGAAAACGCAGCAATTGCTACGCTGTCTGCCGCACTGCGCACCTTACCCGATCATCTGCGGCGCCATCACGTGGTGTTAGCGGTAAATCCCGATGGATGCCAGCTCGGGTTGCGCGCTAACGCGAATGGCGTTGACCTTAATCGCAACTTTCCGGCCGCTAACTGGCAACCCGGCAACACGGTGTATCGCTGGAACAGTCTGGCCGACGATCGCGATGTGAAATTATCAACGGGCACCCATCCCGCTTCTGAACCGGAAACGCAGGCATTGTGCGCACTCATCCATCAGCTCAAACCAGGCTGGATTGTGACATGGCATGAGCCGCTGGCCTGTATTGACGATCCTCATCAGATTGCAATTGGGGAGTGGCTGGCGCAGCACACCGCACTACCGCGTGTCAGTAGCGTCGGTTACGACACGCCGGGCTCGTTTGGTAGCTGGTGTAACGATCTTGGCTTGCCCTGCGTGACCGCCGAAATGCCAGCTATTTCCGTGGACGAAGCTACGGAATCCTACCTTGAAATGATGATTAATCTGCTGCGCTGGCAGTAATAATCACTTTACCGCTTTGCACCTCAATGGCGGGTTCGACATCTACCGCAAGCCAGGTTGGCCCGTCTAAATCGGCATAGCGCGCCTGGGGAATCAGCGGCAACGCCGCACGAATGGCGCGTGAGGTGCAAAGCATACAGCCTAACATGACCTCAAAACCCATTTTTGCCGCAGCCTCAGCCAGTGCCAGGGCTTCTGTCAGCCCACCCGCCTTATCCAGCTTAATGTTAACCATCTCATACCGACCACGTAGCGACGGCAGGCTGTCACGCGTATGGCAACTTTCATCCGCGCAAATCGGTAACGGATGGATAAAGTTAGCCAGCGCCGCATCTTCGCCAGCCGCTAACGGCTGCTCCAGCATGGTCACCTGTAAATCCGCGAGCAGCTGGCAACGCGCCGCCAGCCCTTCTGCCTGCCATGATTCATTGGCATCGACAATTAAGGTGGCTTCCGGCACCGCTGCACGTATCGCCATCAAACGCTCGGTGATATAGCTGTTATCCAGTTTGATTTTTAGCAGCGTGGCGCCGTTTTGCCACAAGGCCAGCGCGCTGCTCGCCATCGCTTCAGGCGTATCAATGCTGACCGTTTGCGCGGTCACGACTGACGAGGGCATCGCTGTGCCGCTAAGTTGCCACAGGGTTTGCTGCTGTTGATTCACCGCCAAATCCCATAGCGCGCAATCAATGGCATTACGCGCCGCGCCGGGAGGCAGCGCCTGCTGCAAGGCTTCACGCGTCAAGCCCTGCTGTAATTGCGGTAACAGCGTTGCGATTTGTTTCAGCACCAAAGCTTCGCTTTCACCATAACGTGCGTAAGGGGTCGCTTCCCCCGTTCCTTTGACACCCGCCTCTTCCACTTCGACAACGACAACCCTAGCCTCAGTACGGCTTCCGCGTGCAATGACAAACGGCGTATGCAATGGCCAGGCTTCGGGATACGTTTTTACCGTTCTCATTACCTCTCCTTAGTGGGCGCTATCAGGACTTAACGCGTGGTTTACCGCAATAAATGCGCTCGTAAACCCTTAAAAAATATGTCATAAACAACGGCTATACATGATCTGACGCAAAATTCCCGTCAGATCTTTTCACCATTAAAAGGAACGAGTATGTCTCAAACTGTTCATTTTCAGGGTAACCCAGTACCGGTTGCCGGTCAGTTTCCACAAGCAGGGGATCAGGCTAAACCGTTTTCGTTAGTCGCGAAAACGCTGGCAAACGTATCGCTCTCTGAGTATGCAGGAAAACGCAAAGTTCTGAATATTTTTCCAAGCATCGATACTGGCGTATGCGCTTCTTCCGTGCGCAAGTTTAACCAGCTGGCCAGCGAACTGAGCAATACGGTGGTGCTGTGCATCTCTGCCGACCTGCCGTTTGCTCAGTCGCGTTTTTGCGGTGCAGATAACCTGAGCAATGTCGTTACGTTATCAACCCTGCGTGGCGCAGAGTTTAAACATGATTATGGTGTGGAAATTGCGGACGGTGCGTTGCAGGGTTTAACGGCGCGCGCTGTAGTGGTGCTGGATGAGCATGACAACGTCATCTACAGCCAGCTGGTAGATGAGATTACCCACGAACCCGATTACGACGCAGCGCTGGCAGCACTGAAGTAATCCTTTCTGGAAATTAAGCTGATCAAAAAGCGGATCACCTGTATCCGCTTTTTATTTACTGCTATTTATTCGCTGTCATGGCGTTTCTGGCCCAGGCCATATTCGCGCAATTTATTGGCAATCGCGGTATGTGATACGCCCAGCCGTTTCGCCAGCTTACGTGTGCTGGGATAAGACAGGTATAAACGGGTTAAAATTGAACGTTCAAAGCGGCTGGTAATTTGATCCAGCGTACCTTCCATCGCTTCCTCATCCAGCGACACATCTAAAGCCTGCTCCGGCAGGATAATATCTTGGGGACGTAATTCGTAACCCTCCAGCTGCGCCAGCGCGCGATAGAGCGCATTTTTTAGCTGACGGACATTACCCGGCCAGCTATAACGCGTCAGAAAGGCATTGAGCTGAGGCGATAAGCGCGGACGTGGAATACCTTGTTCATCAGCGAACCGGGCGACAAACATTTCTGTCAACGGCAAAATATCCTGGGGACGATCGCGCAGCGGTGGCAGGTTAAGCGTTAACACATTCAGACGATAAAACAGGTCTTCACGGAATTCGCCACGCTGTACCAGTTCAATTAAGTTTTTCTGCGTCGCGCAAATGACGCGTATATTCACATGAACTTCATGCTCTTCCCCAACGCGGCGGAAAGTGCCGTCGTTAAGGAAACGCAGCAATTTAGTTTGCATACTTGGCGACATCTCACCGATCTCATCCAGCAGCACCGAGCCGCCGTTTGCCTGCTCGAAAAACCCTTTTTTACCTTCCAGCGCATTCGGATAAGCCCCCGCCGCGTGGCCAAACAGTTCACTTTCTGCCACATCATCCGGCAGCGAGGCGCAGTTTAGCGCCAGGAACGGCATTTTGCCGCGCGCGCTACGTAAATGGCAGGCACGAGCCAGCATATCTTTACCGGTGCCGGTATCGCCAATAATCAGCAATGGCGCATCATGCATTGCCAGTTTGCGTGCCTGATCAACGACCTGGCGCATTTTGGGGGCGACAGCAACGATGTGATTAAATTCTGATTCATCGGTAACAATCAAATTTTGCAGCTGGCGGCCCATGCGCGCAGTGGATTTCAGCATGATCATCGCGCCGACCGGCTGATCGCTTTGTCCTTCTTCTGCAGTCAGATAAATAGGACGCGCTTCCATCAGGAAATCACGTCCTTCAATCACCACATGCTGCGCCTGCGCTTCGACCTGTTCACTTTCCAGCCAGCGCATAAAATTGAACCCATTTATCAGGTTCCCGGCGCTGAAATTACGCATTTTCTGCTCGTCAAGATTGAACAGGTTTTGCGCGGCTGGGTTTGCCAGTTCCACTTTGCTTTTCAGGTCGATCGAAAATACCGGTTCAGGCATCGCTACCAGCAGTGCGCTCAACGCACGATGTTCACGCTCAGATGGCATGTATGTCACCGTGCGCACATCCGTCACGCCTGGTGTACGACGGATTTCGGCGATTAAATGACTAAACTGATCAAATTCCAGCGCCGAGAAATTGAGATAGATACGGCCTAATGCCGCAATTTCGATACCGCGAAGATCAATATTACGCGCAACCAGCAAGTCAAGCAGCTCGCGGGTCAAACCGATACGGTCCTGACAGAACACTTCCAAACGCATTGCGATGGCCTTAAACAGGTTAAGATTAAGCAATAATACGCTAACTTAGCGCGTGACAGAAAGAGGTCTGTCAGGAAAAGTTGACAGTTCAGAGGGAGGTGGTCAGGAATTGAGCGCATCGCTAAGATGGCGCGCTATGACAGAACAGCGCGCGGTTACTCATCACTTCGCGTTTTTTTGTAGCACCTCTTTTAACTGCCCTATTAGTTCGCGTCGGAAATCGCCCAAACGCGGTTTATCTTCTTCCAGCCAGGGCAGTGGGCGGCATAACTCCATCGCCTTAATTCCCAGGCGCGCCGTTAATAACCCTGCACCGATTCCTTGTGCAGCACGCGCCGACAGCCTTGCAGCAATGTCCTGCGACATCCAGTCCATACCGACTTCGCGCGCCAGTTCTGACGCTCCGGCAAACGCCATATTCAGCAGCACCAGACGGAATAACCGGATGCGACTGAAATATCCCAGTTCAATGCCGTAAATTGCCGCGATGCGATTGACCAGGCGTAAGTTACGCCAGGCAATAAAAGCCATATCGACCAGCGCCAGCGGGCTAACGGCAATCATTAACGTCGATTCTGCGGCATGACGACTGATTTCACGCCGCGCCTGACGATCTAAAACCGGCTGCACCAGTTGAGCATATAAACGCACAACCTCACTGTCATTATGCGTTTCATGTAACGACGCCTGCCAGCGCTGCAAGGCCGGATGTGCGTGATCCAGCTCCGCCTGTTGTGCCAGCTTTTCACAAAAAGCGCGTCCCTGGCCGATGCCATGACTATGCAGCAGTTCTCGTGCAACATCTCGCTCTTCGGCACGCTGGCGTAACTGATACAGGCGACGCCATTCACTGGCTAATGCTCCCACGCCCGCCACCACGATTAATCCGCCAGCAACGCCGCTACCGAGAGCAAACCAGTTATGCGTCATCCAGGCGTCATGCGTCCATTGTACGCCTTGCGCAATGACGCTTACGCCAAACAGGGCCAATCCTGCGCCGACCATTTTACGCCACAGGCTGCGCTTTGGTTTCAGGGCAGCTTCCACGGCACGCTCGCCCGCGCCTTCTTCGGGCATCGCATCGTCGTCTGTTACGGCTAAAAAGGCGGTCTGGGTATTATCTTCAAATGTCTGTGCCGGACGCAGCGGTATTTCACGCTCGCCATCAAGGGGACGCGCAAAATCAATGCGTGGCTTTAAGGGATCGCTCATCGCAATTTATCTCCCAGTAAAAATTCCAGTGCTGCATCCATACGAATATGAGGTAACGGGCGATCAACATCCAACTGCTGCGGAAGAAACTGTTCAAACTGAAACCCCTGCTGCTGCCAAAAGGCGTTGCCCGGCAGGCGCGGCGGCACTTCGCCGGGATAAACGGTCAGTGCTTCACCATCCCGCAAGCGATGGCCGCGCAGCGCCGGGATCGTCTCGCCATGATGATCGACCAGACCACTTTGCGTTGCCTGCACTGACGCCAGGCCAATACAGTCCATACGGATGCCTTCAAATGCCGCATTTTGCCATGCGTCCTGCACCAGCTTTTGCAGCAATGACACCATGTTGCCATGCTGATCGCTGGTAATGTGATCGGCTTTAGTCGCAGCAAATAATAATTTATCGATCACCGGCGAAAATAGCCGACGAAACAGGGTGCGCTGGCCGTAATGAAAACTCTGCATCAGTTGTGTTAATGCCAGCCGCATATCACTGAATGCCTGCGGGCCGTTATTTAACGGCTGTAAACAATCGACAAGAACGATTTGGCGATCGAAACCCAAAAAATGATTTTTATAGAAATCCTTCACCACGTGCTGGCAATAATAATTAAAGCGCTGTTGCAACATAGCAAAATTGCTGCCCTTCTCCGCCTGCGTCAGTTTGCTTACCTGTGCATCGTCGTGGGTCGGCCACGGGAAAAACTGCAACGCAGGTGCACCTGCCATTTCACCGGGCAAAACGAAACGTCCCGGCTGAATGAAGTGCAAACCTTCATTTTTGCAGCGATGTAGATAGTCGGTCCAGGCCGCCGCAATCTCAGCCAGCCGGTTTTCATCTGCCGGCGCAAACGGATCGAGCTGTTGGCACATTTCGCGCCACGGCGTCGCCCATTCAGCGCGATCGCCTTGCAGCAAACCGTTCATCTGCCGTGACCAGGCAACGTAATCCTGCGCCAGCATCGGTAAATCGAGCAGCCATTCGCCGGGATAATCAATAATTTCGAGGTAAAGCGTGGCGGTATCTTTGAAATGACGTATCAGTGAATCATTGGGGCGGTAACGCAGCGCCAGCTGTATTTCACTGATACCACGCGTTGGCGTTGGCCAGGCCGGTGGCACGCCATAAAGCTGCGCCAGCCCCTGATCATAAGTGAAGCGTGAGGTTCCCATGTCACGCTGAGGAACGCGCTTTACGCCCAGCAGACGTTCCTCCCGCACCACAGAAAATAACGGCAATCGGGCGCCGCTGTGCACAGTGAGAAGTTGATTAACCAGTGAAGTAATGAATGCCGTTTTTCCGCTGCGGCTTAAGCCGGTTACCGCTAAACGAAGATGGCGATCAACGCTGCGATTCATCAACGCTGTTAATTCAGTTTGCAGTCTTTTCATCTTTCTCCTTGATGAAGCGTGATGCCGCCCGACTCAACACGCGTTTCAGCAGCGGTTCAAGGGCTACTGCCAGCAAAAGGCGTAAAGGTCGACGCGCCACCGATTTCACGGCCCAGCCGGTAACCCCAGCGGGACCATAAGTAACAGCATTGATAATGATGAATTTGGCCGCCGACTTCAACGCGGGAGCCGCGCGGTGACGAAAAGTAGCTGAGCGTAATGACATCAACACCTCCGAAAAGACAGAAAACGGGCCTGATTCAGACCCGTGAAAAAGGAGAATTAGAGCTGACGGAAGCGGCTGCGCACGCTGAAAGTTTCTGACGTAACGTAGCGCTCCAAATCCCGCACGCTGCGCTCATCGCGCTGTAATGCCGTTTCTAACTGGTCCAGCAGTTCGCTGGCACTGGGCTGGCGTGCATGACTTTCAGCCCCGGCAGGCTTGATGTCCAACACAAAACCCAGCACAAAATAGGCGATAATGGTAAAGCCAAACAGGCCAAAGAACAGCGATAACACCACGATCACGCGCAATAACCGCACCGGAATGTCGAGGTACTCAGCCAGACCCGCGCAAACCCCCATGAATTTCCCTTCGTCGGGTTTACGCCACAGTTTACGCCCCTTTATCATGGTTGCCTCCAGTCCGGGTGCTCCGCATCCAGGATCGCTTCCAGCGCATCAATACGTTCGCGCATGCGCTGAGCGTCTTTTGTGATCAGCTGTAAACGCTGGATTTCGCTTTGCGACAGTTCGGCTCCACCATTACGTTTATTGCTGTAATGCAGCCATAACCAGATCGGCGCGACAAAAAGCACGAAAATCGTGAGTGGTATGGCAAGAAAAAGTGCGCTCATTGACTCTCCTTAATCAGTATTCGCAAAGTTCGTTAATTATTCGCTGCGGTTCATTTTGGCTTTTAGCGCGTTCAGTTGCTGGCTGATTTCATCATCGGCTTTAAGATCGGTGAATTCCTGATCCAGCGTTTTTGGCTTACCAAAACCGTGGCTTTCAGCTTCAGCTTCCATATGATCGATGCGGCGCTCAAACGATTCAAAACGCGCCATGGCTTCATCAATTTTGCCGCTGTCCAACTGGCGACGCACATCGCGGGAAGAAGACGCGGCCTGATGACGCAGCGTCAGAGCCTGCTGGCGAGCACGCGTTTCGCTGAGTTTTTTCTCCAGTTCGCTAATCTCGCCTTTCATTCGCTCCAGCGTTTCTTCCACCTGGTTTACTTCCTGGGTCAGGGTAGCGATAAGATCGGTTAACTTTTGTTTTTCAATCAGCGCTGAGCGTGCCAGGCCTTCCTTATCTTTACGCAGCGCCAGTTCGGCTTTTTCCTGCCATCCTGCCTGTTGAATTTCGGCCTGCTCGATACGGCGATTCAGCTGTTTTTTTTCTGCCAGCGTACGCGCTGAGGTTGAACGGACTTCAACTAAGGTATCTTCCATTTCCTGAATCATCAGGCGTACCAGTTTCTGCGGATCTTCTGCGCGCTCCAGCAGTGAGTTGATGTTGGCGTTCACGATGTCGGCGAAACGAGAAAAAATACCCATAATAATGTTCCTCTTAAAAAGTTATGTTTGCGTCTTGCGCTGTTTAATCTAATTCAAGATACGTGCCAGTTTTTTATCCCACTGATATTGCTGTATTTTAAAAAAATACTACACTTAACCTAACCTTTTGGCTGGTCAATTTGATTAACAGGTGGCGAAATTCATCATGGCAGACAATAAAGATACTCTGTTGGGCGAATCTAATAAATTTTTGGAAGTCCTTGAACACGTTTCAAAGCTGGCGCCGCTGGAAAAACCTGTCCTGGTGATTGGCGAACGCGGCACCGGTAAAGAGTTGATTGCCAGCCGTTTGCATTACCTTTCTGATCGCTGGCAGGGTCCGTTCATCTCGTTGAACTGCGCGGCGTTAAATGAAAACCTGCTCGACTCTGAACTTTTCGGGCACGAAGCCGGTGCATTTACCGGCGCGCAGAAACGCCATTTAGGCCGCTTCGAGCGCGCAGATGGTGGCACGCTATTTCTTGATGAATTAGGCGCAGCGCCCATGCTGGTCCAGGAAAAACTGTTGCGTGTGATTGAATATGGCCAGCTGGAACGCGTTGGAGGTAATCACGCATTACAGGTTAACGTGCGTCTGGTTTGCGCCACTAATGAAGATCTTCCGGCCATGGCAGCAGAAGGAAAATTCCGCGCCGACCTGCTTGATCGCCTGGCATTTGATGTAGTGCAGCTGCCGCCGATGCGTGAGCGGCGCAGCGATATTCTGGTCATGGCCGAGCATTTTGCGATTCAAATGTGCCGTGAGCTCGGGCTGCCATTATTCCCAGGCTTTACCGGCGAGGCGCAGAAAACGCTGCTGGCACATGACTGGCCCGGCAACGTGCGTGAACTAAAAAATGTGGTGGAGCGTTCGGTTTACCGCCATCACAGCAGCGAAGAGCCGCTGGATAACATCATCATTAATCCGTTCGCACCGCGTGTCGAACCTGTAAAAGCAGCGGTCAATGCTGACATTGCCCTCCTGCCCGCCTTACCGTTCGATTTGCGTCAGTGGCAGAACCAGCAGGAGCGGGAACTGGTGGAGTCGAGCCTGTTGCAGGCTAAATACAATCAGCGTCGCGCGGCAGGTTTGCTTGGCGTGACCTATCACCAGCTCAGAGCGATGATGAAAAAACACGGCATTCAGGCCCGCGATGACGCAAGCTAAGGCAGGGCTTTTTCACTGTCTAAGGAGGTGGGAAAATGCGCGAATGGCAGCTGCTTATTTGTAATAACCGGGATAAATGGACACAGACAATGCCGCACCTTGCTCAAAACAGATCAAAAAAAAGCCCGCACAAGGCGGGCAATAATACTGGAAGCAATGTGAGCAATGTCGTGCTCTTCTTCGGTAGAGCCACCGTCGAAGCGCAAAGTAATAATAATCATTCTTATTATCATCTGTAAAGCCCTTGTTGAGAATTTTTCTCATCTCCACACCAACGATGTGATTATTTTTGCCGCTTTTCGCTTAAAATCCTCTCGACTCGCACCACAGATTTTGGGACAAAGCCTGCTTTGCGATACACTCAGCCTAATGCCTCAAAATCGTTGAGTTCTATGTCCAGACTAATCCCTTCGCTGTTGCTTAGCCTCAGTGTATTGAGTGCGCCTGCGTGGGCAGCGCCATCGGGTGATATTCACCAGAGCGGCTTTGTCTATTGTGTTAATGGCACATTGAATTCTTTTAATCCGCAAATGGCCAGCGGTGGTGTGGCGGTCGATACGTTAGCAGCCCAGCTGTATGACCGCTTGCTGGATGTTGACCCTTATACTTATCGGCTAAAACCCGATCTGGCGGCCAGCTGGGAAGTGCGTGATAACGGCGCAACCTACCGTTTTCATTTGCAGTCCGCCGTACAGTTTCAGCAAACCAACTGGTTTAAACCTTCACGGCCGCTCAATGCCGACGACGTCGTGTTCAGTTTTGCCCGTATGTTTGACCGCAAGCACCCCTGGCACAACGTCAATGGCGGCAGTTATCCCTATTTCGATAGCCTGCAATTTGCCGATTCAGTACAAAGTATTAAGAAAATCGACAACCACACGGTTGAGATACGCCTGAACAACCCGGACGCCTCGTTCCTCTGGCATCTGGCTACCCATTACGCACCGATTTTATCGAAGGAGTATGCTGATAAGCTCAGCGCCGAAGGTCGTCAGGAAGCGTTAGATCAACAACCTGTGGGTACGGGGCCGTTCCAGCTCAGCGAATATCGTGCAGGACAGTATATTCGCCTGGTGCGTAATCCTCATTACTGGAAAGGCGTCCCACGCCTGCAACAGGCGGTAATTGATCTTGGCGCAGGCGGCACCGGGCGCTTATCTAAATTGCTGACCGGTGAATGTGATGTACTCGCCTACCCCGCAGCCAGCCAGCTCAGTATCTTGCGTGACGATCCGCGTTTACGTATGACGCTGCGCCCCGGCATGAACATCGCCTATCTGGCATTTAATACCCGCAAACCACCGCTTGATCGGCCTGAAGTACGCCATGCGTTGGCGTTAGCGATTAACAACGAACGGTTGATGGAATCCATTTATTACGGCACTGCAGAAACCGCGGCGTCAATTTTGCCACGGGCGTCATGGGCCTATAACAACGATGCACGCATCACTGAATTTGATCCGAAAAAATCGCGTGATGAACTGCAAGCGCTCGGCCTGACAAATTTGCATCTGCGTTTGGTTGTGCCTGCAACGTCACAAGCATGGAATCCAAGCCCGCTAAAAACTGCAGAATTGCTACAGGCCGATTTGGCGCAGGTGGGCGTACAGGTCACCATCGTGCCGGTAGAAGGCCGGTTCCAGGAAGCACAGCTGATGTCGATGAATCATGATTTAACGCTTACCGGTTGGGCCACCGATAGTAACGATCCCGACAGTTTTTTCCGCCCGCTGCTGAGCTGTGCGGCAATTCGTTCGCAAACCAACTACGCCCATTGGTGCTCTCCCGCATTTGACGAAACACTGCAAAATGCGCTGCTGACCCAACAACTGGCAGGCCGTATTGATAACTATGCTCGCGCCCAACGGATGCTGGCGCAGGATCTGCCGGTGCTGCCGTTAGCATCGTCGCTGCGGTTGCAAGCCTATCGTCACGACATTAAAGGTTTGGTACTAAGCCCGTTTGGCAACGCCTCGTTTGCCGGCGTTTATCGCGATGAGCGAGAGGAACCGTAAGTGATCATTTATATCTTACGCCGCCTGCTACTGCTGGTGATTACGCTGTTTTTGCTGTCGCTGGTCAGTTTTAGCCTGAGCTATTTCACGCCGAATGCGCCGCTGGAAGGCGCATCGCTGCTGGATGCATGGTGGTTTTGGTTTAAAGGTATGCTCCAGCTCGATTTTGGCGTTTCCAGCACTAACGGACAGGAAATTGGCGTGCAGTTGCGCGAAGTCTTTCCCGCAACTATGGAACTGTGCATCCTGGCGTTTTTATGCGCCCTGCTGATTGGCATTCCTCTTGGCATTTGTGCCGGGGTTATGCGCAACAAGTGGCAGGATAAGCTCATTAGTGCTCTTATGCTGATTGGCTTTTCTATGCCAGTATTCTGGCTGGCGCTGCTGTTTACCCTGCTATTCTCGTTGACCCTCGGCTGGCTGCCGGTTTCGGGCCGCTACGACCTGCTCTATCCGGTACAAAATATCAGCGGCTTTGCGTTGATTGACGCCTGGATAAGTCCCTCGCCGTGGCGGCATGAAATGCTAATTAGCGCGTTAACCCATATGATTTTACCCGTCACTGTGCTGGCGATTGTTCCTACCACAGAAGTGGTTCGCCTACTGCGTGACAGCACCAGCGACGTTATGGATAAAAACTATGTTAAAGCAGCAGCCACCCGGGGTTTATCGCGTTTCACGGTGATCCGTCGCCATGTTTTGCATAATGCCCTGCCACCGGTTATTCCGCGTCTTGGTCTACAGTTTTCAACCATGCTGACGCTGGCGATGATTACTGAAATGGTGTTCAACTGGCCAGGCTTGGGACGCTGGCTAATCAACGCGATTCGCCAGCAGGATTACGCCGCCATTTCGGCAGGGGTGATGGTAACGGGGAGTCTGGTCATTTTAATTAACGTCATTTCGGATGTAATTGGTGCGGCTATGAACCCGTTGAAACATAAGGAGTGGTATGCCCTCCGATAATATCTACGCAGAGAAACGGCTACCGAGCGCCTTTCGGCAAAGCTGGCACCATTTTTATGCTGATACCACTGCCATGATTGGTCTGTACGGCTTTGCTACTTTGCTGCTCCTGTGTTTGTTCGGCGGCCTGTTGGCACCTTACGGCATCGATCAACAGTTTCTTGGGTATCAGCTGCTGCCTCCCTCCTGGTCACGCTATGGCGATGTCTCGTTTTTCCTTGGCACCGATGATTTAGGCCGCGATGTATTAAGCCGACTGCTGAAGGGAGCGGCACCAACGGTGGGGGCCGCTATTCTCGTCACGCTGTTTGCCACCGTCTGCGCACTGCTGCTTGGCGTGCTGGCGGGTATGACGCATGGCGTGCGGTCAGCAGTAATGAATCACATACTGGATACGCTGCTGTCGCTCCCTTCATTACTACTGGCAATTATTGTGGTGGCGTTTCTCGGTCCGCGACTTGAGCACGCATTACTGGCGGTATGGCTGGCGCTGATGCCGCGTCTGGTGCGCGCTATCTATAGCGCGGTACATGATGAGCTGGAGAAAGAGTATGTCGTGGCGGCCCGGCTGGATGGCGCCACCAGCAGCAATATTTTGCGATATGCGATTTTGCCGAACGTGTTGCCGATGTTAATTAGCGAAATTACCCGTGCGCTGTCCATGGCGATTCTGGATATTGCAGCGCTGGGCTTTCTTGATCTGGGCGCGCAACTGCCTTCGCCCGAATGGGGCGCGATGCTCGGCGATTCACTGGAACTGATCTACGTCGCGCCGTGGACGGTGATGCTTCCTGGCGCGGCGCTAATGATCAGCGTATTGATTGTTAACCTGCTCGGTGACGGTATTCGCCGTGCCGTCGAAGCGGGAGTGGAATAATGCCGTTACTTGATATTCGCAACCTGACCATTGAATTTATGACCGCCGATGGTCCGGTTAAAGCGGTTGATCGCGTCAACCTGACCCTGAATGCGGGTGAAATTCGTGGTCTTGTGGGTGAATCCGGGTCGGGAAAAAGTCTGGTGGCAAAAGCTATCTGCGGCGTCACTAAGGATAACTGGCGCGTTACCGCCGACCGTATGCGTTTCGACGACATCGATCTGCTACGCCTGTCGGCACGCGAGCGTCGTCGTATTATCGGTCACAACGTGTCGATGATTTTCCAGGAGCCGCAGTCTTGTCTTGATCCCTCAGAAAGCATTGGTCGACAGTTAATGCAGGCGATCCCTCGCTGGACCTTTAAAGGACGCTGGTATCAACGTTGTTGGTTCTGGCGTAAAGCGCGTGCCATCGAGCTGTTGCATCGCGTTGGCATTAAAGATCACAAAGACATCATGCGCAGTTTCCCCTATGAGCTGACCGAGGGCGAATGCCAGAAGGTAATGATAGCGATTGCCCTGGCGAATCAGCCACGTCTGTTGATTGCCGATGAGCCAACGAATGCGATGGAACCCACCACTCAGGCGCAAATCTTTCGCCTGTTGAGTCGGCTCAATCAGAACAATAACACCACAATTTTGTTGATCAGCCATGACCTGCGCACCATGAGCCAATGGGCGAATCGCATTAATGTAATGTATTGCGGGCAAACGGTAGAAACAGCCCAAAGCGAAGATCTCATGTCGATTCCGCACCATCCTTATACCCAGGCACTAATACGTGCGATGCCCGATTTTGGCCGCTCGCTGCCGCATAAAAGCCGCCTAAACACCCTTTCCGGTGCCATTCCGTCACTGGAAAGTTTGCCGATTGGCTGTCGGCTTGGACCGCGCTGCCCCTATGCACAACGCAAATGTGTGGAAACGCCGCGTCTGACCGGCAGTAAATCGCACCTTTATGCCTGCCATTTCCCGTTGAATATGGAGGAGCAATAGCATGGAAACGCTGCTTGAGGTACGTAACCTTAGCAAGACCTTTCGCTATCGCACCGGGCTGTTTCGCCGCCAGCATGTTGAAGCGGTGAAATCGGTGAGTTTTACGCTTCGCGAAAAGCAGACGCTGGCGATTATCGGCGAAAATGGTTCGGGGAAATCGACATTAGCGAAGATGTTAAGCGGTATGATTCCCCCTGGCGAAGGTGAAATTCTGATTGACGATCATGCGCTTGAGTATGGTGATTACGGCTATCGTAGCCAGCGCATCCGCATGATCTTTCAGGACCCATCAAACTCCCTGAATCCACGCCAGCGCGTGAGTCAAATTCTCGATTTTCCGCTGCGGCTCAATACCGATCTTGATGCTGAGGCGCGTGAGAAGCGTATTATCGCCACACTGCGTCAGGTGGGTTTGCTGCGCGACCATGCCGGTTATTATCCGCACATGCTGGCGCCAGGGCAAAAGCAGCGCCTGGGCCTGGCCCGCGCACTGATCCTGCAACCAAAAATTATCGTTGCCGATGAAGCCCTTGCCTCACTGGATATGACCATGCGTTCGCAGCTGGTAAACCTGATGCTTGAATTGCAGGAAAAACATGGCATCGCCTATATTTATGTTACCCAGCATCTCGGCATGATGAAGCACATCAGCGACCAGGTTTTGGTCATGCATCAGGGCGAAGTGGTGGAGCGTGGCGGTACCGCTGACGTGCTGGCTTCGCCCCTGCACGAACTGACAAAGCGGTTAATCAGCAGCCATTTTGGCGAGGCGCTGACCGCCGAAGCCTGGCGACGCTAGCGCTGATTTTTACCGCATATCGCGGAATTGACGGGTCGATTTACCCGATCTCCATGAGACGTGCTAGAATCCGCACGTCGATTAACGTCGGTCGCTCACTTTTTAATCAATGCGACCGCCAACAACAATGACCATAAGGATTACAGCTATGGGTTTTCTTTCCGGTAAGCGCATTCTGATTACTGGCGTTGCCAGTAAACTCTCCATCGCCTACGGTATTGCACAGGCGATGCACAAGCAGGGCGCAGAACTGGCTTTCACTTACCAAAACGACAAACTGAAAGGTCGTGTGGAAGAGTTTGCTAAAGATTTGGGTTCCGACATCGTTCTGCCGTGTGACGTTGCAGAAGACGAAAGCATCAAATCACTGTTCACTGAACTGGCAAAAACCTGGCCGAAATTTGACGGTTTCGTTCACTCAATTGGCTTCGCACCAGGCGATCAGCTGGATGGCGACTATGTGAATGCCGTAACCCGCGAAGGGTTCAAAATCGCTCACGATATCAGCGCCTACAGCTTTGTTGCGATGGCGAAAGAGTGTCGCGAGATGCTGAACCCAAATGCTGCGTTGCTGACCCTCTCTTATCTGGGTGCTGAGCGTGCTATCCCTAACTATAACGTAATGGGCCTGGCGAAAGCGTCACTGGAAGCGAACGCGCGCTATATGGCGAACGCGATGGGACCAGAAGGCGTCCGCGTCAATGCCGTTTCTGCTGGCCCAATCCGTACTCTGGCAGCTTCAGGCATCAAAGACTTCCGTAAAATGCTGGCACACTGCGAAGCGGTTACCCCAATTCGTCGTACCGTAACCATTGAAGACGTCGGCAACTCAGCAGCATTCCTGTGCTCTGATTTGGCTGGCGGCATTACCGGTGAAATTGTTCACGTAGATGGTGGCTTCAGCATCGCGGCTATGAACGAGCTGGAACTCAAATAAGTTCTTCAGGGCGAGCCTGTCTCGCCCTTGTTTCCTCTGTGGTTATTTCTCGCCTGCCCCTGTTTTCCTGCCGTTATATTCAAACGCTATTATTTATCACCGATCATTCTTTTGTCCTGACGTCCCGTTCGGCGACGATAAGTTAGCCCCTCGACGCCTGGCACGTTTTCAGATTTTCCTCGTGCAGGCGTGCCAGAATTTGCAAAAGGATTGACCATGGAACAACGCCGCTACCCTGGCCATAATCACTGGTTTTACGAGAGTCAGACCAGCCCACGCACCTCACAAGCGGCGCCGCTGGTTCCTGAAGCAGCCCACATTAACGATCGTTTCCTGCTGGGTTTACAGCAGGAAGCTCACGCGTTGCAATCATTGTTGCATGTTAATCAGCCCGCGCTACTGGCGGCGCGCGATCTCAGCCAGGTGTTATTTCCCGACAGCCTTACGCCAACATTATCCCACACGCTGACCTTGTATGATCGCCTCAGCACCGCGCTTACCGTTGCCCAGGTGGCCGGTGTGCAGCGCCTGTGTAACCACTATTCCGCCCGGTTGAATCCGCTGCCGGGGCCTGACTCCTCGCATGAAAGCAATAATCGCCTGACGCAGATCACCCAATATGCCCGCCAGCTGGCAATGCAGCCTGAGTTGATCAACGCGGCGTCTATCACTGCCCTTGATGTGGTCGGGTTGAGCGAGCCAGACATCGTCACGCTGAATCAACTGATCGGCTTTGTCTGCTATCAAGCGCGCGTGGTAGCGGGATTGCATGCATTACAAGGTTCCCCGGTTCGTTGGTTACCGGGTATTCCCCTACCGCCCGATGCAGGCAGTGCAGGATTCGGGCAGGCACAGCGCTGGCAACCGACGCTCAAACCGCTGGAGTTACGTTATGCCAGCGCCGAACAGCTTGCGGCCATTACCCTCTGCCAGCCATACCACGAATTGACCGAGGCGAAATGGCTGCTGGCCCACGATCCGGCAGCGCTGTACGGCTGGATAATATTACGCCAGCGATTAGAAACCCAGCAGTTCAACCAGCTGGCGCAAGCCGCCTGTGAACGTATTCTCGGCAGCCGCTGGGCATTCCAGCATTTTCCTCAAGCAGAGGCGCTTATCGCTTCGGTCGATGAAGCCGTGTCAGATGAAGAACAGCGACAAATTGTTACGCTGGCGGCCCAGTTAACGCGCGTGCCAGAGCGTTTTAGTGCCGCACAGTTGCAGCCGTTAATGAATCGCGGATGGAAAATGGAGACGTTATTTGCGCTCATTCAGTCGGTTGCGCTAAGTAACTGGAACAGCCGCCTGTATTACGCCCTGGGCGAGGCGCGTTAAGCCAAATGTCCACGTGCCGCATCAAAGAAATGCTGAGCCAGTGGCGTGGCGCGCCCCGGTTCGGCAATAACCAATGCCGCTTCGCGCGTCATTTTTGTGATGTTGACTGGACGTTGCGCTAAATCGTGCAACGGTTCGGGGAGCAGGTGCCCTTTTGGCGAAATCAGTACGCCTAAGCCCACTTGTGTGCACTGTAGTAGCTGCATAATCGATGCGCTTTCAACAATCACACGCGGGGTTACACTCGCTTCGCGAAACACCGTATCCAGATAGCGACGGAAATAGCGCGTCGGCTCGGCCAGACACAGCGGTTGCTGCGCCAGCGTTGCCAGTTCGATCACATCATATTGCGCTAAATCCTGGAAATATTCAGGATGGAAAATGATTTCAACGCCGCGATCGGCGGGTAGCGCGGCCTGAAAATGCAGCTCACGCAGTGTCGCCATTTCAAAAAAACCGATGCCGACATCAACCGTATGACTGTTTAGCGCCTCCAGTAGCTGATCGGCACTTAACACTGCAATGCGGTAATTCAACTGGGGATAACGCGCCTCTACCGCCTTCAGCAATTGTGGCAAGGCGACGCTACATTGTGGCACTACACCAAGACGCAAAGTACCATTGACGCCGTGTTTCAGCGATTCCACTTCCAGCTTTAACCCCTGATAAACCGAGACGATTTCCCGCGCCCAGGCTAAAACGCGATCGCCTTCTGGCGTAAAACCGGCAAAATTGTTGCTGCGGTTAATCAAAGACAATCCGAGTTCGCGCTCAAGATTCTTGAGCCGCATCGATAATGTAGGTTGCGTAACAAAACTGGCTTCGGCGGCACGGCCAAAGTGGCGCTCGCGCTCCAGGTTACAAAGATAAATCAATTGTTTTATGTCTATTTTCTTTACCTATCAATGGGATAACAAGGATTTCTATGAGTATAAATATAATTATGTACTAATTAACACTCCTCTTCCGAAAGGAAGGGGATTCTTGTTTCGCTGAGCCAAACCTAAGCCGCGTTAATCGGTTTAGGATCTACAGGCTCTCCACACGCTAACACGGCGAGTCCCGCCGCTTTTATATTTTATGCCGCGTTAATGTCATGGTCAGCGCTGCGGATGTCAATGTAAACTCATCATTCAGGTCGGCGTTCCTCTTCTGGTTCCTGCTCTTGCTTTTCTTCATCCTCGTTACTGACCATTGTTGCCTGGATCACTTCTTCTTCAAGCGTTGGATTCAGGGCCGCACCTAAAGGTGACGTCGCCAGGCTGTCGGGCAAAACAACGTGAGGCAAAGGCACTTCAGTGGTAGGCATGGGAACCTGTTTTACGGTGTAACTAAGCAGAGCAATCAGGAGCGCGCACAGTATAAAACACAGGTACAGCATATTGCTGCCAAGTGGCTGCATCAAGGCGCCAACCGCCAGCGGCCCGATACTGGCTCCGATACCAAACGCCATCAGCAAACAAGCGGTGAGGGAAACGCGGCGTTCTGCTGCTACCTGATCATTTGCCAGCGCCACCTGCAACGGATAAAGCGAGAACTGCATCATACTGACGACAAACGCGGTGCCCAGCAGCCAGCCAAATGTCAAATGCGGCAATAACACCAGCGGCAGCGCCGTCATGGCAAACAGCGCGGAAATAAAGAACAGCAGGCGCTGGCGATCGTAGCGGTCAGAAAGCCAGCTCAGCGGAAACTGCGAAACCAATCCGGCAAAGATAGTCAGGCTCATAAACAACCCGGTCTGGCCGGTGGAAAAGCCTTTACTGCTCGCGTATACCGGCGCTAATCCGTAAAACGCGCCGACGGCCATGCCGGTGATCAGGATGGTGCTTAAGAGCTTAGGGATAGTGCGAATAAAATAGCCCAGCTCCATCGGTGCGGGCGACATCGCCTGTACGTTTGTGCGTGTGGTAAGGGCAATCGGCACCAGACACAGGGCAAAACACAGCGCTACGATCAGCAGAGAACTCACGCCAAAACCGCTTTGTAGCGTCAACAGCACCTGACCACCGCTCAAACCTAAATAAGTCGCCACCATATAGAAGCCGAAAATCACGCCGCGCTGGGATGACTCCGCCTGATCGTTCAGCCAGCTTTCCAGCACCATATACTGGCACATCATGCACAATCCGATGATTAAGCGCAGAAATACCCAAAGTGGAATGATGTCTGTTAAGCCATGACCGATAACGGAGGCGGTGATAATACCGGCGCAGGAAACATAAGCACGAATATGCCCAACGCGGGCGATTAAATTATGGCCAACTTTACCGCCAATCACTAAGCCAACATAGTTCGCGGCAGTAATGGTGCCGATTAACGCGCCATTGACCTGTTCATGTGCCAGGCGAAGGGAGACGTAAGTAGTCAAAAGGCCGGAACCCAGCAGCATCAGCAAGGTGGTGGCGTAGAGGGGCAGAAAGGTGCTAAAGATTTTTTTCATACGACTCCCTGTCAATAGCAGAAAGGCATCAGTTCTAAATCCCTAAAGATAGACAATTTTTTCCCGTTTCGGAGAATCGGCTAGCTGAAAGCAAAGACCGGAACAGTCTCGCCGGCCTTGGTGTTACTAATCAGAAGTTAGGAAAAGTGATGCTATTTCCCGGCGCTTCGCGGTGCAGATGGATAAAGTTCAGGTGGCGTTCGTATTGATCGAGAATATCAATAATCACCTGCTCTTTACTGTAATCCATCAAATCGTTGCCCTGGCTGCCTTCCAGTAAGAAGGTCTCCAGTCGATAGTACGTTGATTTACCGCTACGCGCGCGATAGGTAAAGCCTGGAACGGAGTACTGTTGCGGCCAGACCTGATAAACGAAGTCCTGCTCTTCACCCAGATTAACGCGCAGATCAAGATAACCAATTGCGCTGCCCTCTTCGGCTGGCATGTTATCCAGCGCCACTTTACCGCCTCGCAACGCTAATTCTTTCGCCACGTCCTGCATTGCCGGGAATACTACCGTTTCCATCATCTGCTGGGTATAACGGGTGCCGGGATAGTTCATCAGGCGCGACAGGCGTTTTTTCCAGCTCAGACGATCATTAGCGGCGATCAGATACGGTGCGGTTTCACGCGTTGCGCTGGCGCGCCGGTAATCTTCAATTTTCATTGACTTATACAGCCCCGCCATCACAAAGAAAATCACAAAGCTGAATGGCAGACCCATGATGACCGTGGTGTATTGGAGCGCGGAGATGCCGTTGGTCATCAACATGCTCAGGGTTAATACGCCGATGGCGACTGACCAGAAGATACGCAACCAGTTTGGTGCATCGCTGTTGATGTCTTTGAGCTTCGAGGTGAAGTTAGCCAGCACCAGCGAGCCGGAATCGGCTGAGGTGACATAAAACAGCAGCCCGGTAATGGTTGCCACCGATGCGCTCAATTTAAAGGCGGGGTACTGCGCCAGCAGGCTGTAGAAGCCACGCTCCGCATGACCCATCACTTCCTGAGCAAAACCGGCATTGCCGTGGATGATTGCATATAACGCAGCATTACCAAATACCGACAGCCACAGCAGCGTAAAGGTGAACGGGATAATCAGCGTGCCGACAACGAACTCGCGAATGGTACGTCCACGTGAAATACGTGCCAGAAACAAGCCGACAAACGGCGACCAGGCAACCCACCACGCCCAGAAGAAGAGCGTCCAGCTGTTCATCCATTCGGTTGGGCGATCAAAGGCAAAGGTGTTCAACGTCATGCCCATAAAGCGATGAATATAATCGCCCACGTTCAGCACCAGCGCATCAAGCAGGAACTCAGTCTTGCCCATAAACAGGACAAACAGAATCAGGCCAAGCGCCAGCGCGACGTTAAGTTCTGAAAGGATACGAATGCCTTTATCGACGCCAGAGGTGACTGAAATCGTCGCAATCACAACCGACAAGATAATCAGCGCCGTTTGTGCTGTCAGGCCCTCTGGAACGTCAAACAGCACTTTCAGACCGTAATTTAACTGCACCACGCCAATGCCCAGGGTGGTGGCGATACCAAAGATAGTGCCGACCACCGCAGCAATATCTACCGAGTGTCCAATTGGGCCGTTAATGCGTTTGCCGAAAATCGGGTACAGCGCAGAGCGAATGGTCAAAGGCAGGTTGTAACGGTAGCTGAAATAGCCCAGCGCGATGCCCATCAGCGCATACATCGACCAGCCCGTTAAGCCGTAGTGGAACAGCGTCCAGACCATTGCCTGACGGGCCGCTTGCAGGGTTTGCCCGGCCCCTTCTGGTGGCTGCATATATTGTGCAACCGGCTCAGCGACCGAGAAGAACATCAGATCGATACCGATACCGGCCGCAAATAACATTGCCGACCAACTCAGCATACTAAATTCGGGTTTCGACTGTTCCGGGCCAAGCTTGATTGCACCAAAACGCGAGCAGGCCATATAAAGAACAAACACGATATATACGGTAGCGGCCAGCATGTAATACCAGCCAAATTTAGCGGAGACCCAGTTTACCGCGTCCAGGATCCAGCCTGCGGCTAAATCGCTATACAAGATTGTAACCAGTGAAAATGTCAGAATCAGTCCGGCTGATGTGTAAAACACAACGGGATTGATTCTGTCTTTTTCACTGGCAGGTGGATTAATCATCGTTTACCTCTGGTTAATTTACTGCAAAAAATCAATAAGTCGCTTTTTACGATCAGCAAATTTCTGATCGGCTTCCTTCCCATGTCTGTCCAGATTATTGAATCGCGATCGAAAGCGTGTTGCCTGCCCCACCGCTGTGTTTATGTAACAACTAACTCACTGCATCCTAACAAAATTCTTTTTATATTGAACGTGCAATCAAAAAAAGTTTTAATAGTGGTTCGAATTGAAGGTGGAGCTGGAACTATGCCGAAGGTGGGAATGCAGCCGATAAGACGTCGGCAGCTGATTGATGCGACGCTGAGCACCATTAATGAAGTCGGCATTAATGATGCAACGATCGCCCAGATTGCACGCCGTGCAGGCGTATCGACAGGGATCATCAGCCCCTATTTCAATGATAAAAATGGCTTGTTAGAAGCGACGATGCGTGATGTCACGCGCCAGTTGCGCGATGCGGTTGCCGCCAGGCTCAGGCCTCTGACCCACAGCTCCACCGAAGCACGCCTGTGCGCTATCGTCGAAGGCAATTTCGATGAAACGCAGGTGCATAACGCGGCCATGAAGGCCTGGCTGGATTTCTGGTCCCGCAGCATGCACCAACCTCAGCTCAATCGCCTCGAACGCGTCAGCAGCCGTCGTTTATTTTCTACGCTGGCAGCGGAGTTTCGCCGCGAGATGCCGCGCGAAAAGGCGCGCCTGGCAGCTTATGGATTAGCCGCATTGATCGACGGCTTATGGCTGCGTATCGCATTAAGCGGTAAGCCTTTTAATCCTGATGACGCCAGCGCGTTAACAACACAATTTATCCGTCAGCAGCTGGCTGGCGAGCACGAATAAAGGAAGGAGAAGAGATGTTTCCATTCGCCGAGCAAAAATTGTATATCGATGGCGCCTGTGTTGCCGCGGCTGAAGGCGAGACCTTCCAGACTATTAACCCGGCCAACGGCGAAGTGCTGGCTGAAGTACATCAGGCCGGACCGGCTGACGTAGATCGCGCAGTTGTTGCTGCCCAAAAAGGACAGAAAGTCTGGGCGGCGATGACGCCAATGGCACGTTCACGCATCCTGCGTCGTGCCGTTGATATTCTGCGTGAGCGAAATGATGAACTGGCCGAACTGGAAATGCTTGATACCGGCAAGCCCTACAGCGAAACCGCGAGCGTTGATATTGTGACCGGCGCCGACGTGCTGGAGTATTATGCGGGCCTGGTCCCTTCTCTGGAAGGCCAGCAGATTCCGCTGCGCGCGACCTCTTTCGTTTATACCCGCCGTGAACCGTTAGGTGTGGTAGCGGGCATTGGCGCATGGAATTATCCCATCCAGATCGCTTTATGGAAATCGGCACCGGCTCTGGCAGCAGGCAATGCCATGATTTTCAAACCCAGCGAAGTCACGCCTTTGACCGCATTAAAACTGGCAGAGATCTATACCGAAGCGGGCCTGCCCGATGGTGTATTCAACGTGCTGCCTGGCACCGGTCCGGTAACCGGTCAGCTACTGACCGAACATCCAGGAATCGACAAAGTGTCGTTTACCGGCGGCGTTGCCAGCGGTAAAAAAGTGATGGCGAACGCGGCAGGCTCCACGCTGAAAGAGGTCACCATGGAGCTGGGCGGTAAGTCTCCCCTGATCATATTTGATGATGCCGATCTCGATTTGGCGGCCGACATCGCCATGATGGCCAATTTTTACAGTTCTGGTCAGGTATGCACCAACGGCACCCGCGTGTTTATCCCTACTCCGCTGAAAGCCGCTTTCGAAGCGAAAATTGCTGAACGGGTGGCACGGATTCGCCCTGGCGATCTGCGTCAGCCGGAAACTAACTTTGGCCCGCTGGTCAGTTTTGCCCATCGCGATAATGTAATGCGCTATATCGAATCCGGTATTGCTGAAGGCGCACGCGTGCTGTGCGGCGGTAAGCGTTTAACCGGTCCGGGTTTTGATAATGGTGCCTGGGTTGCCCCAACCGTGTTCACTGATTGTCATGACCAGATGAAAATTGTGCGTGAAGAGATCTTTGGTCCGGTGATGTCCATTCTGACTTATAACGATGAAGAAGAGGTGATCCGCCGCGCCAATGCCACCGAGTTTGGTCTGGCTGCGGGTGTTGTCACGCAAGACCTGAACCGCGCGCATCGGGTTATTCATCAAATTGAAGCGGGTATCTGCTGGATCAATACCTGGGGTGAATCGGCTGCCGAGATGCCGGTCGGCGGCTACAAGCATTCCGGCGTTGGTCGTGAAAATGGCCTGATAACGCTGCAAAACTATACCCAGCTAAAATCGGTGCAAGTCGAACTCACGCGTTTTCAGTCTGTATTTTAATTTTTTAACCTGAGGAACGACGAATGGAATTTGATTACATCATTATCGGAGCCGGATCCGCAGGGAATGTTTTAGCAACACGCCTGACCGAAGACAGCGACGTCAACGTTCTCCTGTTAGAAGCGGGCGGACCTGATTATCGTTTCGATTTTCGCACTCAGATGCCTGCGGCGTTAGCGTACCCGCTCCAGGGAAAACGCTATAACTGGGCATACGAAACCGATCCTGAACCCCATATGAACAATCGCCGTATGGAGTGTGGACGCGGTAAAGGCCTGGGCGGCTCATCGCTGATTAACGGCATGTGCTATATCCGCGCAAATGCGCTGGATCTTGATAACTGGGCCGCTGAGCCTGGTCTGGAATCGTGGAGCTATCTGGATTGCCTGCCCTACTATCGTAAAGCGGAAACACGCGACATCGGACCGAATGATTATCATGGCGGCGAGGGGCCTGTTTGCGTCGCGACGCCGAAAGCCGGGAATAATGTATTGTTCGAGGCGATGATCGAAGCGGGTGTCCAGGCAGGTTATCCGCGCACCGATGACCTGAACGGTTATCAGCAGGAAGGCTTTGGTCCAATGGACCGTACTGTGACGCCCCAGGGCCGTCGTTCCAGCACCGCGCGCGGGTATCTCGATCAGGCCAAAGGCCGTACTAACCTGAAGATTATTACCCACGCCACCACCGACCGTATTCTGTTCGAAGGCAAACGTGCCACAGGCGTAGAGTATCTGGTTGGCGACAGCCATACCGCGCAACAAGCCTATGCGCGCCGTGAAATACTGTTATGTGCGGGTGCCATCGCTTCGCCGCAAATTTTACAGCGTTCAGGTGTTGGCCCGGCTAATTTGCTGAAGCAGTTTGCTATTCCGCTGGTGCATGATCTTCCTGGCGTCGGCGAGAATCTGCAGGACCATCTGGAGATGTACTTGCAGTACGAATGTAAAGAACCGGTTTCGCTCTATCCGGCATTAAAATGGTGGAACCAGCCGAAAATCGGTGCTGAATGGATGTTTAACGGCAGTGGTGTCGGCGCGAGCAATCAGTTCGAAGCGGGTGGGTTTATTCGTAGTCGTGAAGAGTTCGCCTGGCCGAATATCCAGTACCACTTCCTGCCGGTTGCCATTAATTACAATGGTTCGAACGCGGTCGATGCGCACGGTTTTCAGTGCCATGTGGGCTCGATGCGTTCGCCAAGTCGCGGCCATGTGCGTTTAAAATCGCGCGATCCGCGACAGCATCCGTCGATTTTGTTCAACTATATGGCGTCTGAACAGGACTGGCATGAATTCCGCGATGCGATTCGCATCACCCGTGAAATTATTCAGCAGCCTGCGCTAGATAACTATCGCGGCCGCGAAATCAGTCCGGGTCTGGATTGCCAGACCGATGAACAACTGGATGAGTTTGTGCGTAACCATGGCGAAACGGCTTACCATCCATGCGGCACGTGCAAAATGGGCAGCGACAGTATGGCCGTAGTGGACGGTGAGGGGCGCGTTCATGGACTGGAAGCGCTGCGTGTGGTCGATGCGTCAATTATGCCGCTCATCATTACCGGTAACCTGAACGCCACCACCATTATGATAGGCGAAAAGATTGCTGACCGCATTCGCGGTCGCCAGCCGCTGCCGCGCAGTACGGCGAAATACTTTGTTGCCGGTGAGACCCCCGTGCGCAAAGCGCCTCAGCGCAAAACATCAGAAGCGTAACGTTACCTGAATTAAATAAGCGCCAACAGCAAGACTGCTGGCGTTTTTTCATCCTGCTCTGCTTTATTCGACCATCCCTGTAGCTGGCCTGCTCTGAGCGTCCTTAGAAATTTTCAGAGACAATAAATTACTCACCTCTTTTAACTGAAAAACAAGGGTATTTTGCCAAAAAAGCCGGGGGTTTCCGGTTTTCGGCTGCAAATTGTCAGTTTTTTTATACGCTTGTTTGACAATCATTTACAGAGGGACGCACAGTGACATCAACATGGTTTCGTTTATGGCCAACGCTTAGCGGTATTCTGGTTAGCCTGTCTGGACTGGCTTATCTGATACTCGGCGGCTGGCTGGCAGTTTCAGGCGGTACACCCTGGTACCTGCTTTTTGGCATCGGTTTTTTAATCAGTGGAATCTTCATTTTACGTCGTCGATCGGCTGGCATTTGGCTTTATCTGCTCACCTTCCTGATCGTGATGATTTGGTCATTAGCCGAAGTGGGACTAGATGGCTGGCAGCTGCTGCCTCGTCTGCTTGCACTGGCAATCCTTGGCATCTGGTTGTGTATGCCTTGGGTGGTGCGTCCTGTTGTCGCCGTGCCTGCGCAACGCCGTGCAACTCTGGGTGCCGGGTTTATTTATCTCCTCGCTATCGTTGGCATTCTGTATAGCGGCTGGCAGGTCACTGACGCGCGCTTCATTCATCATCAGCCCTTCCCCGCTACGCAAATCGGGCAAAACAGCGCCACACCCGATAATGATAATGACTGGAAGCATTATGGCCGCACGGCCGCCGGACAACGATTCTCACCGCTAACGCAAATCACGCCGCAAAACGTCAGTAAGCTGAAACCCGCGTGGCGTTATGACACGGGTGATGTTATGCGTAAAGGTGAAGACAAAGCCGGACGCGAATTCAGTTTTGAAGTCACTCCGATCAAAGTCGGCAATAGCCTGTATATCTGTACGCCCCACCGTGCCGTGATTGCATTGGATGCGACCAGCGGAAAACAGCGCTGGAAGTTTGAACCGAAAGCAAACACCGCGGCCAATGAATATCTTGCCTGTCGTGGCGTAGCGTGGAGTCAGGTTGAAAGTGACGCTACCTGCCCGGAAAAAATTATCACTACCACGGCGGATGCGCGCATGGTGGCGCTGAATGCCCGTACCGGTAAACCTTGTGAGTCCTTTGGCGATCATGGTTATGTCAGCCTGACCGACCATATGGGCGACGTGCCGCCTGGTTTCCACTACATCACTTCGCAGCCCATGGTGATGGATGGACGCATTGTGTTAGGAGGCTGGATTTACGATAACCAAGCCACCGGGGAACCGTCGGGCGTGATCCGCGCTTATGATGAAAAAACCGGCAAACTGAGCTGGGCATGGGATATGGGTAGAAATCCAGCCAATGCACCATTAAAGCCGGGTGAAACCTATACGCGCGGAACACCAAATGGCTGGGGAACTTACACTGCCGATGCGAAGCTGGGTTTGATCTATATCCCGCTAGGCAATGCAACGCCAGACTATTACGGTGCCGGCAGACGTCCTTTCGACGAGAAATATTCCAGCGCGATTGTGGCGCTCGATATTCACAGCGGTGAAGAAAAGTGGCATTTCCAGACGGTGCATCACGATGTCTGGGACTTTGACTTGCCGATCGGCCCAACCTTAGTGGATTTGCCCTCATCGAATGGCAGCACCGTTCCTGCGCTGGTGCAAACGACTAAAATGGGACAGATTTTTATGCTGGATCGCCGTACCGGTAAGCCGCTGGCGCAGGTAAATGAAAAGCCGGTGCCGTCATCGCCTTCGCTACCCGGTGAGCGACTTTCGCCCACCCAGCCGGATTCCGTTGGTATGCCGGATCTTGGCCCACCGGTGTTAAAAGCCAGCGAGACCTGGGGCGCGACGCCTTTTGATCAGCTGTTGTGCCGCATTCAGTTCCATCGTTATCGCTATCAAGGCAATTTCACGCCGCCAGCAGCCGGAACGTCCATTGCTTACCCCGCCTTTGATGGCGTGATGGACTGGTATGGTGCGTCAGTCGATCCACGCCATAACGTGATGATCGCCAATACCAGCTACATTCCTTTCACCATGCAAATGATGAAAAGCGATGAAGCCATCAAGCAAGGGCTAATGCAGAAATGGGCTGGCTGGGCCAGCGGGCAACCCTATCCAAAACCAAAAGAGTTTGCGGTAGGTCCGCAATATGGCACGCCGTGGGCAGCGGTAGTCAAACCGTGGCTTGGCGTATTAGGCGCGCCGTGTAGCATGCCACCATGGGGCAAAATTTACGCTATCGATCTGACCAGTCGCAAAGTGATTTGGGAGCGTCCGGCTGGCACCACGCGCGACATGAATATTTTTGGTACCCATACCAACGCACCGCTGCCTACCGGTATCTTTATGATGGGTGGCAACGTCATTACGCAAAGCGGGCTGATTTTCATGGGCGCAACCGCCGATGATTACCTGCGTGCTTATGACGAAACCAGCGGACGAGAACTGTGGCGCACCCGTTTACCGGCTGGCGGACAGGCTACGCCAATGACTTACATGGGGGAAGATGGGCGACAATATGTCGTTATCGCCGCCGGTGGTCACGGCGGGCTGGGTACCCGCTCGGGTGATTCTCTGATGGCCTATGCGCTTCCTGCACATTAATTCATTCTTTCAGGGCTGCGGTGCTTGCAGCCCTTTTATTAATAGTCTGAGCCTGGTTATTACCCATAATTCATATGCAGTAAAAGTTTTTAATGCATTAATTATTTGCATAAAGTGACTGTCGCTTCCAGGCTTAAACAGAATCTAAATAAGGAGGCGTTATGCCTGAACAATATCGCAATTGTATTGAAGCCTGCTATTTATGTGCCGCTGCCTGTGATAACTGTGCAGCCTCTTGTCTGAAAGAAGAAGATCTGGAAATGATGCGCGACTGTATCCGTCTGGATATGCAGTGCGCCAATATATGTCGCCTGAGCGCGCAATTTATGGCGCTGGATAGTCAGTCAGCGAAAGAATTATGCGCGATTTGTGCCGATATATGTCGGCAATGTGGTGAAGAGTGTGGGAAACATCAGCATGATCATTGCCAGAAATGTTCTAAAGCCTGTCTGCATTGTGCAGAAGCTTGTCAAAAAATGGCCGCATAAAGTGAAAAACAACCGCCTGTCAGGCGGTTGTTTTTCCTGCGTTAAGGAAAGGTACAATCCTAAACGAAGGGGCGACTATCAAGTGGTTTTTGTTTCAAATGGACCTGCATCACCTGTATTCAAAACGTCATTCTCGCGGGCAATAAGTTGAGAAACTTTAACCATATCCTCGAACTCTTGCAGCAGTAATTCTGTTTCAGCCTGGCAAGGATCGTTTAGATCAACTCGCACGGAGTTGATTGCTTTATTCACGCTGCCAATGAGTTCATTAATCCCACCGCTTTGACCGATGGTAAAAAGCAACGCACTCATCATTAACGATTGCGCTTCTACCCGAGCGGCTAGCTGTTTTGCCTGAGCGTCCATCTTTGAAATCTTAGCGAGCATACTCAGTATGACATTATTCATCTGACCTCCTGGCATTTATTCAGAAAAACAATGGGCGCTTAGCGCTGAATATACTCAGCATACCTGAAAAGGCGATTAATATGCTACATGAACAGCTCACCCTCCGACTTATCTGAATATTACCGGGCGCTTAATTTTCCAGCCGTTATTAAACAGGGCATTTTAATCATCACAATAAATAAAGGATGTTCGATGTTTACCTTTTCGCTTTACGCTACGCCTAACGCTGTTTTGACTTCATTGGCAATTTTTTCTACCTGCGGGCCATAAATTACCTGCACATCATTATCACTGACGCGATTAACGCCATTAGCGCCTGTGCTCATTAAGGTTTGATCGACTACTTCTTTCATGTCTTTGACGCGCACGCGTAAGCGGGTAAAGCAGCAGTCAACATCCTCAATATTAGCCTGCCCGCCTAACCCGCTGATGATTACCTGCGTCCGTTCATCGGCGGCAACCGCCTGTGGCTTTTCATCACCGGATTCGCGTCCCGGCGTTTCGACGTTCATGCGGGTAATAACAAAACGGAAAGCGTAATAATAGAGCGGCGCATACAGGCCCCCGAGCACCAGTGTCCACCACCAGTGGGTTTTGCTGCCGCCGAGAATACCAAACACGATCAAGTCGATTGCGCCACCCTGCACGTTGCCGATCATCAGATGCAGCATCGACATCAACATAAACGACAGGCCCGTCAGAAAAGCATGTAATAAATAGAGTACCGGTGAGACGAAGATGAAGCAGAACTCCAGCGGTTCGGTGATGCCTGTGGTAAATGAAGTTAATGCGCCTGCCATCACCAGCGCTTTGACGCGCTGTTTATGTTCCGGTCGCGCGGTGTGATAAATCGCCAGCGCTGCCGCCGGTAAACCAAACATCATCACAGGAATCTTGCCTTGTGCCAGAAATTGTGTGGCAGCGCGCAGGGTGTTATCCGGGATCATGCCTGGATTGGTTAATGAGGTATTAAAGATATTGAGCGCGCCGACAATACTTTGCCCATCGACCGTTGCCATACCGCCAATCGGGGTGAAACGCACCGTTTCATTCAGAATATGGTGCAAACCGGTGGGAATTAAGATGCGCTCGAAGGCGCCGAGTAAGAACGCGCCGTATTGACCGCTTTTGCCAATCATCTGCCCGATCCAGGCAATACCTTCCCCAATCGTTGGCCAGATTAGCGCCAGTAACACCCCAATCAACGGCAGACAGACAACGGTCACAATCAGCACGAAGCGACGGCCGCCAAAGAAGCTGATCGCCGTCGGCAGTTGTTGGGTATAAAAACGATTGTGCAGCACGACGGTGACCAGACCCGCAATTACCCCGCCGAGAACGCTCATGTTGTACGTAAAAACGCCAAGCATCTCGATATACTCAGCCGACGTCATCATTGCAGTGGTTTGATCCATGCCTGCCTGCTGCAGCGCGTCCGGCGTGGTGGTAGCGGCGGTTAAGCCTTTTGCCGCCAGAGTGGCATTGATACCCACGTTCATGGCCAGATAACCAATCACCGCAGCAAAAGCGGCAGTGGGTTTTTCTGCCTTAGCTAACCCGATGGCGCTGGCAACTGCGAAAAATACCGGCAGGTTGGCAAACAGCGCGCCAGCCACTTTGCGAATAAAGCCAATGATTAACTGTGGCACCTGCATCTGTGCAAACGCATCGCCGGTGATCGCCGGGTTCTGCATCGCCGCGGCCAGGCCGAGAAATATCCCCGCAGCGGCAATGACAGAGATTGGCATCATCAACGCTTTGCCAAAAGCATGAATCTGGCTGGTGAGCTGTTTCATGGTGTCGCGCCCTTTTCTGTGGTGAAAAAACAGTATTAGCGCGATGTTGAAAGTTCACCCGTCATCGCCGGGTTAATCACCCGTAAAATTTGACTTCTATCACATTTGAATCCCGTGCACGATAAACAGCAGCTATCGCACCATTAAGTCAATCAATTAGACAACTTTTCCTGCGAGCTGCACACTTTCCTTTACTATTAAGCCATATCCCAATAACAAACTTCCTACAATATATAAGCCTGCACTATGAAATTTAAACGCAAAATCAAACCTTACCGCGCGGCTGCGGGCGGTTGGGGTTCACTGGAAGCCACCACGCGTTTCGTCTTTGACAGCAAAGCTGCACTGAAAAATATGCGTAACCTGCTGCGCATGAACAAAGCACGCGGTTTTGATTGCCTAGGCTGTGCATGGGGTGATGACAATAAAAGTACCTTCAGCTTCTGTGAAAACGGGGCAAAAGCCGTGACCTGGGAAGCGACGCGTCGTGTGGTTGATGGTGAATTTTTCGCTAAGCACAGCGTGACCACGCTGTATGCGCAAAGCGATTATTTTCTTGAATATCAAGGACGTTTAACCCAGCCGCTGCGCTATAACGCCAAAAGCGATCACTACGAACCTGTTAGCTGGGACGACGCCTTTGCGCTGATCGCGCGTCACATCAAAGCGATGGATAATCCTGACCAGATAGAGCTGTATACTTCCGGACGCGCCAGTAATGAAGCCTCCTGGCTGTATCAACTGTTTGGTCGTCTGCTGGGCACCAATAATTTTCCTGACTGTTCAAACATGTGTCACGAAGCCAGCGGCACCGGCCTGAAGCGCAGTATTGGCGTAGGCAAAGGCACTATTCGTCTGGACGATTTTGATCACGCCGACGCGATTTTCGTCTTTGGTCAGAATCCCGGCACTAATCATCCGCGTATGCTGCATAGCTTGCGCCATGCCGCCGATCACGGGGCAAAAATTGTCACGTTTAATACCCTGCGCGAGCGTGGCCTTGAACGTTTTGCCGATCCGCAGAAGCCTCTGGAAATTGTCACATCAATGGCGGGCACCATCAGCTCGGCCTATTACCAGCCGAATCTGGGCGGGGATATGGCGGCGATCCGCGGCATGGTGAAAACGCTGCTGGAAACCCATCGCGCCCGACTGGCGGCGGGTGAAAGCGGTCTGTTTGACCAGGCTTTTCTGAATGCAAAAACGCAGGGCGTGGACGCTTATCTTGACGCGGTAGATACCACCGACTGGGCGCATATCGTGGCGCAATCTGGTTTGAGTGAAGCGCAAATCCGCGAAGCTGCCGCTATCTACCAAAGCGCCGACCGCGTAATTTGTGCCTGGGCCATGGGCATTACTCAGCACAAACATTCGGTTGATACGGTGCGTGAAATCGTTAACCTGCAGCTGCTGTTTGGTCAACTGGGCAAGAAAGGGGCTGGCCTGTGTCCGGTTCGCGGTCACAGTAATGTACAGGGCAACCGTACTATGGGGATCGATGAGAAACCCGGCAAAGCGTTCCTTGATGCGCTGGGTACGCATTTCGGTTTTGAGCCTCCGCGGGCGCCCGGCCATAACACCGTTGAAGCTTTAAACGCCATGCTACGCAATGAGGTTAACGTGCTGATTGCGCTTGGCGGCAATCTCGCGGCGGCCGCGCCGGACTCACCGCGTACCGAAACGGCATTATCGCGTTGTGGTTTAACCGTGCATATCAGTACCAAACTGAACCGCAGTCATCTGGTACCGGGTCAGGAAAGTTTAATTCTGCCCACTCTGGGCCGCACTGAGCGTGATGAACAGGCGACAGGTAACCAGTTTATTACCGTCGAGGACTCCTTCAGCATGGTCCACGCCTCAGAAGGTATTGGTATTCCTCTGGCAGAGACGCAGCGCTCAGAAACCGCGATTGTGGCAGGAATTGCCCATGCTGTTTTGGGTGACGATAAAGTGAAATGGCGGGATCTGGCTGCTGACTACAATCTGATCCGCGATCATATTGCTGCCACGCTTCCCGGTTTCGCCAACTTTAATGAGAAATGCGACCAGCCAGGCGGCTTCTATCTCGGCAATGCGGCGGCTGAGCTGCGTTTTAACACGCCTTCGGAAAAAGCGGAGTTTAGCGCGGCTTCGCTGCCAACCTCGTTATTTCCAAACCTGGATATCGAGGTGCCATTTACTCTGCAAACCCTGCGCTCGCATGACCAATATAACACCACGATTTACGGGCTCGACGATCGCTATCGCGGCGTGTACGGTCAACGTGAAGTGGTGTTTATCAACCCGGATGACATGGCAGCGCTAGGGTTTAGTGAGGGGCAACGGGTTGATATTGAAACGCTGTGGAATGACGGCATAACCCGCTGTGTCAGCGGCTTCAGGCTGGTTCCGTACAATATTCCGCGCGGTAATCTCGCGGCTTATTATCCTGAAACCAACCCGCTGGTTCCGCTGAACAGCTTTGGTGACGACAGCGGTACGCCAACCTCGAAATCAGTACCTGTCAAGCTGGAACTGACCCAGGCTTTGCCCGAGCAACGTATTGCCTAAAAACCTTGTTATGCTCTTGTTAAAAAGCCGGTCTAACCGGCTTTTTGCCTTGCCGCGCGGCGTCGATTCGCGTAAAACTGTCAGCCGCTCTTAGGCCACGAAACTAAAAAAATTATGTTCCAGGATAACCCGCTGCTCGCGCAGCTCAAAAAGAAGCTCCACTCGCAAACGCCTCGCGCCGAAGGTGTGGTAAAAGGCACCGAAAAAGGCTTCGGCTTCCTCGAAGTTGATGCGCAGAAAAGCTACTTCATTCCGCCTCCGCAGATGAAGAAAGTGATGCACGGTGACCGTATTGTCGCCATTATCCACAGCGACAAAGACCGGGAAAGCGCAGAGCCAGAAACGCTGGTTGAGCCGTTTCTGAGCCGCTTTGTTGGTCGCGTGCAGAAGAAAGACGATCGCCTTTCTATTGTCCCGGATCATCCGCTGTTGAAAGAGGCTATCCAATGCCGCCCAGCGCGTGGCGTGACGCATGACTTTCAGGCTGGCGACTGGGCCGTGGCTGAGATGCGCCGCCATCCGCTGAAAGGCGATCGCAGCTTCTATGCTGAACTGACGGAATTCATTGTTACCGCTGACGATCACCTTGCGCCCTGGTGGGTAACGCTGTCGCGTCATAATCTTGAACGTGAAGCGCCTGACGTCAGTTTTGGCGACATGCTGGAGGAGAATCTATCGCGTGAAGATCTGACCGCGCTGGATTTCGTCACCATCGACAGCGCCAGCACCGAAGATATGGATGATGCGCTGTATGTCGAAGAAATGGCCGATGGCGCATTACGCCTGACCATTGCGATCGCCGATCCTACCGCCTACGTGCCGGAAGGCAGCGAGCTGGATAAACTGGCGGCGCAACGTGCATTCACTAACTATCTGCCGGGCTTTAATATTCCCATGCTGCCACGCGAATTGTCTGATGACGTTTGTTCGCTACGTCCGCATGTGCGTCGTCCAGCGCTGGCGTGTCGCGTAACCGTGGCAAAAGATGGCAGCCTGGGTGATGATGTGGCATTTTTCGCCGCCTGGATTGAATCAAAAGCCAGGCTGGTCTACGACGAGGTTTCTGACTGGCTGGAAAACAGCGGCGAATGGAAACCGGAAAGCGACGCGATTGCTGACCAAATTCGCAGACTGCATCGCCTCTGTCTGGCACGGAGTGTATGGCGACAGACTCATGCATTGGTGTTCAAAGATCGCCCGGATTACCGCTTCCTGCTGGGTGAAAAAGGCGAAGTATTAGAAATTATCGCTGAGCCACGCCGCATTGCTAACCGCATTGTTGAAGAAGCGATGATCCTGGCTAACGTCTGTGCTGCCAGTGTGCTGCGCGAACGGCTTGGCTTTGGTATTTACAACGTCCACCTTGGCTTTGACACTACCAATGCCGAGCAGGCTGCTGCCGTGCTGGCAACCCACGGTATTACCGTGGACGCAGAAGCGATCACCACGCTGGAAGGGTTCCGCGTGCTGCGTCGTGAGCTTGACGCTCAGCCAACCCAGTTCCTCGACAGCCGCATTCGTCGCTTCCAGACTTTTGCCGAAATCAGTACCGAGCCAGGTCCGCACTTTGGTTTGGGACTTGAGGCGTACGCTACCTGGACTTCGCCGATTCGTAAATTTGGCGACATGATCAACCATCGCCTGCTGAAAGCAATTATTCGTGGTGAGGAGATTGCCCGTCCTGATGATGCGCTGACCGTCACCATGAGCGAGCGTCGCCGTCTGAATCGTATGGCCGAGCGCGATGTAGGTGACTGGCTGTATGTACGCTATCTGGCGCCTTTTGCCGGTAGCGATCGTAAATTCAGCGCTGAGATTATCGACGTGTCGCGTGGCGGTATGCGCGTTCGTTTGCTTGAATTTGGCGCGGTTGCATTTATCCCTGCCCCGTTCATTCACGCGGTGCGTGACGAACTGGTGTGCAGCCAGGAAAACGGCACCGTGCAGATCAAAGGCGAAGTGGCCTTCCGCGTAACCGATGTTATTGATGTGACCATCGCCGAAGTGCGTATGGAAACGCGCAGCGTCGTCGCGCGTCCAGCCGTATAAGCAGGCAAGTCTGCGGGGCAACTCAGGTTGTCCCGCTCTTCTCCTGGCTGCGAAAAAGTTAGCATAAATGTTAAATTTGTTCTTCGCCTCACACTTCCCCATCGATTAACTTCCACTTACATTCCATTACATTACCTTTGTCTCGTTGTTTTCGATCGCTTCTCTCTCGATCTCTACAAGGAGTCAGTTATGAAAAACGTCAAAACCAGCATCGTCTGGTTAGCGGTGGCGTTAATAGGTGCGGGCGCTTTCGCCATGCTTGCATTAAGCCGTGGCGAACACGTTAACGCGGTATGGCTGGTTATCGCCTCTGTTGCCTGTTACAGCATCGCCTATCGCTTCTACAGTCTGTTTATTGCCCGTAATATTTTTGAGCTGGACGATCGCCGTCGCACGCCAGCTGAGCGTCTTAATGACGGTCTGGATTATGTTCCCACCAATAAATGGGTGCTGTTTGGCCACCACTTTGCGGCTATTGCGGGCGCAGGCCCGCTGGTTGGGCCGATTCTGGCGGCACAAATGGGCTTTCTGCCTGGCACTATCTGGATTCTGGTTGGCGTAATGATGGCCGGAGCGGTGCAGGATTTTCTGATTCTGTTCATTTCCACCCGTCGCGACGGACGTTCGCTGGGTGAAATGGCGCGTCAGGAACTGGGAGCCTTTGCTGGCGTGATTACTATGCTGGGTGCGCTTGGCGTGATGATCATCATTCTCTCCGCGCTGGCCCTGGTTGTGGTCAAAGCACTGGCAAACAGTCCCTGGGGCCTGTTCACCATTGCTGCGACTATCCCGATCGCCCTGCTGATGGGCGTTTACATGCGCTTCATCCGTCCGGGAAAAATTGCTGAAGTGTCATTAATTGGCTTCGTGCTGATGATGGCCGCCATCATTTATGGTGGCGACGTGGCGCAGCATCCTTTCTGGGGACCGTTCTTTACTCTGAAAGGCACATCGCTGACCTGGGTGCTGGTGATTTACGGCTTTATTGCCTCAGTACTGCCGGTTTGGCTGCTGCTGGCGCCGCGCGACTATCTTTCAACCTTCCTGAAAATCGGCGTGATCGCTGGGCTGGCGGTGGGTATTATTTTCGCCATGCCTGAAATGAAAATGCCTGCGGTGACGCGGTTTATTGATGGTACCGGCCCGGTCTTCTCTGGCGCACTGTTCCCGTTCCTGTTTATTACTATCGCCTGTGGTGCCATTTCCGGGTTTCATGCGCTGGTGTCCAGCGGCACTACGCCGAAGCTGGTCGAACGCGAAAGCCATATGCGTTTTATCGGCTACGGTGCCATGCTGATGGAGTCGTTTGTGGCGATTATGGCGTTAATCTGCGCCTCGGTACTGGACCCTGGCGTGTATTTTGCCATGAACTCCCCGGCGGCGTTGATTGGCACTACGGTGGAGAGCGCCTCGCAGATTATTAATGGCTGGGGCTTTGTCGTCACGCCGGAAGTGCTCAGTGGCATCGCCCGCGACGTTGGCGAAAATTCAATTCTTTCCCGTGCTGGTGGCGCGCCGACCTTCGCCGTCGGCATGGCGCACATCATCACCGACGTATTCAACAGCCGCGTGATGATGGCGTTCTGGTATCACTTCGCCATTCTGTTCGAGGCGTTGTTTATTCTGACTGCGGTTGACGCGGGCACGCGTGCCTGCCGTTTTATGGTGCAGGATCTTGTAGGCACTGTGGTGCCATCCATGGCGAATAACCGATCATGGCTGGGCAGTATGGCCGGTACGACGGTGGCGGTTGCTGGCTGGGGTTTCTTCGTCTATCAGGGCGTCGTTGATCCGCTTGGCGGCATTAACACTTTATGGCCGCTGTTCGGTATCGGCAATCAGATGCTGGCTTCAATGGCATTGATACTGGGTACAGTTGTGTTGTTCAAGATGAAAAAACAGCGTTACGCCTGGGTAACGATTCTGCCCACGATTTGGCTGTTTATTACCTCAATGGCCGCTGGCTGGCAGAAAATCTTCCACGAGAATCCCGCCATTGGTTTCCTTGCACAGGTCAACAAGTTCCGCAAAGGGCTGGATGAAGGGGTAATTATTGCCCCAGCGAAAAGCATTGCAGATATGCAAACCATTGTGTTCAGCAATCAAATCAACGCGGCGCTGTGCGGCTTCTTTATGCTGGTTGCTGTCACCATGTTGATTGCAGCGATATTTGTTATCCGTCGTGCGTTGCACAGCAACGTTCCAACAACACATGAATCCGAACCGTCGCTTCGTAAGGAGGTGCGTCATGTCTGATGCTGTTCATCGCGCGTTACGCCCGCAAGGCGTCTGGCGTATCGAACGCTGCCTGATGTTGTCAGCACCGGCGGCAACGTGTTTTAGTTGGCGTGGGTTGTGGCGAGGCTTACAGCAAAGCTTTCGCTTAATGGTCGGCGTACAGGATTATCAAAAATATTTACAGCATATGCGCTGTCATCATGCGAACCAGACACCGATGACGGAACGCGAATTTCATCGATATTGTCTGGACGCGCGTTTTCCCAGCCAGGCTGGCAAACTGGGAAAATGCCCCTGTTAAATACTTCTTATCGCCCCGCGCTGACGGGGCTTTTTTGTGCCATTTATAGCTGGACAAAAAAATATATTAGATTTGTATCTTGTACTGACATCTGATGATGAATACTGTTGCTAAAATAATGAGATAACACTGACTAAGTACTCCCCGGGAGGAAGTTTCATGACCGATGAACAAGGGCAAACCTTGTTGTATACCTTATTTGGTACAACCAGCCCTCATTGGCGTCTCACCGCGGACAGTGATGCGTTGCATTTTGCTGAAGATGAATCATCAAATACCCATATTGCCCTGCCGTTAACGCCGGGTCAGGCCAGTTTATTGCGCAGCATGCCGGTTATCACCTCCAGTATTAACCTGACGCTACCGCTGCATGGCGTACCCGTGCCAATGCATTTCGTTGGTCGTAAGGTGAACCAATCAAGCTGGGGCGGTACAGCGTCGGCCTGGGGCGATACTACTGCCGTGGCGCGTGATTTAACGCAGGGTCTCTCTTTTGCTGAGCAGGTGGTTTCAGAAGCCAATTCGGTCATCGTTATTCTCGATCAACGCGGCAATATTCAACGATTTAACCGCCTGAGTGAAGAATATACCGGCCTGCATGAGCATGAAGTCATCGGGCGCAACGTTTTTCAGCTTTTTATGAGTAAACAGGAAGCTGCGGCTTCGCGTCGCAACATTGCCGGTTTCTTTCGTGATGGCAACTCTTATGAAGTAGAACGCTGGATTAAAACCAAAAAGGGCCAGCGATTGTTTCTGTTTCGTAATAAGTTCGTGCACAGCGGTAGCGGGAAAAATGAAATTTTTCTCATCTGTTCAGGAATGGACATAACAGAGGAAAGGCGCGCTCAGGAACGCCTGCGGGTGCTGGCAAACACCGATACGGTGACGGGCCTACCTAATCGCAATGCTATTCAGCAACGGATGAGCCAGGCACTGGAACAGGCAGGTGACGATGAAACGGGTGTCGTGTACCTCGATCTGGATAACTTTAAGAAAGTTAACGACGCCTATGGGCACATGTTTGGCGATCAGCTGTTACAAGCCGTGTCGCTGGCGATTTTAAGCTGCCTGGATAAAGATCAAACGCTAGGGCGGCTGGGTGGAGATGAGTTTGTGGTGCTGGCAGAACATACCAGCCAGGCTTCTCTGGAAGCGATGTCATCCCGCATTCTGGATCGCCTGCACCAGCCATTCCGCATTGGGCTGATCGAAGTGTATAGCGGCTGTTCCATTGGTATTGCCCTCGCCCCGCTGCACGGTGAAGATCGCGAAAGCCTGATCCGTAATGCCGATACGGCGATGTACCACGCCAAAGAGAACGGTCGCGGTAAATTTTGTGTGTTCACCGCTGAGATGAATCAGCGCGTGTTTGAATATTTATGGCTGGACACCAACTTACGCAAAGCACTTGTGCTTGATCATTTAATCGTATTTTACCAGCCAAAAATCGACAGCGATGGCGAAGTGCGCAGCGCAGAAGCGTTAGTGCGCTGGAACTCGCCGGAGCGTGGCATGGTGTCTCCCGCAGAATTTATTCCATACGCGGAAGAGTCCGGATTGATCGTCCCGCTGGGGCGCTGGGTTATGCTCAACGTCCTGCAACAGGTGCTTACCTGGCGTCAGCAGGATATTGACCTGCGCGTGGCGGTGAATGTTTCGGCGCGTCAGCTGCTCGATAAAAGTATTTATTGTGATCTGAAACAAGCCTTAACCGACGCCGGACTGAGCGATTGCCCAATCGATATTGAGCTGACCGAAAGCTGCCTGATTGAGAATGAAGCCGAAGCCCTGACGCTAATGAAACAGTTTCAGGCGCTGGGTGCTCAGGTTCATCTTGACGATTTTGGTACGGGTTATTCGTCGCTGTCACAGTTAGCCCGTATGCCAATCAACGCTATTAAGCTCGATCAGAGCTTTATTCGTAATATTAATCAACAACCGGTTTCACAGTCGCTGGTTCGTGCGATTTTTGCCGTAGCCAAGGCACTTGATTTGCAGGTGATTGCTGAAGGCATTGAAACTGAAGCTGAAGAAAAATTTGTTCTCAATAGCGGAGTTGATGGACGCCAGGGTTACTACTATGCAAAACCAATGCCCGCAGAGCAGTTTGGGCATTGGCTGGCTAAGCATCCTGCCCGCGTTTAACGCTGGCTTATATTACTATCCCGCTTTACGCAACGAAGCGCTATGGCGGTTTTGTAATTGCACCAGACGTTCCATATAAGCAATATCTTTTGGTTCAATGGTGAAAGCAAAATCAACCCAATCTTCAGTGATGTCCATTAGCTCAGCGCGCGACAGTTGCAGTACGCGCTGACGCGCTTTGAGCATTGCCCGCACGCCATTCAGTTTAGGGCGGAGGGTGTCAATGAACGTACGCGTGGCGCGATAACTCTCGCCCGGCTGGAACACTTTGTCGACCAGGCCGCGCGTTTCGAACCATTCGGCGCTGTGTGATTCCCCTTCACAGATTAGCTCTTCCGCCAGTTTCATACCTGCACGACGAGCCACCAACGAATATCCGCCCATGCCCGGAAACAGGTTAAAGGCGATTTCAGGGAAGCCCATGCGTGCATTGTTTTGCGCCAGGATAAAATGGTGTGCCAGTGCGGCTTCAAATCCACCGCCTAATGCACTGCCTTCAATCATTGCTAACGTTACCGCACCGGTATCGAACCCACGCGCTGCTGAGTGAATGCAATCCACACAGGCGCGGGCATAAGCACGTAAAGCCTCGCGACGATTATTGCGAATGCACTCGACAAAAAAGCGTAAATCACCGCCCGCATTAAACATCTGCGGCACCAGCGAGCCAGTTACCCAGAAATCAATCGGCAAGCCCGAACGCTGAGCGGCGTAACTCAGGTTCATGATTTCCTCGATCAATTCATGATTGAAGCTGGGACGCGGTTGCGCCCGCAACATCATCCACATGGTGCGGCGTCCTTCCTCGTAATAAGCCACCAACTGTGTGGTATGTCCGACTTCGGTAAACAATCTGCAAGTTGCTTGGTTAATTACTGTCATAGTCTCATCCTCTGTTTATTAGATGCGTTTTTTACGCTACATCAGCGTAATGCAGAGCGAGGCCAGACCAAATGAGTGATTGATTTATAACACGAAATCCAGAGGTATCCCCGACACGTCTATCAGGGATTGATTAGGAGGGTTACTTAATGGCCGCGCGTTGACTTATCGCAATCTGCGAACGCTTAACGCGTTTTGAATAAACAGCGATGATAATCGGTACCAGGACGGAAGTGACAATAACTGAAGTCGCAACAAGTGCAGTTGCGGCAGGTGTAACCGGTTTAAACTGGGGCAGCATTTCAGCAATTAATACCGGCGTGGCGACGGCAGTACCTGCGGTACTGGACGCGGCGATACCTGCGGTTCCATCACCACCACCAATAAGGCGATCGGTGATGATTAACGGAATGCCGGTAATTATAATTCACCGCAACACCAGGCATAATGCCCAGCAAGCCGGTTTCGGCAACCACCGCCAGGTTAATCGTATTGCCTAAGGCAAAAGCGAAGAACGGGATCAGCGTATGTACCGCTTTGCCAAAAAATTCACGTCGTTCCGGGTCGGGATTACCCAGCGCAAAACCCCTTTAGGTTATTTACTTTTGTCCATACCAGGCATTTTCACCGTGTTTGCGCAGATAATGGAGATCAAGCAAGGTTTGCTGAATCGGCGGCAAGCTGGCGGTTAATTGCTGGCTGAATAAACCCATATAAGCCACTTCTTCTAATATTACAGCGCTGTGAACAGCAGCATGTGCGTCTTTTCCCCATGCGAAAGGTCCGTGCGAATTAACCAGCACAGCGGGAATAGCACTGGGAGAGAGTTCACGTTGAGCAAAGGTCTCAATAATCACTTCGCCGGTATTCCATTCATATTCGCTTTTAATTTCCTGATCGCGCATTGCACGCGTACAGGGGATTTCGCCATAAAAATCATCCGCATGGGTAGTTCCCCATGCAGGTATTGCGCGTCCCGCCTGCGCCCAGATCGTGGCGTGGCGCGAATGTGTATGCACAATACCGCCAACTTCTGGCCAGGCAAGGTAAAGCGCGCGATGGGTTGCCGTGTCAGAAGAAGGACGTTTGTCCCCTTCAACGACTTCACCGGTAGCAAGATCAACCACTACCATATCATCCCGCTTCATTACGTCGTAACGCACACCCGACTGTTTGATTACCAGCAGGTTTTGCTCGCGATCGATAGCGCTGACATTTCCCCAGGTAAACGTCACTAAATTATATTTGGGCAAATCCAGATTGGCTTCTAAAACCTGTTGTTTAAGCTGTTCCAGCATTCCTTTTCTCCGGCTGACAATCGTGCTTAAAGTTTGCGGAGCAAGCGGGTAAAAGGTTATGGAGCAAATAGCTATAAACGCAGAATGAATTGGCTATGAAAGCAAAATTGTGGTGTGAATTGAGAATTGTCTGCCTTCGGAAATTTCACAGAATGTTTAAAATATTTTCAAATATAGAGCGGCCCTGTTTGCCTGGGTTTAATGCTCTTAAGGGAGGGGTAACAGAATGACGGTAGCGGGTGAAATTTATTTCGGCGCTATACTTAACGTGTTGCCTCTGTGAGCACACTAAAGGAGAAGTTTATGACAATTACAATGAAGCGAATTAGTGCAGCCGTTCTTGCTACCACGTTGATTGTCGCGTTAAGCGGTTGTTCAAACTGGTCGAAGCGCGATCGCAATACGGCTATTGGGGCCGGTGCTGGCGCCATTGGTGGTTCTGTTCTGACTAATGGCAGCGGGCTTGGCACCGTGGGCGGTGCAGCGGTAGGCGGTATTATCGGTCATCAGGTCCATTAATAGCCTAATTAAACGCGGCTACCTGTACATCGGGCTAACTAACTAGCCCGATTCATTGCCTTAACCGCCCGCCAGCTTGACCTTCATCCCCTTCGCTTCCAGCAGATTTTTGAGCAGATCACGTTTATCACCCTGGATTTCGATAACGCCATCTTTTAATGAACCACCGCAGCCGCATTTTTTCTTCAGCTCAGCGGTAAGCTGGGTTAATGCCGCATCATCCAAATCGATACCAGTAATCAGGCAGACGCCTTTACCTTTACGGCCACTGGTCTGTCGCTGTATGCGAACGATGCCATCACCTTTAGGCCGTTCGGCTTTAGGCTGCGGCTGTTCTATGCGCCCCACACCGGTCGAATACACCAGAGGATTATCGCGACTCATTAAGCTTCTCCCAGGCTGTGCAGAATGGATTGCAGGGTAGCGGCCGGATCGGCTGATTGGGTGATCGGACGCCCAATTACCATATAGTCTACGCCAGCCTGTTTCGCCTGTTGTGGCGTCATAATGCGGCGCTGATCGCCGGCATCGCTACCCGCCGGACGAATACCTGGCGTGACTAGCGTAAAATCCTGTCCTATTGCCTGCCTGAAACGTCCGGCTTCATGGGCGGAACACACTACCCCGTTAAGTCCACATTCGGCGGTTAATTTTGCCAGCCGCTCCGCCTGTTCTGCTGGCGTGAGCGTAATACCCAAACCTTTAAGATCGTCGGCATCCATGCTGGTTAATACCGTAACAGCGATAAGCAACGGGGCATCTTTGCCAAACGGTATTAACGCTTCACGTGCGGCATTCATCATTCGCGCCCCGCCGCTGGCATGCACGTTCACCATCCAGACGCCAAGATCGGCGGCTGCGGCAACAGCATGCGCGGTAGTGTTTGGAATATCATGAAATTTGAGATCAAGGAATACATTGAAACCGCGCTGTTGCAGGTCTTTTACCAGCGTTGGGCCAAATAAGGTGAACATCTCTTTGCCCACTTTCAGTCGGCAACTGCGAGGATCGATCTGGTCAACAAAACGTAACGCGCTATTAAGGTCGTGATAATCGAGCGCCACCAGAATCGGCGAAGCGGTCACAGTTTGGGGTGAAGGCATAGCATTTCCTCTGCAGTGGGCACCCGCAGGCGCATGATTCAAACGGCAAGCATTCTACCTGCGGCCCTGCATCATCACAATCGCTGTTCTTGCCTGTATGACAAGAAGCTGCTCGATGCTGGCAATGGAATAAGTATTTTTATTTGTATGTTGTAACTAAAATATGTGCCGACGTGCTTTCGCTCTGCAATCCCCCCGCTTTATTGTCCGTCGAGACCACGAATGGGTTTTACAGAGGACCAGGTACGGCAGGAAGGACAATGCCAGTAAAGCGCATGTGCAGTGAAGCCACATTTTTGGCAGCGATAGCGCGGTTTGGTGCGAATCTGCTCGCCCACCATATCGCGTAATACCATAAGGCTTTCTTTTGCGCGCCCGTCTTCAGCTTCGTGCAGGTGGAAATCCATCAGGCGATGAAACACCCGCATCGTGGGATGACGTTGTAATTGTCGATTGATATACAGCTGCGCCGCTTCCGGGCCCTGCTGCTGCTCAAGTATTTCGGACAGGTAAAGCTCGGCCGCAGCCCCGGTGTTTTCTTCAACGCAACGCTGCAGAAAATCAGCCCAGGCTTCCGGCTGGTTCAGGCGCTGGAAACAGGTTTCCAGCATAGGGAGTGTTTCACTCACTAACTCTTTATCCTGATCAAGCACACGCTGCAAATGTCCAACGGCTTTGGCATAATCGCCCTTCTCCATCAGGATGCGACCCATCATGATAGAAATACGCGCACTTTGCCGATCGGCGGCTTCGCCCTTTTTCAGTAAATTCATGGCGCGATCGAGATCGTCGCTGCTCATCGCCTGCAACGCGAGTTCGCAATAAAAATGGGCAATTTCGCCTTTTTGTTTATCTTTACCTAATTTAACTAAACGCTCGGCAACGTCTATTGCCTGCTGCCAGTCGCTGGTAGCCTGGTGAATCAGCAATAGCTGTTGTAATGCGCTGAGACGAAAATCTGTTTCATCAGTTAATTGCTTGAACATGTCCTCTGCACGGTCATAAAGACCGGCAGCCATGTAATCGCGCCCTAACTGCTGAATGGCAAGTAAACGCTGATCGTAGCTCAGAGACGCGCTTTCCATTAATGACTGATGGATACGAATGGCACGATCAACTTCGCCACGCGAACGGAATAAGTTACCTAACGTAAGGTGAGCCTCAACCGTGCCGCTGTCCTCTTTCAGCATATCCAGAAACAGATCAACCGCTTTATCTTGCTGGTTGGACAGCAGGAAGTTCACACCCGTGACATATTCGCGAGATAAGCGGTTCGCTTCCTGTTGCTTGCCCTGCTGCGCACTACGTCGGCCCATATACCAGCCGTACGCAGCAGCAATTGGAAGCAACAGAAACAGCAATTCAAGCATGGACGATTATTCCCGGGCAGACGATGATGTCGTCGTCATTGACGTACTGCCCTGTTCAATTTGCGCCTGCATACGTTTTACTTTGCGCTGTGCATTTGCCAACGAAACGCGGACGCGTAACCAGAACAAACCGCAAATTGCCCAGCCGAGCAAAAATCCTGCGCCAAACAAGGCTGCCAGTAAGGTAGAGATACGGAATTGGCCCTGTGCGAGCAGATAGTTAAAGGTGATGACCTGATCGTTATGCGCGCCTAAGGTGACGGAAATGATGAAGATGACCAAAACCACTAAAAAAATCAGCAAATATTTCACAGTGCATCCTGTTGTGAGGTTATCGGGAATAATTATGCCAAAATTACTGCAAAAATGCTGCTGCCAGCAGCACCGGACGATTCGTTTTTACGCAAGCGCAATCAAAAATATGAAGCCGACGCGTGGAATTACAATTCAGGCTTGCGTTGTGCGACTTCATTTTGCTCACCAGGAGGCAAGCTAAGCGGCCCGCAGAAACGCTGCGCCAGCCAGGTTGCGATGGTCACCAGCAACCATGACAATCCCGTCGCCATCACCAAATCACGCGGCCAGTGCATACCGAGTAACAGACGGCTGCCCATTACGGCGCTGGCCCACAAGAACACTATTGCTACCGTTTTGTAATGCCGACGTGGCCACAGTAATCCAGCGATCAGTAATGCCCAGCTGGCGGCAAACATAGTATGTCCCGAAGGAAATGCAAAGCCGGTTTCGTGCGCCCAATGTCTTTTTAGCCAGGCCGGTAACAGCGTATCGTCTGCCATCAATGTTTCCACCCTCTGGCTGCGCTGTTTGCGCTTTAACGCATAGAACGCTTTATCGTCCAGATCATGACTGTGTTCCAGCCACACCACATACGGACGCGGTTCCTGAACCCGATCTTTGATATAAGATTTAGTGTACTGTCCGGTCAGGATAGTGACGTTCATAATCAACAGCAGCAAAATCGCAGGCTTCCAGCGAAAGCGCAGACACCACATTACCCACGCGCTTAAAAGCAAACTGGTTAATGTCCCCCACGGGCTGGAGACGGTTTCAGTCATCCAAAATAAAAATTTTAATACCGTACCGCTTTCGCCGGGTTGCCATTGCCAGCCAGAAACCCACACTGTTAGCGGCATAATCAAAAGCAGCAGCAGCCCTACCGTGGTGCGGCGCAAAATCTTATACATCCATTTTCCTTTTACAGGGCCAGATTAGCGTCAGGCGAATAACTTTAGCTTAAAAAAGAATAACATAACCATTGCAGATTGGATAATTGTGCTTTATCACTACAATCGCTCTGACAGATTACCAGCCTACCTGTGGGTTGTGGCACAATATTAACGTTTATCGGGCTACACTCGCCCGGCGCTATCATGATGATAGTGCATCCGCTGAAGGTTCTGGAGAGTCACATGCAGCTTAAACGGGTGGCAGAAGCCAAACTGCCAACGCCATGGGGAGATTTCCTGATGGTAGGTTTTGAAGAACTGGCAACCGGCCATGACCATGTCGCGCTGGTCTTTGGTGAGATTAATGATAACGATCCGGTTTTGGCGCGCGTCCATTCGGAGTGCCTGACGGGCGATGCGCTTTTTAGTTTGCGTTGCGACTGTGGCTTCCAGCTAGAAGCAGCCTTAAACGCGATTGCTGAAGAAGGTCGTGGTGTGCTTCTTTACCATCGCCAGGAAGGTCGCAATATTGGCCTGCTGAATAAAATTCGCGCTTACGCATTGCAGGATAAAGGTTACGATACCGTTGAAGCCAATCATCAACTGGGTTTCGCCGCTGACGAACGCGATTTCACGCTCTGCGCAGACATGTTTAAACTGCTTGGGGTTAATGAAGTCCGGTTGTTAACCAATAATCCACGCAAAGTAGAGATCTTATCGGAAGCCGGCATTAATATCGTTGAGCGTGTGCCGTTGATTGTGGGCCGCAATCCGAAAAATTCGCACTATCTCGATACTAAAGCAGCCAAGATGGGACATTTACTGCCGAAGTCTTGATGTAAAAAAGCCAGGGTTCTGCAACGAACCCCGGCTTTTTTATTCGTTGAGCATATTACGAATCACATAGTGCAAAATGCCATCATTACGGTAATAGGTCAGTTCATTACCTGTATCTATACGGCATCGGGTTTCAAGCATGTCTTTACTGCCATCAGCCCGCGTTAAGGTGACGTTAACCGTGCAGCCTGGCTGCAACTGCTCCAGATTTTCAACATCGATTAACTCTTCGCCGGTTAATCCCAGCGTTTTACGTGTCGTACCCACCGGGAACTCCAGCGGCAAAATCCCCATACCAATGAGGTTTGAGCGGTGAATACGTTCAAACGATTCGGCAATGACAACACGAACGCCCTGCAGACGTGGCCCTTTCGCTGCCCAGTCACGACTTGAGCCTGAACCGTACTCTTTACCGGCAATGACGGCCAGGGGAATCCCCTCATCCTGGTATTTCATTGCAGCATCATAGATTGCTAACTGTTCGCCATCAGGATGATGCCTGGTATAACCCCCTTCTACGCCAGGCACCATTTCGTTACGGATACGGATATTGGCAAACGTACCGCGCATCATAACTTCATGGTTACCACGGCGCGAACCGTAGGAGTTGAAATCATTGCGCTCAACACCATGCGCCAGTAAATAACGCCCGGCTGGACTTTCCGCTTTAATACTGCCTGCTGGCGAAATATGGTCGGTAGTAACGGAATCGCCCAGCATTGCCAGTACGCGCGCGCCCTTAATATCCTGAACTGGCTTCGGCTGTTTTTCCATATCATCAAAGAAGGGGGAAAGGCGGATATAGGTTGAGCCTTCATCCCAGTCGTAGGTAGCAGCTTCACTGACTTTAATCTGCTGCCATTCCGGCGTGCCATCAAAGACTTCGGCATATTCTTTATGAAACATGTCGCTGGTAACTTGCTGAACGGCTGTTGAGATTTCTTCCGGGGAAGGCCAGATATCCTGAAGATAAACCGGCTGTCCGTTACGATCGTTACCGATGGGATCGGTTTGCAGATTAACCTTCATATTCCCCGCCAGGGCATACGCCACCACCAGCGGCGGCGAAGCCAGCCAGTTTGTTTTTATCAGGGGATGAATACGGCCTTCAAAGTTACGATTGCCGGACAGTACTGCTCCAACGGTTAAATCGCCTTCTTTAATCGAGGATTCAATTTCATCAGGCAGCGGACCGGAGTTACCGATACAGGTCGTACAGCCATACCCCACCAGGTTAAAGCCCAGTTTATCCAGATAAGGCGTTAGCTGCGCCACAGCAAGGTAATCCGAAACAACCTTAGATCCGGGAGCCAGCGACGCTTTGACCCACGGCTTACGCTTAAGGCCCCGCTCGACCGCTTTCTTCGCCAGCAAACCGGCCGCCATTAAAACGCTGGGGTTAGACGTGTTAGTACAAGACGTTATCGCGCTGATGACCACCGCGCCGTCAGTAAGCGCATGGCTTAAGCCTGTTTCACTATCGGTATAATTGACAGTTTTATGGTTTTTTTGCGCCTGATTCACTTCCAGCTCATTGCTGGCATCAAAAGCGGCAGGAACATCCCCCAGCGAAACGCGATCTTGTGGACGCTTCGGCCCCGCCAGGCTTGATTCAACATCATTCATATCTAATGCTAAGGTGCTGGTAAATACAGGTTCATCGCCCGCATTACGCCACATCCCCTGCTGCTTAGCGTAGGCTTCAACCAGCGCCACCTGTTCTGCTTCCCGACCCGTTAAAGTCATATAACTCAGCGTAACTTCGTCAATCGGAAAAAAGCCGCAGGTTGCGCCGTATTCTGGAGCCATGTTGGCAATCGTTGCGCGATCCGCCAGCGGCAAATCGGCCAGGCCATCGCCATAAAACTCCACAAACTTCCCTACCACACCGTGCTTACGCAGCATTTGCGTTACGGTCAGAACTAAATCTGTTGCGGTGATACCGGGCCGCAACTTGCCGGTTAACTTGAAGCCTACTACGTCCGGGATCAGCATTGATACCGGCTGACCCAGCATTGCGGCTTCAGCCTCAATTCCCCCCACGCCCCAGCCCAGAACGCCAAGCGCGTTGATCATTGTCGTATGCGAGTCGGTGCCAACTAAGGTATCCGGCCAGGCATATTCTTTACCGTCGATATTTTCGTGCCAGATGGATTTACCCAGATACTCCAGGTTAACCTGGTGACAAATCCCGGTGCCCGGCGGCACAACGCGGAATTTGTCGAAAGCTTTTTGGCCCCAACGTAAAAAGACATAGCGTTCATGGTTACGTTCCATCTCCAGCCGAACGTTCTCTTCGAAGGCATCATCATCGCCAAAATGGTCAACCGTTACCGAATGGTCAATGACCAAATCAACCGGAGATAACGGGTTCACTTTTGCTACATCGCCGCCAAAACGTTTAACCGCTTCACGCATGGCTGCCAGATCGACCACAGCGGGAACGCCGGTAAAATCCTGCATCAATACGCGCGCCGGACGATAGGCTATTTCACGATCGGCGTGGGCTGTCTTTTGCCAGTCAACAATTGCCTGAATATCTTCTGCCGTCACGGAATCGCCGTCTTGCCAGCGCAAAAGGTTTTCCAGTAAAACTTTCATGGATTTAGGGAGACGATCAATATTACCGAGGTGTTGTGCAGCGCGTGGCAGGCTAAAAAAATGATAGGTTTGGTTGTCGGCCTGTAATGTTTCCTGACTTTGCTCTCGTAGGGTTAACGGCATAGCTCCTCCTTTATAATCATGATCTTTAAACCTCAGCGATAATAAGGTTTATGTTAAATATAGACCACAATTCCGTTAACGTTTTGATTACACCACAGATTGCTACCTTCTAATGTAAACAAAAATGCCCCGTAGTAGCTACGAGGCATCAGAAAGAGGTGATTTAATTCAAATTAAAATGCGATCCATACAGCTGCAGACCAAAACGCCAGAGAAAAGGCGTAGGCGCTAAGCCAGGACAGTTTGATAATGTTCATAGGTTCACTCCCGCCGAAAACGGCGCAAAAAGTTATGTGCTTATCCCGTTATGGACGACATCTTTTATGCTGAGCGTGAGGATGGGTTTTTAACGTACCCGCCGGAATAACCGGAAAGAAGAGACGAATAGATTAATAAATAATTGTTTACGGCTTACTGCATTATTTACTTTTCGGATCCATGAAGGATTCGATGAAGTTACGCTGGGTATCACTCAACTCCCAGGAAACCGGGATTGCCGTTCCTTCCTGCTTCGCGACTGGCTCTTTTGCTTTACAGGCAGAAGGCTTGTGCTGGCGCGCTGTCAGAGAACGTTTATGGTTGAGTGTGTTTGCCCACATAGCTTAGCCCCACATACGCCAGATCATTAAAGCTACGACTACCCAGAACAGTGCAGAAGCAGCAAATACAGTTAACCAGGCTTTGCGGCGAGTATTGCCTGAACGCTCAACCTTGGTACTTTTAGTCGGGAATCCCGTTTGTACAGTCAGTCTCGTAGTCATAGTTTTTTATAATCACTCTCAATAAAATGATTGTTAATGCCGATAAAGAATTAGGATGAATCCTAAACTCGTTAAGACCAAAAATCCAGTTATTTTTATTGAACACAACGATTAACGCTATTTATCAAAATGGCCGAATAACTTAAGGAATCATTAACTTCGGCGCAGCATTTTAATTAAAACATTACATTGTAAATTTGGCTTAAATTGTTATTAGTGCCAGCTAAAACTAAAGTTTTAAATTCAGATCCTGATAAAGCGCGGTTTCACATCCTGTTTTAACTAGAGTATGGGAATATTCCTGGTAGGCCGCAAAGCGCTAACACAAAAAATGTGTACTAATTCGCATTTAAGGAACAGCAGTAAGGAAACATGTGACCGATGTTTCATTTACAAAAAATAATAAAAAAAATTCGACATTAGGCTGGCGCTAACTGCTAGCCGTAAAAAAGGCCGCTTCAAGCGGCCTTTAGTAATATTAATGAATAACGCAATTATTTAAATGGCAATTTGATGTCTTTAAACATCGCTTCAATATCTTCATTTGAACGTAATGCAACCGCAGCGTCCACCACATCACGGGTCAAATGAGGGGCAAAACGTTGTATAAAATCATACATATAACTTCTCAGAAAGGTGCTGCGGCGAAAGCCAATTTTCGTGGTGCTGTTTATGAAAATTTCAGCAGCTTCAATCCTGACCAGGTCAGGATCAGATACAGGATCAACGGCCATACTGGCAATCACCCCTACGCCTAATCCTAATCTAACGTAAGTTTTGATGACGTCTGCAACGGTTGCGGTAAAAACAATACGTGGCACTAACCCTGCCCGATTGAAGGCGGTATCAAGTTCAGAGCGACCCGTAAAGCCAAACGTATAGGTTACCAGCGGATAATCTGCCAGCTCCTCAATCGTTACCTGCGCTTTTCCTGCTAAAGGGTGATCTGGCGTAACGACAATCGCGCGATTCCAGTGATAGCACGGCAACATAATCAGGTCGTCATAGAGATGCAACGCTTCAGTAGCAATAGCAAAATCAGCATTCCCTTTCGACACGGCTTCTGCAATTTGCGTGGGTGAACCCTGATGCATATGTAGCGAAACACGTGGATAACGTTCAATAAAGCCTTTGATTACGCCAGGTAGTGCATAGCGAGCTTGTGTATGAGTGGTTGCGACGTATAGCGAACCTTTATCAGGCCAGGTATGCTCGCCCGCTACTGACTTAATGGCATCAACCTTCGACAAAACTTCGCGGGCAATACGGATAATCTCTTCGCCAGCCGGTGTCACCTGAGTTAAATGTTTGCCACTTCGGGCAAAGATTTGTACGCCTAGTTCATCTTCTAGCATACGGACTTGTTTGCTGATGCCGGGTTGCGAGGTATAGAGACCCTCTGCCGTTGAAGATACATTAAGATTGTGATTAACCACTTCGACGATATAACGCAACTGCTGTAATTTCATATCTGTTCCATCCCGGTAAGTTACAGAGCCGCATCCCCGGCTGACGTAATGTCGCCTTAATAAAGTGCTGAATGCCAGGTATCAGAAAGGTCGGAAATGCTATAACCACTATATCATTTAACAGTCAAATGTAGAACGGATTGATATAAGGCTCAGAAAAAGGCCAGCGAAAGCTGGCCTGGAGAGATTACTTTTTGGCTTCCTGCCATTTGCCATCAATATAAAACGCTGACCAGCCGGTCGCTTTGCCCTCTTTTTCAGAAGAGACATATTGCTGCTTAGTTTTGCGGCTAAAGCGCACCATCGTCTTATTTCCCTCTGGGTCAGCAGCCGGAGCATCTGCCAGATATTTCAATTTTTCAGGCAGGCGATCGCTAAAACGCTGTAACTCTTCAACTAACGGCGCACGTGTTTCGCGTGATTTTGGAAACGTGTTAGCAGCCAGAAACACGCCCGCAGCCCCATCGCGCAAGACAAAATAAGCGTCTGACTTTTCGCATGGCAGCTCTGGCAACGGAACAGGATCTTCTTTTGGCGGAGCAACATCGCCGTTACGCAGGATCTTACGGGTATTTTTACATTCATCATTGGTGCAGGCCATGTACTTACCGAAACGCCCCATTTTCAGGTGCATTTCAGAACCACATTTTTCGCATTCAACAATCGGGCCATCATAGCCTTTAATCCGGAATTCGCCCTGCTCGATTTCGTAGCCGTCACATTCTGGATTATTACCGCAGACATGCAATTTGCGCTGATTATCGATCAGATAACTGTCCATTGCCGTACCACATTTTTGGCAACGACGACGAGCACGTAGCGCATTGGTTTCGGCATCGTCACCTTCCAGAATATTGAGGACTTCATTTTCTGGAATCAGATTGATGGTCTGTTTGCAACGCTCTTTCGGCGGCAGCGCATAGCCTGAACATCCCAGGAAAACACCGGTACTGGCAGTACGAATCCCCATCTGGCGTCCACAGGTCGGGCAATCAATGGATGTCAGCACCATCTGATTTGGCTGCATGCCGCCTTCTTCAGGATCTTTTCCTGCCTGGTCAAGCTGCTGGCTAAAATCGCTAAAGAAGTTATCAAGCACCGCTTTCCATTGCGCCTGGTTATTTGCAACCTGATCAAGGCTGTTTTCCATATGCGCGGTGAAATCATAATTCATCAATTCGCGGAAGTTCTCTTCCAGACGATCGGTAACGATTTCACCCATTTTTTCCGCATAGAAACGCCGGTTTTCAACGCGCACGTAACCGCGATCCTGAATAGTGGAAATGATTGCAGCATAAGTGGAAGGACGGCCAATTCCGCGCTTTTCAAGCTCACGCACCAAAGAGGCTTCACTGAAACGTGCTGGCGGCTTGGTAAAATGCTGGCCTGGCATCAGCTGTTGCAGATCAAGCACATCACCAACATTCACCGCAGGTAAGGTGCGATCTTCATCGTTCTTACGCAGCGCGGGCATAACTTTAGTCCAGCCATCAAAACGCAGCGTGCGCCCTTTGGCCTTCAATTTATAGTCGCCAGCGGTGGCTGTAAGGGTGGTGGAATCGTATTGCGCTGGCATCATTTGACAGGCAACGAACTGACGCCAAATCAGCTGATACAGCTTTTGCGCGTCCGCTTCCATATCTTTGAGTTTTTCAGCAACCACATCCACATCAGAAGGGCGAATCGCTTCGTGCGCTTCCTGAGAATTTTCTTTGCTGGCGTAGGTATTAGCAGACTCCGGCAAATATTTTTTGCCAAAGTTGCTTTCAATATAGCCACGCGCCATTGTAACCGCGTCCTGGCTCAGGTTGGTCGAGTCAGTTCGCATATAGGTGATATGACCCGCTTCATATAAGCGCTGCGCCATCATCATGGTCTTCTTCACGCCAAAACCCAGTCGGGTGCTGGCTGCCTGCTGTAGCGTGGAAGTAATATAAGGTGCGCCAGGTTTGCTACTGGTCGGTTTATCTTCACGGTCTACGATTTCATAACGCGCTTTTTCCAGCAGCGCCACGGCGGCGTGGGTCTGTTCACGATTAACCGGACGGAAGGCTTTGTCAGCATAATGCGTGACTTCCATCGGTAAATCGTCCCCTTTCGGCGTGGCGAGACTGGCACGTAATTCCCAGTACTCTTCTGGCACAAACGCTTTTATCTCGCGCTCACGCTCTACCACCAGACGTACGGCAACGGATTGCACGCGACCCGCCGATAAACCACGCGCCACTTTTTTCCACAGCAGCGGAGACACCATATAACCCACCACGCGGTCCATAAAACGACGCGCCTGCTGAGCATTTACACGGTCTATATTCAGTTCGCCGGGCTTTTCAAACGCCTGACGAATCGCATTCCTGGTGATTTCGTTAAACACTACGCGGCTGAAGCGCTTATCATCTCCGCCGATCACTTCCCGCAGGTGCCAGGCAATGGCTTCCCCTTCGCGGTCAAGGTCGGTTGCGAGATAGACGTGGTCAGCATTAGCAGCTAGCGCTTTAAGTTCCGCGACAACTTTCTCTTTACCTGGCAGAATTTGATAATCAGCTTCCCAGCCATGATAAGGATCGACGCCCATGCGACTGACCAGGGCGGCCTTCTCGTCTTTTTTAACCTTTTTAACTTTTTTATCTGTCGAGGCGTCAGCACTTTTCTTGGTGTTTGAACCACTGGTCGGCAGATCTCGAATATGACCGACGCTGGATTTAACCACGTAGTCATTGCCGAGGTATTTATTGATTGTTTTGGCCTTTGCCGGGGACTCAACAATAACGAGTGCTTTACCCATATTTACCTTTACCTAATGAAATCGTCCTGCTAAACGGGAGAAGATTTGATGCCCAAAAACCCAACGGGTTCAATATTGCTGCGCCTGTTTAACTTTTCAAGGCGGCGGGATCAATCTCAGGTCAGACAGACTGGCATTGTGCAACTTTATGATAAAAAGCGCTTTTTATGCCTGACAAAATCACACATCCCGGTGCGATCTCCCTGAAATCTGAATCGCCCACACTCTACCTGATAAAATCCGTTACGCAACTTAAATAGCACTCTGTCCAAATTAGCGCCAATTTTTCAGCCCCAGCGTTCCTTTGTCGAACAATGGGGCTCGCAAGTAATATAGAAAGGATTAAGGTGCTGTCAAAAAAGGCGTGAACATATGCAGAATAATACCCAGACTATTACACGCCGTGCGTTACTGGAAAAAGCAAACATCCTGATCAAAAAACATGAGGATTATTTTACCGGTCAGGAAGCGACCGATGTTGTGCAACAAGGTGAGGTTCTGATGTTCCACGGCCCTTTTTTCTCGATGCAGATGAGGTTCCTACACAAAAAACCATGGCGGTATTTAACATTTTAAATATCTCGCGGTCGTGTTATCCGCTCAATACCATCTGGAATAACCTCATCGCATAAAAAACCCGGCTTTCGCCGGGTCTTGCCCTGCTGTTTTACTATTACAACAGGGGCTTTTCGCCACGTTGCCAAAGTTTTAAAATTAAATTTTCAACCACCGAACCTGCGCTATGCGTGACGCGATCAATCATTTTACGGCGACGGGCATAGTGCACGCCTAACACATTAAAAGACTTCATCTGGCGAATAATAAGATCATCACTGGTGCCAATCTCATCAATCAAACCGAGAGCCAACGCCTGGCGTCCATACCAGTGTTCACCGGTTGCCACGTTATCAATATTCAGTGTCGGGCGCATCTGGTGGACAAAATCCTTAAACAGCAAATGCGTTTCGTTAAGATCTTCCTGGAATTTTTCCCGACCTTCTTCCGTGTTTTCACCAAACAACGTTAGCGTGCGCTTATATTGACCGGCCGTGTGCAGCTCCACATCAATATCATTACGTTTTAACAAACGATTAAAATTAGGGATTTGCGCGACGACTCCAATCGAGCCAATGATAGAAAAAGGCGCGGCGACAATGCGATTCGCAACGCAAGCCATCATATAACCGCCGCTGGCGGCAACTTTGTCTACCGCTGCCGTCACGCGCAGACCGCCATCACGCAGGCGTTGCAGCTGTGAAGCGGCTAATCCATAACCGTGTACCACGCCGCCAGGGCTTTCCAGACGCAGCAACACTTCATCGCCAGTTTGCCTGACGGCCAGAACGGCAGAAATCTCTTCACGTAACGAAGCCACTTCGCTGGCATCCATGCTGCCTTTAAAATCAATAACGTACAGCGTTGGCTTTAACGTTTCATTTTCACCCTGTTTTGCCGCACGTTTTTCCGCTTTGGCTTTCTGCTTTTCGGCTTTTTTATGATTTTTTAACCACTGCTTTTGCACCTGTGGTTTCATCTTCGCCAGCTGCAAATCTTCTTTCATCTGCTGATAATCATCACCCAGATGTGTCAGACGCAGCTGTCCGCTTTGACCGCGTTTACGCAACGCCGCATTTAAAATGATCAGCACGATCGCCGCAACGGCAATCACTACCGTCACTATTTTTGCGAGAAAAAGTCCGTAATTTGAAAGAAGATCCATTGCATCGCCTTAGTAAACAGAGAATTAAAGACAATAGGCTAGTTTAACCGTTTTACCTATACCCGTCGCCTGAAATGCCAGCACCTGGCACAGAATGCGCCTGTCGATGATTGCACACGACAGGAAATTGAGGCATAAAACACAAACACTTTGACCTTCGCCAGAGGAATCCGCTGTGCATTATCAACCGAAAAGCGATCTGCTCAATAACCGAATTATTTTAGTTACTGGCGCATCTGACGGCATTGGCCGTGAAGCTGCTTTGACCTACGCGCGCTACGGCGCGGAAGTGATTGTATTAGGCCGCAACCCTGAGCGACTGCAGCAAACTGAAAACGCCATTAACCAGCTAAATAAACGTCCTGCTCATCACATAGTTTTCGATCTGGCGCAGGCAACGCCTGAGAACTGCCAGCAGCTTGGACAACAATTAGCGCAAAAATTTTCCCATCTAGATGGGGTGTTACACAATGCCGGTATTCTGGGTGAGATTGTCCCACTGGCGGAACTCGACCCGCAAATCTGGCAGCAGGTGATGAAAATCAATGTGGATGCGACCTTCTATCTCACCCAGGCCTTACTGCCACTGCTGTTGAAATCTGACGCGGGTTCACTGGTCTTTACCACTTCCAGCGTTGGCCGAACCGGACGTTCCGGCTGGGGAGCTTATGCGGTGTCGAAGTTTGCCACCGAAGGCATGATGCAGGTGCTGGCCGACGAATATAAAAATCATCATTTAAGGGTAAACTGCATTAATCCTGGCGGAACGCGTACCAAAATGCGTGCCAGCGCTTTTCCGCAGGAAGATGCTAAAAAGCTAAAAACCCCAGGCGATTTGATGCCGCTCTACCTTTATTTAATGGGTGATGACAGCCGCCGTAAAACCGGCATCAGTTTCGATGCTCAACCGGGTCGAAAAGCAGGGGCGGCCGAATAATGAATGAGGATCGTCATCAGCAGCGTCAGCAGCGTCTAAAAGAGCAAGTCGATGCACGTATCGCCTCCGCAACCGACGTGCGCGGCATCGTGATGGTATTTACTGGTAATGGTAAAGGTAAAACGACCGCGGCATTTGGTACGGCATTGCGTGCCTGTGGGCACGGCAAGCGTGTCGGCGCAATCCAGTTTATTAAAGGCGAATGGCCCAACGGCGAGCGCAATATACTTGAGCAACATGGCGTTGAATTTCAGGTGATGTCAACGGGATTTACCTGGGAAACGCAGAATCGTCAGGCTGATACCGATGCCTGTCTGGAAGTCTGGCAGCACGCTAAACGTATGTTAGCCGACAGCAGCCTGGATTTAGTCATTCTTGACGAAATAACTTATATGGTCAGCATGGACTATCTGCCGTTAGAGGCGCTGCTTACAGCCCTTCGTCAGCGTCCTTCTCAGCAAAGTGTTATTATTACTGGTCGCGGTTGTCATCGCAGCATTACGGAGCTGGCCGATACCGTGACCGAAATGCGGCCAGTTAAACACGCTTTTGATACAGGGATTCAGGCACAGCAAGGCATTGACTGGTAGTAAAAGAAAACGCAGCCATCAGGCTGCGTTTTTTGGTTTGAGCAGAAATTAAGATGACGTTCGCTTGCTGCTTTTACCGCCAGTGCGACGCTGCGTGCCACTCGTCTTGCTGTGACGCTTCACGGCACGACGAATTTGGTTAGCTTTGGTACGCCGGCGATCTTTTTCAACGCCCAGTTTGGTAACGGTTTCATCGTCCATACCCACCAGGTTGCGTAAGTAGTTGACCGCAGACAGATCCAGCTCGGTCCAGCCACCACGCGGCAAACCTTTTGGCAAATTAATATCGCCATAACGGACGCGCATCAGACGACTAACCTGCACGCCAACGGCTTCCCATAAACGGCGCACTTCGCGGTTACGACCTTCAGTCAGCGTCACGTTGTACCACTGGTTGATACCTTCGCCACCGGTAAACTTCAGGGTCTTAAACGCGGCTGGGCCATCTTCCAGCTGCACACCTTTACTCAACTGACGAATTTTATCGTTATCAACCTGGCCAAATACACGCACAGCGTATTCGCGTTCAACTTCGCGGCTTGGGTGCATCAGACGGTTGGCTAATTCGCCGTCCGTAGTGAACAGCATTAATCCGCAGGTATTCACATCCAGACGGCCTACAGCAATCCAGCGTGAGCCACGCAGACGGGGCAGACGATCAAAAACCGTTGGACGCCCTTCCGGATCGCTACGTGTGCAGAGCTCGCCCTCTGGTTTGTAGTACGCCAGCACGCGGCATACTTCAGTTGCTGACTCAGCAATTGAGACCAGATGACCATCAATACGGATTTTAAGGGCTTTACTATTTTCGATACGGTCGCCCAGCGTAGCCAGTTTGCCATCAACGCTGACGCGTCCGGCGGCGATCATTGTTTCGATTTCACGACGCGAACCATGACCGGCTCGCGCTAAAACTTTCTGTAACTTTTCGCTCATTGAGCTTCCTCTTTGTCGCCTTCCCAGGCGTCACGGTAGGGTAGTAAGTCTTTTTAAATCAACGGCTTAACTTAAAAAGTTGGGTCTATTATACAGACATTTAACCCTGATGTAACGCGCTTTATGCCGAGGACTTTACGCTTAATAATAGCGAAGCTGTGAGAAATTTATAATAGACTGTTTTTGTGCTCAGCATTTGCCATGCTGGTTTCGAACGGTTGTTCTGTAGGCCATACAGAATACAGCCGCACGGCGATGCAGCATGTCGATATGAGCGTGACCGGCATCCCGATGATACCTGGGCCTGGTACACTGGGCACCGGCATCCCTCTTACACCAGAATATAGCCTGACCGCTGCACATGTTGCTAAATATGCGGCACAACATGTTAAGGCTTATCATCCTTATTGCGATCTCGCGATTATTTATCATAAGAATGACGCTAACACTCTGGCTAAATTTCGCAGCAGTGACGTGGGTGATTCAATTTAAATGTACGGTTACAGTTTTATTTCAGCCATGCCGGTTGAATCAGCAGACGTTAATTTAGCGCGCACGGCTATTCGTAATGGCTGGAATAAAAGTCCCCGCATGGCGATGGCGTCAAATGCGGGTGTCGTACAGGGAATGTCGGGCGGCGGTGTATATAATAGCGATGAAACTCTGGGCGGCGTTATTGTGGGCTATTCTTCTGCCATTAAGAATGGACGCAGCGGAAAATCATTCTAAAAGACGTGTCGCTCTATATTCCTTATGGTGCGTTTAAAAACTGGTTACGGGAGACTATCGTTTAGGCACCGACACGCGGTGCCTGACGACGATTACTGAAACGGACGCGTATCGCCAACGCCTGCGCGAATGATTTCGGGCGCATCACGCGTCAAATCAATCACCGTGGTTGGCTGCTGTCCCAGCGTGCCGCCGTCAATGATTAAATCGACCAGTTTGCCAATGCTGTGTTGAATATCTTCCGGATCTGATTCAGTAAAATCATTGCCGGGCAAAATCAGCGAAGTTGACATCATGGGCTCGTTCAACGCTTCCAGCAACGCTAACGCAACCGGATTTGACGGTACGCGCAGGCCGATAGTTTTACGCTTGTCATTCATCAGCCGACGCGGCACCTCTTTGGTCGCTTTCAAAATAAAGGTGTAATTGCCCGGCGTATTGTTTTTTAACAGGCGAAACGCGGAATTATCGACCTGGGAATAGACCGACAATTCGGACAGGTCGCGACACATCAAGGTAAAGTTGTGGTGGCCGTCTAACTGCCGGATGCGACAGATACGCTCCATTGCCCCCTTTTCTTCTAAACGACAGCCCAACGCATAGCCTGAATCGGTGGGATAAACAATCACACCACCTTTATTAAGATATTCCACCGCCTGATTAATCAGGCGCGGTTGTGGATTGTCAGGATGGATATGAAACAGTTGACTCATAGAAACCTCGTGTCACCTTTCCGCGCATTCAAAGACAGGTGCCAGCTCAGGAAAACGTTCCCAAACCGGCTCGACGCCTGCGGGCAGCCATAATTTGCGGCCCAGCTCAATCCACGGACAGGGTTGATGAAAATCAGAACCTTGTGATGCGGCTAAATCATTTTCTCTGGCGTATTGCGCCAGCTGGGTACGCTCGTTTGGCGCTTGCTGGCATTGTGCAACTTCCATCGCGTCACCGCCGATTTCACGGAAATGTGCCACCAGCCGCTTAAGCCATTTGGCAGATAACCCATAGCGTCCAGGGTGAGCTAACACCGCACAGCCACCAGAATGATGAATTGCATCAACAGCTTGTTCTATTGTACACCATTGTGGCGGGACATAACCGGTTTTGCCGCGAGCAAGATAGGATTTGAAAACCTGAGCAAAATTATCGGCCCGGCCCTGTTCAATCAGAAAACGCGCAAAGTGACCGCGGGTAATCACGCCCCCTTCGGCTAAGCGCGTCGCACCGGCTAGCGCACCGGGGATCTGCGCTTTTTCCAGACGTTCCGCAATGTGTTTGGCGCGCGTCTGGCGACAATCATGCTGCGCGGCCAAAAAACCCGTCATTACCGGATGATGAATATCAATATTGAGTCCAACAATGTGAATCTCATGATTTTCCCACACGGTTGAAAACTCAACCCCTGCGATAACATTGACAGGTAAATTCTGGTCAATAGCCGCCTGTTGCGCAGCGCTTACACCCGCTACGCAATCGTGATCGGTAATAGCTAATACGCCAACGCGCATATCGACCGCGCGCTGGACCACCGCCTGAGGCGAAAGCAAACCATCTGATGCCCGCGTGTGGCAGTGGAGATCATAAAGAGGAAAACGGGTGATATTGCTCAAACTAACTCCTGTAACGAACTAACCCGACCAGCATGATAACGATTTTGCTACCCAGAGAAAAAGTGTATTGACATTTCCGCCCCGAACCCGTTAACTAGTACACAAGTTCACACGTAGCGGGTATTTAATCATGGCTGTTGTTCATACGCTTTTTAACGGTTGGTGGCGCGATATTCCCAGATACGGGCGATGTCGTCGTGCACAATTTGCGTAAACGCTGTGCAGATACCTGGGCCCGCCACTTAGCGGGCTTTTTTTTTGAGCGTCATTCAGAGAATCCATCATGCCAAATGCGAAACCTACATTGAAGTTAATTACCGGCATCGCGCCCTATCGCGAAGATCCGGCCGCAGTGTTTCATCAGTTATGCGGCGCACGTCCGGCAACCTTGCTGCTTGAGTCTGCCGATATTGACAGCAAGCGTAACTTAAAAAGCCTGTTGATCGTGGATAGCGCCCTGCGTATTAGCGCCTTGGGCAACCGCGTCACCTTGCAAGCCCTGTCAGAAAATGGTCGCTCACTGTTACCACTGCTGGATGCCGCCCTGCCGGAATCGGTAAAAATTGATGTCCGTCCCGATGGCCGTGAACTGACTTTCTCCACTAGTGAAAGTCTGCAGGATGAAGATTCACGTTTGCAGGCAATTTCGGTATTCGATGCATTGCGCCTCATTCCTCAGTTGGTGAACGTCCCCGCTGACGAACGTGAAGCGCTGCTGTTAGGTGGGCTGTTTGCGTATGATTTAGTGGCGGGCTTTGAAGATTTGCCCGCGTTGCAAAATCAGCAACGCTGCCCGGATTACTGCTTCTATTTAGCGGAAACCTTATTAGTGCTGGATCATCAGGAGCGCAGCGCGCGACTGCAGGCTAGCCTGTTCTGCCCGTCCACCAGCGAATTCCAGCGCCTGCAAGGACGTATCGAACAACTGCATGGCCAGATGCTGCAACCCGCGCCTGCGTTGCCTGTGCAACGCGTTGAACAGATGACGTTGAGCACCAGTCAAAGCGATGAAGAGTATTGCGCCGTAGTGCGTCAGATGCAGGAAGCGATTCGCATCGGCGAAATTTTCCAGGTTGTGCCGTCTCGTCGCTTCTCGTTGCCTTGTCCTTCGCCGCTGGCCGCTTATGACACCCTGAAAAACAGCAACCCCAGCCCGTATATGTTTTATATGCAGGACCAGGAGTTCGCCTTGTTTGGCGCATCACCCGAAAGCTCACTGAAATATGACGCATCCTCGCGTCAGATTGAAATTTATCCGATTGCCGGTACGCGTCCGCGTGGTCGTCATGCTGACGGTACGCTGGATCGTGATCTCGACAGCCGTATTGAACTGGAAATGCGCACCGACCATAAAGAGCTGGCTGAGCACTTAATGCTGGTTGATCTGGCGCGTAATGATTTAGCACGCATTTGTGTGCCTGGCAGTCGCTATCTGGCGGATCTGACCAAAGTCGATCGTTACTCTTTTGTCATGCATCTGGTGTCACGCGTAGTCGGCACATTGCGCGAAGACCTTGACGTGCTGCATGCCTATCGCGCCTGTATGAACATGGGCACGTTAAGCGGTGCTCCAAAAGTTCGTGCTATGCAGCTGATCGCGGCCGCAGAAGGTACGCGTCGTGGCAGCTATGGCGGCGCAGTGGGCTATTTTACGGCTCACGGTGATTTGGACACCTGCATTGTGATCCGCTCTGCCTACGTTGAAGACGGCGTTGCTACGGTGCAGGCCGGTGCTGGCGTCGTGCTGGATTCAAATCCACAAGCGGAAGCGGATGAAAGCCGCAACAAAGCCCGCGCAGTGTTGCGCGCCATTGCAACCGCCCATCACTGCAAGGAGATTTTCTGATGGCTGACATCCTGCTGCTCGATAACTTCGATTCATTTACTTACAACCTTGTAGACCAGCTGCGTACCTTCGGTCATAACGTGGTGATCTACCGCAACAATTTGCCAGCAGAGCGTCTGATCGAACGTTTGCAGCAGATGGAAAACCCCGTGTTAATGCTGTCTCCCGGACCGGGCGCACCAAAAGATGCGGGCTGTATGCCAGAGCTGCTGCGCGTGCTGCGTGGCCGTCTGCCAATTATTGGTATTTGCCTGGGCCATCAGGCCATTGTCGAAGCTTACGGTGGACAGGTGGGACAGGCGGGAGAAATCCTGCATGGCAAAGCTTCAGTCATTAACCACGACGGTGAGGCGATGTTTGCTGGCCTGAGCAATCCGCTGCCAGTGGCACGTTATCATTCGCTGGTTGGCAGCAATACGCCAGATGAGCTGACGGTTAACGCCAGTTTCAACGGCATGGTGATGGCGGTACGCCATGATGCAGATCGTGTTTGCGGATTCCAGTTCCATCCGGAATCCATTTTGACGACTCAGGGCGCGCGCCTGCTGGAGCAGACGCTGGCCTGGGCGCTGGCAAAGTAAAGGGAGATAATCATGAATACCATTCTGGAAAAACTTTACCAGGCGCAGACACTGAATCAGGCTGAAAGTCACCAGTTATTCAGCGCTATTATTACCGGGCAGCTTGAGCCGACACAGCTGGCCGCCGTGCTTATCGCCATGAAAGTGCGTGGTGAAAAGCCGGAAGAGATCGCCGGGGCGGCAACCGCATTACTGGAAGATGCTAAGCCCTTTCCGCGTCCCGATTATCCTTTCGCCGATATTGTGGGAACTGGCGGTGACGGCAGCAACAGTATCAATATTTCTACCGCCAGCGCCTTTGTCGCGGCAACCTGTGGTTTGAAAGTGGCAAAGCACGGTAACCGTAGCGTATCCAGCAAATCCGGTTCGTCTGATTTGCTGGCAGCGTTTGGCATCAACCTTGATATGCCTGCCGAACAGGCACGTCACGCGTTAGATGAGCTAAATGTTTGCTTTCTGTTTGCCCCGCAGTATCACACAGGGTTTCGACATGCGATGCCGGTTCGCCAGCAGCTAAAAACCCGCACGCTGTTTAACGTGCTGGGTCCGTTGATCAATCCGGCGCGCCCGCCGCTGGCAGTCATTGGTGTATATAGCGCAGATCTGGTGCTACCGATTGCGCAGGCGTTGAAAGTGTTGGGGTATCAACGCGCCGCGGTCGTTCACGGCGGCGGCATGGATGAAGTGGCGCTGCATGATATTACTCATGTGGCTGAGCTTCGCGACGGTGAAATTACCCGTTATCAGCTGTCGCCAGAAGACTTCGGCTTTAGCTTCCATCCTAAGGAAGCCCTGGCAGGCGGCACGCCAGAAGAAAACCGTGACATTCTGACACGTTTACTCCAGGGTAATGGCGAACAAGCCCATGAGGAAGCGGTTGCCGTGAATGTGGCTATGCTTCTCAAAGTATTTGGCAATGAAGATCTGCGTGAAAATGCACAGCGTGCGCTCGCCGCGATCCGTAGCGGACAGGCTTACGAGCGCGTGGTCGCTCTGGCAGCAAGAGGATAACCATGCAAGGTACAGTGTTAGATAAAATCGTTCAGGACAAAGCAGTTTGGGTTGAGGCGCGCAAGCAGCAGCAACCGCTGACCCGCTTTCAGAATAGTGTGGAACCGGCAACACGTAATTTCTACGATGCGTTGCAAGGAACACGCACCGCCTTCATCCTGGAATGTAAGAAGGCATCGCCATCCAAAGGGCTGATCCGCGAGGATTTCGATCCAGCCGCTATCGCAGGTGTCTATCGTCATTACGCTTCAGCCGTGTCCGTATTAACCGATGAAAAATACTTTCAGGGCGATTTTGCTTTCCTGCCTGTTGTCAGCGCCGCGATCACCCAACCCGCGCTGTGCAAAGACTTTATTATCGATCCTTATCAAATCTATCTGGCGCGCCACTATCAGGCCGATGCGATTTTGCTGATGCTGTCAGTGCTGGATGATGAGCAATATCGTCAACTCGCTGCTGTTGCGCACAGTCTGAAAATGGGCGTGCTGACCGAAGTCAGTAATGAAGAAGAGCTTGAGCGCGCCATCGCGCTGGAAGCGAAAGTGGTCGGTATTAATAACCGCGACCTTCGCGATATGTCCATCGACCTGGATCGTACGCGCCGACTGGCGCCGCGCTTATCGCACGGCGTGACGGTCATCAGTGAATCTGGAATTAACAGCTACGGCGATGTTCGCGAACTCAGCCATTTCGCCAATGGCTTCCTGATTGGCTCTGCGCTAATGGAAGAGGATGATCTTCAAAGCGCGGTTCGGCGCGTTACGCTGGGCAGTAATAAAGTCTGCGGCCTGACCCGAGCCGAAGATGCTCAGGCCGCGTATGCTGCCGGCGCGATTTTTGGTGGCTTGATTTTTATTGAAGGCTCACCACGCTATGTGGATAGCACTCAGGCGAAATCCGTCATGACGGGCGCTCCGCTTAGCTATGTGGGAGTTTACCGTAATGCATCAATTAGTGACGTTGTCACACAAGCGGATGCCCTCAATCTGGCTGCGGTTCAGCTTCACGGTGATGAAGATCGCGCTTACGTCGCGGCGTTACGTGCAGCCTTACCTGCGACGATACAAATCTGGAAAGCCATGCGTATTGAAGGGGCATTACCAGAGCGCGACTGGACGCACGTTGATCGTTATGTATTTGATAACGGTAACGGCGGTACGGGCCAGCGCTTTGACTGGTCACTGCTAAAAGATCAAAAGCTACATAACGTATTGCTGGCAGGTGGTTTAAGGGCTGACAACTGCGTTGAAGCCGCACAACAAGGTTGTGCAGGACTCGACTTTAATTCTGGCGTGGAAAGTACGCCGGGCCTTAAAGATGCCAGCAAAATCGCTGCCGTATTCCAGACGCTTCGCGCCTATTGATTTGCCGGCCCCGTATGACTGCGGGGCAGAATAAGGAAAAAAAAAGATGACGTTACTGAACCCCTATTTTGGTGAATTTGGTGGTATGTACGTACCGCAAATCCTGATGCCAGCCCTGCGCCAGCTGGAAGAAGCCTTTGTTGATGCACAAAAAGATCCCGCCTTCCAGGCCGAATTTACCGATTTGCTGAAAAACTATGCAGGACGTCCCACTGCATTAACCCTGTGCAGCAACCTGACAAAAGGCACCAAAGCCCGCCTTTACCTGAAGCGTGAAGATCTGCTGCATGGCGGCGCGCACAAAACTAACCAGGTGTTAGGTCAGGCGCTGTTAGCCAAACGCATGGGCAAAAACGAAATTATCGCCGAAACCGGCGCTGGTCAGCATGGTGTCGCATCAGCGCTGGCCTGTGCGCTGCTTGGCATGAAATGCCGTATTTATATGGGCGCTAAAGACGTTGAACGTCAGTCGCCCAATGTTTTCCGCATGCGTTTAATGGGTGCCGAAGTGATTCCGGTTCACAGCGGTTCCGCTACGCTGAAAGATGCCTGTAACGAGGCGCTGCGCGACTGGTCTGGCAGCTATGAAACCGCACACTATATGTTAGGTACTGCGGCTGGTCCGCATCCCTTCCCAACTATCGTGCGTGAATTTCAGCGCATGATTGGTGAAGAGACCAAAAAACAGATTCTGGAAAAAGAAGGTCGTTTGCCAGATGCCGTGATCGCCTGTGTTGGTGGCGGTTCAAACGCCATTGGCATGTTTGCTGACTTTATTGATGACGCCAGTGTTAAGTTAATCGGCGTTGAGCCAGCGGGACACGGTATTGAAACCGGCGAGCACGGCGCGCCGCTTAAACATGGCCGCGTGGGCATTTACTTCGGCATGAAAGCGCCAATGATGCAAACGGAAGAAGGCCAGATTGAGGAGTCTTATTCAATCTCTGCCGGTCTTGATTTTCCCTCTGTTGGCCCGCAGCATGCGCATCTCAACAGCACTGGTCGTGCCGAGTACGTGTCAATTACCGATAATGAAGCGCTGGCTGCCTTTAAACAGCTGTGCCGCTCTGAAGGGATTATCCCGGCGCTGGAGTCGTCCCATGCCCTTGCCTACGCGCTGAAGATTATCCAGGCGGAACCTGAGAAGGAGCAGCTGATCGTGGTCAACCTTTCCGGTCGCGGCGACAAAGACATTTTTACCGTTCATGATATTTTGACAGCGCAGGGAGAAATCTGATGGAACGTTACGAGCAACTATTTAAACGTTTAGCGGCGAGTAAGGAAGGCGCTTTTGTACCGTTCGTCACGTTAGGTGATCCCTCACCTGAACTCTCTTTGCGCGTGATTGACGCGCTGGTTGACGGCGGCGCTGATGCGCTGGAGCTGGGTATTCCTTTCTCCGATCCCCTGGCCGATGGCCCGACAATTCAAAACGCGACCTTACGTGCCTTTGCGGCGGGCACCACCACCGCGCAATGCTTTGAAATCCTCGCCAGTGTGCGTCAAAAATATCCCGAGCTGCCCATCGGTTTATTGATGTATGCCAATCTGGTGTTCTCCAACGGCATTGACGCATTTTATGCACGCTGTGCTGAAGCGGGTGTTGATTCGGTGCTGGTCGCTGACGTGCCGGTGGAAGAGTCTGCCCCTTTCCGCCAGGCCGCGTTGCGTCATGGTGTCGCGCCAATTTTTATTTGCCCGCCGAATGCCAGCGATGATTTGCTGCGTGAAATTGCTTCCCATGGTCGCGGTTATACCTATCTGTTATCGCGCGCTGGGGTTACCGGTGCAGAGAAACGCGCCAGTCTGCCGCTACATCATCTGATTGCCAAACTGCGTGAATATAATGCCGCTCCGCCGCTGCAAGGCTTTGGTATTTCCGAGCCGGGCCAGGTGAAAGAAGCCATCGCAGCGGGAGCCGCAGGTGCTATCTCTGGTTCAGCGATAGTGAAGATCATTGAGAAACATCACGCACAACCTGATGTAATGCAGAACAAGTTAAAAGCCTTCGTTAGCAATCTTAAAGCGGCCAGCCGTTAATCCTCCTCATGCCTTATCTTCGAAGGCATGATTTTTCTCTCTTTCTTGTGCCCTGCTATTTGCTCATTTTGAATTTTCTGAACCACAATTAACCATGCGCCGTTATGGTAACGTCGCCTCACATTTGTGACAGGGAGAGAAGCAATGAAATGGTTTAAAGTGCTGGCAAGTGCGTTAATTGCGGGGGTGGTTGCGCTGACGCTGAGCGCCTGTGCGCCGACATCGACTAAAGAAGGAACCGGTGGCTACATTGATGGCACCGTAATCACCACAAAAGTTAAAGGTCAGCTACTGAAAGATGACACGTTAAAGTCAACCGAAATCAACGTAGAAACCTTTAAAGGGAAAGTTCAGCTAAGCGGGTTCGTCAGCTCGCCACAAATGGCGAATCGCGCAGTAGAAGTGACGCGTAACGTAGCGGGTGTGAAATCTGTCGTGAACAATATGCAGATTAAGTAGCGCATATTTCTCCGTCAACAAGGCCGCTTCACAGCGGCCTTTTTTCGTCAGAAACGGTAACCCGCGCCGAAAAAGAATACCCAGGGATCGACGCGCATATTGATATTTTGCTGCGCGCCATTGGCTTTAAATTTCACTTCGGTATCAATATCCATATACCACACTGACGCATTCAGCATCCAGTCGCGGTTGATCTGATAATCCAGACCGACTTGTCCCGCCATGCCCCATGAATCTTTAACGCTTAAATCGGTCAGACCCGCGTCACGTCCGGTTTGGTTAAAATCAGCGTCATAAAAAAAGTGGTGTAGTTGATACCCGCGCCAATATACGGGCGCACTTTACTCTTGCTGTCAAAAAAATAGTATTGCGCCATCAGCGTAGGCGGCAACTGTCGTACTGTCGCCAGCGTGCCGGTTGGTCCTAAGCCGACCTTATGGCGGAATGGCGTCGCGGCCAGCAGCTCCACACCAATATTGTCGGTTGCCATGTAGGTAAACGTCAGGCCCAGTTGTGTGTTGTTGCTGGCGCTAAAAGACCCCATGCCCAACACATTATCGGAACCTTCTGTAGGACGAACAGTGGCGCTGCCAGCGCGCATAAAAAAATCGCCAGCCTGATGAGCCAGCGCAAGTTGTGGTAGTACCAACGTCAGCAGCATCGCGCATTTTGCCAGTTTCATGGTCACTCCTTTGCAGAATTTGATAGTTGACGACGATGTCAGTTATTTGTCGGCAAAGATTTAACTGAATTTTCTGGAAAATGCATCCAAATCAATCGAATTAAATACCTTATAAAACAATGAGTTGATTCAGATCAATTTTGACGCTCTCTCGCGCTAAAAAATTTCGCTTGCCGGGCATTTCCGGCAGGATTATTTTGCTGATCTTCACGGGTGATTTTGGTTCGATGCCTCAGGAGCGGCGGGTGATCAGATGAGCGAAATAAACAATCCTTGTATTAGCTGTGGTGCATGTTGCGCCCATTTCCGCGTTTCTTTTTACTGGGCCGAAGCTGACGATGCCGGCGGTCTTGTACCGACCGAATTAACCGAACCGCTTAGCTTATTCATGCGCAATATGCGTGGCACCAACGATCGTACCCCGCGCTGTGTGGCGTTGCAGGGCGAGATTGGCGGCTGTGTTTCCTGCGGCATTTATGAACAGCGACCTACGCCCTGCCGCGAGTTTGCCATGTCGGGTGAAAACGGTGAATGGAATGAAGCCTGCGATCGTGCCAGAGCGCGTTATGGTCTGCCGGCACTTTTTCATCCATCTTTACCTGTAATGACAGAAAGTTATGCCACAGCGGGTGCCAGCGAGCTGCCAGAACATGTACAATCGCCGGGTTAATTAACCCGGTTCCTCCAAGGAGTGTACATGTCTATCACGGCGAGTTCGTTATACCGTGACACTGGAAATTTTTTTCGCTACCAGCTTTTAACGGTGGTGCTGTTGTCACTATTGACTGCTTTTATCACGGTTATGCTGGCTCATGTCATGACGCCCGGCGCAGATCAACTGGCGATTCTGCAACAGGGCGATTCCAGCGCCACTTCCCTGTTTGAAATGGTCCAGAATATGACACCCGAACAACAAGGCGTATTACTACGCGCTTCCGCTGCTGGCACTTTTGCCGCGCTGGTCGGTAATACCTTGCTGTTAGGTGGCATGCTGTGTCTGATCCCTATGGTTTCTACCGGTCAGCGCGTGAGTGCGTTGCGCGCCATTGGCGCTTCCGCACCGCTGCTGCCGAAACTGTTACTGCAAACTTTCCTGATCACTCTATTGGTTCAACTTGGCTTTATGGTGGTATTACTACCCGGCGTGATTCTGGCGATCCTGTTGTCGCTGGCCCCGGTAATGTTAGTCAGTGAAAAAATGGGGGTGATAAGTTCGCTACGCGCCAGCATCAGTATGGCCTGGAAGAATGTGAAACTGATTGCGCCTGCCATTATTCTCTGGCTGCTGGCTAAGATCGCGGTCATGTTTTTCTTCTCGTCGTTGACCGTGTTGCCGGTAAATGTCACCTCCGTAATGCTGACTGCGGTAGGTAATCTGGTTTCCGTCGTCTTGATCATTTATCTGTACCGGCTCTATATGCTGTTACGTTAAATGTCAGTGCGTCTTCGGACGCACTGATTAACGCTCCTGCCTTTACTGGAATGACTATGAAGCAGTTACTTGATTTTCTCCCCTTAGTGGTTTTTTTCATTTTCTACAAAATGTACGATATTTTTGTTGCTTCTGGCGCGCTGATCGTCGCAACTGGCTTAGCCCTGGTTGCAAGCTGGGTGCTGTACCGCAAGCTGGAGAAAATGACCATTTTCACGTTTGTGCTGGTTGCGGTATTTGGCACATTGACGCTGGTTTTCCATAACGATGAGTTTATTAAATGGAAAGTAACGGTAATTTACAGCCTGTTCGCCCTGGCGCTGCTATTTAGCCAATGGTTTATGAAGCAACCGTTGATCCAGAGTATGTTAGGCAAAGAGCTACAACTGCCCGATTACGTCTGGCGCCGTTTAAATATTGCCTGGGCGCTGTTCTTTTTTATCTGCGGTCTGGCAAATATCTATGTTGCGTTTTGGTTACCTCAGGAAATGTGGGTTAACTTTAAAGTATTCGGTCTGACAGGCCTCACCCTGCTATTTACCCTGTTCAGCGGACTTTACATCTGGCGACAAATGCCGCAAGAAAAAGAGTAAACCTCAGCAATTAATCGTTATATTCATTCGTTGAGTAAAAAGCACCGTGACGATGAGCAATCGGTAACAGGCGAATAAAACTAAGTCAGCGATGTCAGGTCAATAGCCTGACATCGCGCTGACTTAGTGGCTATTAGCGGAAAATATCTTGCGACTCACCCCGCGAGTTTTATCGGACAGCTTCTGTCGCTGTTTTTACTCCTCTTGCCCAAAATAACGGCAATCATGTGCTGCTTTGTTAGCGCTAAATCCGTCAGGCTGGATGGTTGCTTATGAGCAACCTGCTCGCCTTATCGTTTTCTGCTGGCATTAACTATTGATCGTCTCTTAATGATGAAGCCTTTCATCAACATCCTGCCCTTTTATTAACGGAGGGAGAGGTACTGCTTCATTTATCGGTTTACTCAAATGATGAACGTGAATAATGCATGGCCGCTTATTAAAAGAGTCGCCAGGGCTAACGCCAGCTTATCCACTTTACTCATCGCCCTTTCCCCTCCGTCAGCTTAATGAAAGTGAAGGCACCGCATCGCGGTGCATGGATTGAAGCCAGGCACTTTATCGCTTGTCCCTTGCGTTACGAAATTGTTACCTGTGTTTCCTTGCGTGCGGCAAGAGTATTGCTGGATAATTGCTAACGCTGAGCGGTATGGATGTATTCTCTGTCGATACAAGAGAACGGCCTTACCGGCCAACCGTGTCACTCTGATATGACTTCTGTTTTCCCGTAACACTGACCCGGCCGCTGTCTGAAGTGAGCGTTGTGTTTTCGGTAGCACTACCCTAAGTGCAGACAAACTGAAGTCATTTAATCATTTCGCAGTTAAACCTATCCGGGCAGCAAATAACTTTATGTCCCAGGTTTGCTTTGAGATACGTACGGTAAATAAGCTGATTAAACGGCTATCAGGCCGATTTCACTCGAATAAAAAATGAACCTGCCCGGTACGCTGGGTATTTTTGGGCGCTTGTCGCCATCACCTGCATAAGAAACGGAAACAATGGACGATAAGCATACATTGCTGCAAGGCGAAATGGTGTTGCGTACCTTAGCCATGCCGGCGGATACCAATGCCAATGGCGATATATTTGGTGGCTGGCTCATGTCGCAAATGGATATGGGCGGCGCAATTCTGGCGAAAGAGATTGCTGAAGGACGCGTGGTTACGGTGCGCGTTGACGGCATGACTTTTCTGAAGCCGGTCGCGGTGGGCGATGTGGTGAGCTGTCACGCGAGTTGTATTCGCTCCGGTAACAGCTCAATGACAATTAACGTCCAGGTGTGGTTCAAAAAGGTGTCATCAGAACCGATTGGGCAAACATATTGTGCTACAGAAGCTGTGTTTATTTATGTGGCGGTCGATGATGAGGGAAAATCCCGGCCATTGCCACCGGGACGAGCGAATCAGCAGTCGGGTATTTAACATCACGCATTTCCGGCCAAAGTGAAGGGCGATTGGTGAAGGCGGCATAAAGATATTCATGCCGCCACGTCTTGCGTGTCCATGCAGTAGACGCTTAACGCCAGCGTCCCTCACTTTCGCCTTTATGCAATGCCTGTTCCGTTAACGCCGGTGAAAAGATGCGCCCAAAGAGCGAGCTATTACTCAATACTCGCGCCGCCCTTCATTTTAAACACGATATTCATCGTCAGATTTTGTCCCGGACGGCCGCTCTGATACCGCCACTTTTTCATTGCCATCTTGACTTCACGCTCAAACATATTGCGCGGCTCAGCTGACAGGATGCGCACATTATCAACGCGCCCGTCACTATCCACATCAAACTGCACACGAACCCGGCCTTCTATGCGCAATGCATACGCACGCGTTGGATACGCAGGCTTGCCCGTTTGAATCGCTTTGGGTCCGTTTGATACCGATTGCGTCTGAGCAGGCGCCGTTTTCGGCGCAGTGGACGGTTTAGTCTGCGTTGTTGGCGCATCCTGCTTAAACGGATTCGCCTGCGGCTTGCTCTCCGGTTTCACTTCGCGCTTCGGCTGTTCGCGCCTGTGCTCAGGTTTGGGCTTCGGTTTAGGCTTCGGCTTCGGTTCTGGTTTCGGAATAGGGACTGGCACAGGCTTTGGTGGTTCAGGCGCCGATTGTGGCTCTGGAACCGGCTCAGGCTCTGGCTGTGGCTCAGGCTGCGGCGGCGTAGGTTGCACAACCGCTGGTGCCGGTTCGGGTTGCACTTCAGGTGCCACCATAGTCACGCTAATCGGCTGCGATGCCCTGGGAACTTCGATAACCTGATGAAACGAGGCGTAAAGAATTCCTGCAATTACCGCACCATGGAGAGCAACGGAAAGCAACATGGAAATCGGCGCGCGTTTTGGTAATGGCATAGTCAGCGTGGTCATAGCATTCGCAGTCATTGAGTGAAGCAGCGATTTTAAATGCAAATAGCAATCAGTTGCAATAATTGCGGTGATCGGGGCGAAAAAAAGCGCTTTTTAAGCCCTTTATGCTGAGCTGAGTTCTGCTTTTATCTTTCGTTTGCACTCTGATTGACGATCACTTAACGTGTTGCGAAATTCTGAAGGATTAATGGGAGCTTCCTGGTGCTTTACGTCATTTATGCCGAAGACAATGCGGATTCACTGGAAAAACGTAATGCGGTGCGCCCTGCTCATCTGGCGCGCCTGAAACTGCTGCATGAAGAAGGCCGGTTGATCGTTGCCGGACCGATGCCTGCGGTAGACAGTAATGATCCGGGCGTAGCCGGATTCACTGGCTCGACAATTGTCGCTGAGTTCCCGTCTTTAGAGGCTGCGCAATCCTGGGCTGAAGACGACCCGTATATTGCTGCTGGCGTATATAAGCATGTCTCGGTCAAGCCATTCAAACGCGTATTTTAACATTTAGCTTATTTAGAAATGGCTTTGGCGTTTCCACGCTGAAGCCATTTTTTATGGATTGAGTACGGCCTCATGCAAATGATCATTGTCGGATTGCTGGTATTGATCGCGCTATTGATCGGTTCAGCGTTAATACTCTGGCGTAAATATGGCTGGAGAAATAAAAAGCACCTGATTGTGATGCTGATTGTGCTCGCCGCCGCGCTGCAACTGGTGAACGTGAAATTAGTGATGATCGGCCATTCATAAAGCAGCCGCATGGCGCGGCTGCTTCGTTTAAACATTTTGGGTAATGAACAGGATGGAACGACGTTGCTGTTGAGCAAGCTGATGGCGAATGCCGTGAATGCGCTTATAGCGTCGTGATTGTCCTTCCAGCCAACGTGAACGACGACGTTGAACCTGACGTAACATTCTCCAGCGAGCCACTTCATTTCTGCTTCGTCTCATTACTTCCTCTCTGACATCGGTATCACGCGGACGCATTATAGAGATCTTCACGCCAATGCCAAATCGGATCTCTTATCGTTAAGCGTCAACGATTAAGGGTTTCGCTGATCGTCATCTGCACGTAAACTTCTCAAACCAAAGCGCGAACTGGATGTCCACTTAATGACCACTTTTTACACGCTTATCAGCTGGTTATTGCTGTTTGGCTACTGGCTTTTAATTGCAGGTGTCACGCTACGCATACTGATGAAGCGACGTGCCGTTACTTCAGCCATGGCCTGGTTGTTGATTATCTATATTCTGCCGCTGGTCGGTATTATCGCTTACCTGTCGTTCGGCGAGCTGCATTTAGGTAAACGCCGTGCCGAGCGCGCCCGCACCATGTGGCCCTCGACAGCCAGATGGCTCAACGATCTTAAACAATGTCAGGAAATTTTCGCGACTGAGCACAGCGATGTGGCGCGCTCGCTGTTCCAGCTGTGCCATAACCGTCAGGGGATTGCGGGTGTCAAAGGCAATCAGCTTCAGCTTCTCACCAGCTCCGATGAAGTGATGCAGGCGCTTATTCGCGATATTCAACTTGCTCGTCATAACATCGAAATGGTGTTCTATATCTGGAATCCAGGGGGGTTAGCCGATGAGGTTGCCGAGTCACTGATGGCCGCATCACGTCGTGGCGTGCACTGCCGCCTGATGCTGGACTCCGCTGGCAGCGTAGCCTTCTTCCGCAGTCCCTGGGTGGGGATGATGCGCAACGCCGGTATAGATGTTGTGGAAGCGTTGCAGGTCAGCTTACTGCGTGTTTTTCTGCGCCGCATGGATCTCCGCCAGCATCGCAAAGTTGTATTGATTGATAATTATATTGCCTACACCGGCAGCATGAACCTGGTCGATCCGCGCTTCTTTAAACAGGATGCGGGCGTGGGACAATGGGTTGATTTGATGGCGCGTATGGAAGGCCCGGTAGCGACCGCAATGGGTATCGTCTTTAGCTGTGACTGGGAAATCGAAACCGGCAAACGCATTCTTCCGCCGCCGCCAGACCGCAACATTATGCCGTTCGAGCAGGAAAGCGGCCACACGGTGCAAGTCATTGCCTCGGGGCCAGGATTTCCCGAAGACATGATTCATCAAGCCCTGCTGACAGCGGTCTATTCGGCGCGCGAACAGTTGATTATGACCACGCCCTACTTCGTGCCCAGCGATGATCTGTTACATGCGATCTGCACCGCAGCTTTACGTGGCGTGAATGTTAGCATCGTCGTTCCGCGACATAACGATTCGCTGCTGGTAGGCTGGGCCAGCCGCAGTTTTTTCAGTGAATTACTGGAAGCAGGCGTTAAAATTTACCAGTTCGAAGATGGTTTATTACATACCAAAAGCGTACTGGTTGATGGTCAACTCAGCCTGGTCGGCACCGTTAATCTGGATATGCGCAGTTTATGGCTTAACTTTGAGATCACTTTAGTGGTCGATGATGCAGGTTTTGGCAGCGACCTTGCCTGCGTTCAGGATGACTATATTGCCCGCTCACGGCTGCTGGATGGAAAGCGCTGGGCGAAACGTGCCTGGTGGCAGCGCATCGTCGAACGACTGTTTTACTTCTTCAGTCCTTTACTGTAAAACGAGCGAAATTATGTAACCGCCCTTGGGCAAACAGGACAGAACATGGATTTAAATAATCGCCTTACCGAAGACGAAACCCTGGAACAGGCTTACGATATTTTTCTTGAGCTGGCAGGCGACAACCTCGATCCGGCAGACATCATTCTCTTCAACCTTCAGTTTGAAGAGCGTGGCGGCGCAGAGTTATTCGATCCGTCAGAAGACTGGTCAGAGCATGTTGATTTCGATCTGAACCCAGATTTCTTCGCAGAGGTGGTGATTGGTTTAGGTGAAGCAGACGGCGAACCGATTACCGATGTGTTTGCACGCGTGTTGCTATGCCGCGAAAAAGATAACAAGCTATGCCATATCTTATGGCGTGAATAAGCGGCAACGATAAACTAACGCCGGGCACATGCCCGGCGTTTTGCTTTAAAGCGGATCGACCTTCAGACAGGAAACCGCGTGGCGAAAACTCCCTTCCAGTAGCGGATGCGTTTTGGCGCATTCAGGACCGGCAATGGGACAGCGGGTGCGGAAAACGCAACCTGACGGCGGATTGATGGGCGACGGCAATTCCCCTTCCAGCAGCTGAATCTGTTTGTTTTTCTCCAGGTCAGGATCGGGAATCGGCACCGCCGACATCAGGGCTTTGGTGTAGGGATGCTGCGGATCGTTATATACCGCATCATAAGTTCCTAACTCCACCGCATGGCCGAGATACATCACCAGCACGCGATCGGAAATGTGCTTCACTACCGCCAAATCGTGCGCGATAAAGATCAGCGATAAACCCATTTCGCGTTGCAACTGCTGCAACAGGTTAACCACCTGCGCCTGAATCGACACGTCAAGCGCCGAAACGGGCTCATCGCAGATAATCAGTTTCGGTTCCAGAATCAGCGCGCGCGCAATACCGATACGCTGACACTGCCCGCCGGAAAACTCATGCGGGTAACGGTTTATAAGATTAGGCAGCAAGCCCACCTTCATCATCATGTTTTTGACGCGTTCTTTGACTTCTTCCCGCGTCATTTTGGGATGATACGTCCGCAGCGGCTCGGCAATAATGTCGCCAATCGTCATACGTGGGTTCAGCGATGCCAGCGGATCCTGAAAAATCATCTGAATATCGCTACGCGCTTTGCGCCACTCTTCTTCGCTTTGCCCGAGCAGATCGCGCCCCAGCCAGGCTACGCGCCCTTCTGTGGCCTTCACCAGGCCAATAATCGCCCGCGCTAGCGTCGATTTACCACAGCCGGACTCGCCTACCACGCCCAGCGTTTCGCCTTCGTATAAACGCAGGCTGACGCCATCAACCGCCTTTAGAGATTGTGATGGCTGCCAGAACCATTGCTTACCCTCTTTAATGTCGAAATGGACTTTGAGATCGGCGATTTCCAGTAAGACCTTCTTTTCAGCTACGGTGCTCATACTAACTCCTCCACCGGCTTAAAGCAGGCGCGTAAGCGACCGTCTTCAAACGGCAACAGCGGTGGCGACTGGGTACAAATATCCATCGCATAAGGACAACGGGGCTGGAACGGGCACCCTTGCGGCAGTCGCAGCAGATTAGGTGGATTGCCTGGAATGGTGGCCAGGCTTTCGCCTTCCGTATCCAGACGCGGCACGGCGTTTAACAGACCAATCGAATAGGGATGCGCAGGCTGATAGAACACATCGCGCGCGCGACCATACTCCATGGTGCGTCCGGCATACATCACCAGCACTTTGTCGCAGATCCCCGCCACCACCCCGAGATCGTGGGTGATCATAATAATGGCCGTGTTGAATTCTCGCTTCAGATCGTTCAGCAACGTCATGATTTGCGCCTGCACCGTCACGTCCAGCGCGGTAGTCGGCTCATCCGCAATTAACAGCTTTGGACGGCACATCAGCGCCATGGCGATCATGACGCGCTGGCGCATACCGCCAGAAAACTCATGCGGATACATCTTCATGCGTTTACGCGCTTCCGGCATTTTTACCGCATCGAGCATACGCACCGACTCTTCAAATGCCTGCGCGCTGTTCATTCCTTTATGCAACTTCAGCACTTCCATCAGCTGCTCACCGACGCGCATATAAGGATTCAGCGAGGTCATGGGATCCTGAAAAATCATGGCAACCTGCTCGGCACGCAGCTTATTCAGCTTACTTTCGGGCAGATTCAGGATCTCATTGCCATTGAATAGCGCAGAACCGCCGATACGGCCATTTTTCGCCAGCAACCCCATTAAAGCAAAGGCCGTTTGTGATTTGCCCGACCCCGACTCACCGACAATTCCCAGCGTTTCACCTGCACGCAGTGAGAAATTCAGGTCATTGACGGCGGTAACATCACCATCATGGGTAGCAAATGTGACACGTAAATCCTTAACATCTAACAGCAGGTCGCTTCCCGTGCGGGCAGCCATCGCTGGCCGGAATTCATGAATAGTCATCGGGAAACTCCTTAACGATCTTTCGGGTCGAGGGCATCACGCAGGCCATCGCCGATAAAGTTAAAACAAAACAGCGTGACAACCAGAAAGCCCGCCGGGAAAAACAGCAGCCAGGGCGAAACTTCCATCGAATTTGCGCCGTCGCTGAGTAACGCCCCCCAGCTACTAAGCGGTTCCTGCGTTCCCAATCCCAGAAAGCTCAGGAATGATTCAAACAGAATCATGCTGGGCACCAGCAACGAGGCATACACCACAACCACACCAAGCACATTCGGTACGATGTGGCGTAGCACGATATTAAACGTGGATACGCCGCCAACGTGAGCCGCTTCTATAAACTCTTTACGTTTCAACCCCAGAGTCTGACCACGCACGATACGCGCCATATCCAGCCAGGAAACCATGCCGATGGCGGCAAAGATCAGCAGAATATTACGCCCAAAGAAGGTGACGAGCAGAATCACAAAGAACATAAAGGGAAACGAGTTAAGGATTTCCAAAATACGCATCATCACTGAGTCAGTTTTCCCGCCGAGATAACCGGCAGCAGAACCGTATAGCGTGCCGACAATAACGGCGATAAAGGCAGAAGCAATGCCGACCATCAGTGAAATACGGCCCCCAATTGCCACACGCACCAGCAAATCCCGCCCCGATGAATCAGTGCCAAACCAGTGACCTGAAGTGGTATCTGGTGCGGCAGACATCATGCCCCAATCCGTATCGTCATAAGAGAATGGCGACAACAACGGCGCGACGATAACAAACACGGTGATCGCTAGCAGAATTAACAAACTAAGCAGTGCTGCGCGGTTATGGATAAAACGGCGACGCGCATCCTGCCACAGGCTGCGCCCTTCTACTTCCAGCTTTTCGCTGAATGCGTCAAGAGCTTCGCTATTTTTCTTACCTAACATCATGGCGAACTCCCGAATCAGTAGCGAATTTTCGGATCGATGACGGCATACAGTACGTCAACAATCGCGTTAAAAATAATGGTTAACACCCCGACTAAAATAGTCAGGCTCATAACCAATGAGTAATCGCGGTTTAATGCGCCATTGACGAACAGCTGACCGATACCCGGTAATCCATAAATAGATTCAATCACCATTGAACCAGTGATAATGCCAACGAAGGCAGGTCCCATATATGAGATGACCGGTAGCAACGCTGGTTTCAGAGCATGACGCAATACAATACGCCGCAGCGGTAAACCTTTGGCGCGCGCAGTGCGAATAAAGTTAGAGTGCATCACTTCAATCATTGAACCGCGGGTAATACGTGCGATGCTGGCAATATAAGCCAGTGACAGCGCCACCATCGGCAACAGCATATAGCTCCATTGACCGCCGTTCCAGCCGCCGCCCGGTAACCATTTCAGGGTGATGGCGAAGATCAATACCAGCAGCGGTGCCACCACAAAGCTGGGTATGACCACGCCGGTCATTGCCACTCCCATTACGGCATAATCCCATAAACTGTTTTGCCGCAAGGCCGCGATAACGCCAGCCGTCACGCCCAGTACCATCGCCAGCAAGAAGGCTGCCAGACCAAGCTTTGCGGATACCGGGAAAGCATGCGCCACCAAATAGTTCACGGAATAATCTTTATATTTAAATGACGGACCGAAGTCGCCATGACCAAGCTGGACCAAATAATCCACATATTGCTTACCGATCGGGTCGTTAAGGTGATACTTCGCCTCAATATTGGCCATAACTTCTGGTGACAAGGTGCGCTCGCCGCTAAACGGACTGCCAGGGGCCAGGCGCATCATAAAGAAGGAGATGGTAATCAGAACGAAAAGCGTCGGGATTGCTTCAAGCAATCGACGCAGAATAAATTTTAACATTGCCGTACCTACCAGGCTGTTGCTTCACAACGCAATAATAAAAAAGGCGGCGCGAGATGCACCGCCGCTGTCGATAGCCTGTGTGCTATTAATGTTTAATAATATAAAAATCTTTATCCAGGGTTTTATCCAGCGGATCTTTACCGGTGTAGCCGCCGACATAAGGTTTAACCAGGCGTGCGTTCACATAGTAATAAACCGGTACGATAGCACTGTCTTTGTCCATAATTTGTTCAGCTTTCTGATAGTCCGCCATGCGGGCTTTATCATCTGCTGCACCTACCGCGTCGTGAATGACCTTATCAAAGTCAGCACTCTTATAATGGGCGGTATTAATACTGCTGTCTGAAAGCATGGTGTTCAGGAAAGACGTTGGTTCATTGTAATCCGCACACCAGGCCGCGCGCGCAACGTCGAAGTTACCCTGATGACGGGTATCCAGATAGGTTTTCCACTCCTGGTTTTCCAGCCTGGCGTTCACACCAATATTCTTCTTCCAGATGGAAGACGCTGCAATCGCCAGTTTTTTATGCAGGTCGGAAGTGTTGTAGAGCAGATTAAAGGTCAATGGTTTATCCGCGGTATAACCGGCTTCGGCCAGCAATTTCTTCGCTTCTTCATTACGTTTTGCTTGTGACCATTTGAACCACTCTGGCGGGAGCAAATCAATGCCATCGGTAGCTGGCGGCGTGAAGCTGTAAGCCGGAAGCTGGCCTTGCGCCAGCACTTTGTTCACGATGATGTCACGATCAATACCCAGTTTCAGCGCCGCACGTACACGCGGATCGGTAAATGGCGCTTTCTGATTATTGATTTCATAGTAGTACGTGCACAGATACGGATCGACATGCAGCTCTTTGCCGTTCTCACGCTGCAACTTCTTAAACAGTTCGATCGGCATATTATTGTAAGTCATGTCGCTGCCATTATCGGAGAAGTAACGGTTAACGTCACTCACTTCGGAATTAATCGGCAGGAAAGTTACTTTGTTCAATACAGTGTGCGCGTTGTCCCAGTATTCCGGGTTACGCACCAGTGTAATCCGTTCGTTAATGACGTGGGCTTCCAGCTTAAAGGCACCGTTACCCACCCAATTCTGCGGCTGAGTCCACTGATCGCCAAATTTTTCGATCGCAGGTTTATAAACCGGCGACATTACGAAATTGGTCAACAGCTTGTAAAAATAGGGGACCGGTTCGCTGAGCGTGACTTCCAGCGTGTGATCGTCAATGGCTTTTACACCCAATGCAGTGGTTGGTTTTTTGCCGGCAATAATGTCATCCACATTCATGATGTGGCCGTATTGCAGATAGCTGGCATAAGGCGATGCGGTTTTAGGATCGGCCAGACGCTGCCAGCTGTAAACAAAATCCTGTGCGGTGACGGGCTGGCCATTCGACCATTTCGCATTTTGACGTAAATGGAATGTCCAGACTTTAAAATCTTTGTTTTCCCAACGCTCGGCTACGCCTGCTACCGGCTTACCTTCTGCGTTGCTGACCAGCAGACCTTCATACAGATCGCGGGCAACGTTATCTTCGGGTACGCCTTCAATTTTATGCGGATCCAGTGATTGTACTTCGTCGCCATTACCTCTGATCAGTTCTTGCTTAGCTGCCAACACAACCCCAGGCGGCACCGTAGCCGCCAGAACAGCGTTCCCTGCCAGAGCGCTTATCGCGGCGATGACGCCGGCTGCGATAAGGCTTTTCTTCGTGATGTTGTTCATTATTACACTCCAGTTTTTTTTATTGTCACCGGGGCTTTTTGCGCCCTGGTGTCCCCGTTTCCGGGATCCTCGGTGTGAGCACCTGAGGATTTATTCGCCCCCGAATGGTGGCCTGCATGGTCGCCAACTTCCCGGCTGTCTCGCCAGGTAAGCACACGACGCAATGTTTAATGAAATAAGATTCAGGTCTGTCCTGTGGTTTTTTACCGGTAAACCCTTGCCAGGGTTGACCCATCGCACACTAACGCCGTTGTAAGACACCCTTGCCAGTTTATGTTACGGCTTGCTTATACCGTGCGCTGCGTTTCTTTGTCGGCATTCAGCGATGACGCTAACAACGGATTAAATTCAAACGCATATAACCTTATAAGCAAAAATCGTTCTCACTTTGACTCACCAGGAAAAATTTATTGCGCCGAAATTATCAGAAGCTGTAAGAAGGCGCCAAAGTTTAATAACAAAAATGTTAGCTGTTTCTCTTTTATCACGAGAACTCTCGCAACGGAAGTGTTAATTTTTCAGCTAAAAATATCTTAACCTAATGATAAATAATCATATTTAGAGATTTTTTGTTCTGGAAATCCAAAAAAGCCATTTTTTAATTTTTTCCTGGCAATTATCTGGAATCAGACAGGCGTAACGCGATCTAACAGGGTTTTATTAGAGAAATGGTGAATTTTAGTTAGGCGGGGATAATAATTTTTAGCAGATAATCATGTGACAATTATCACATGCATCGTTGAATCTGACAGAAGAAAGTAATAAAGATGATAATATTGATGGTAACTTAAGCAAGATGAATAACTGCATTGCATTGGTGCAAATAAAGCCTTTATTTGCACCAATATGGGTCATGCTTTTATTTCAAACAAAAAATAAGCACCATGTTTAACCAAGCAATCCTGGAAAAAGCGCTTTCATTCCTGTTACCACAAATTCAATTCCCAGCGCCATAAGCAGCAAGCCCATAATACGCGTGATCACGTTGATCCCGGTTTGTCCCAATACACGCACCATCAAAGGGGCCGCTCTGAACAAAAGCCAGCAACAAAACGCAAAAATAGCAATGGCAAGGCTAAAGCCCAGAAGATTCAGCAGGTTATGATAGCGTGTACTCCAGACGATAGTAGAACTAATAGCGCCTGGCCCCGCCATCAAAGGTAACGCTAACGGCACAACGCCAATGCTTTCGCGGATCGCCGTTTCTGACTTTTCCTGTTTGTTCTGTTTATCTTCGCCCAGTTTTCCACTGATCATCGACATGGCTATCGTGACCACCAAAATTCCCCCTGCGATGCGGAATGAATCAATAGAAATACCGAACAGATGTAATATGGCATCGCCCAGGAACAGGGAAGTCCAGAGGATAATTGCCACCGCCAGGTTAGCAGTAAGATTAGTTTTATTGCGTTCAGCAGCGGTCTGATAGCCGGTCATACTGATAAAAACCGGAATGATGCCAACCGGATTGACCAGCGCAAAAAGACCAACAAAAAATTTTATATAGCCAGATAAATCTAACAGCGCAGGGTTCACGACGAACATCCTTCCAGAATAAAAAATCGCGCCTAATGTAAGGCAAAAACCCAGCGTACACCAGTACGCCTGACAGGTATTTATTCTGGTTAATTCAGTAAGAAACAGTGTTAACTTCCAGTCTGGAAACGCGGCATGGTTTATGTCGCTAAAGGACAGGTTTCATTGCGATCGTTTTTGTCTACAAAATAAACAGCACGTAAAGACAAGCTGAAAGGTGTCAGCTTTGATCTGCATCATCACTACCCTGCCTCAAACCGGCTAACCTTTTCGCATCGTAAGCATACAGGACGCTCCACCCTGCATGTTTAAACTTTTTTAGTAAGCTGATGAAATACTTATAAATTAGCACGAAATCAAGGTATTAGCGCAGCACATCTATACTCAGGCTTGTTTACTAAAAAAGTTTAACTTCCTTCAGGAGAGCACCATGGCCGTTACTAATGTCGCCGAACTTAACGCACTGGTTGAGCGGGTAAAAAAAGCGCAGCGTGAATATGCCAGTTTTTCTCAGCAACAGGTTGATGCTATTTTCCGCGCTGCAGCCCTCGCCGCTGCTGACGCACGTATTCCCCTCGCAAAAATGGCTGTTGCTGAATCAGGTATGGGGATAGTGGAGGACAAGGTTATTAAAAACCACTTCGCTTCTGAATATATTTACAATGCTTATAAAGACGAAAAAACCTGCGGGATTTTAAAAACCGATGATACCTTCGGCACCATTACCATTGCAGAACCGATTGGTTTGATTTGCGGTATCGTCCCAACCACCAACCCAACCTCTACCGCCATTTTCAAAGCGCTGATTAGCCTGAAAACCCGCAACGGCATTATTTTCTCGCCACATCCACGCGCTAAGAATGCCACCAATAAAGCTGCAGACATCGTGCTGCAGGCTGCCATCGCTGCGGGCGCGCCAAAGGATATTATCGGCTGGATTGACGCGCCATCGGTGGAGCTTTCCAGTCAGCTGATGCACCATCCAGACATTAATCTGATTCTCGCAACCGGCGGTCCAGGCATGGTTAAAGCCGCGTACAGTTCTGGTAAACCCGCCATTGGTGTTGGAGCAGGCAACACGCCAGTTGTGATTGATGAAACGGCTGATATTAAACGTGCAGTTGCGTCTATTCTGATGTCCAAAACGTTTGATAACGGTGTGATATGTGCTTCTGAGCAATCCGTCATCGTGGTGGATTCAGTCTATGATGCGGTACGTGAACGTTTCGCGAGTCACGGCGGTTACATGCTGCAAGGCAAAACGTTGAGCGCCGTACAGGACATCATCCTCAAAAATGGCGGGTTAAATGCCGCTATCGTTGGTCAGCCAGCAGTAAAAATTGCTGAAATGGCCGGTATTTCGGTTCCACCTGACACCAAAATATTAATCGGCGAAGTCGCGTTAGTTGATGAATCTGAACCTTTCGCCCATGAGAAGCTGTCCCCGACGCTGGCCATGTATCGTGCAAAAGATTACATGGATGCGGTTAGTAAAGCAGAAAAGCTGGTAGCAATGGGCGGTATCGGCCACACCTCTTGTCTGTACACCGATCAGGATAACCAGACCGAGCGTGTCCATCACTTCGGCGATAAGATGAAAACCGCGCGTATCTTAATTAATACGCCCGCTTCGCAAGGCGGTATCGGTGATTTATACAATTTCAAACTCGCGCCTTCTTTGACGTTAGGTTGTGGTTCATGGGGAGGTAACTCTATCTCCGAAAACGTCGGTCCAAAACATCTTATCAACACGAAAACTGTGGCTAAACGAGCTGAAAATATGTTGTGGCATAAACTTCCAAAATCCATTTACTTCCGTCGTGGTGCGCTGCCGATTGCGCTGGAAGAGGTCGCAACGGATGGCGCAAAACGCGCCTTTATCGTCACCGATCGCTTCCTGTTTAATAACGGTTATGCTGATCAGGTAACGCGTGTGTTGAAATCGCATGGCGTTGAAACGGAAGTTTTCTTCGAAGTAGAAGCGGACCCAACGCTTAGCATCGTCCGTAAAGGCGCTGAACAAATGCACAGCTTTAAGCCTGATGTGATTATTGCCCTGGGCGGTGGTTCGCCAATGGATGCCGCTAAAATCATGTGGGTAATGTATGAACATCCTGAAACGCATTTTGAAGAACTGGCGCTGCGCTTTATGGATATTCGGAAACGTATCTATAAATTTCCGAAAATGGGCGTAAAAGCGCGGCTGGTAGCCATCACGACCACTTCCGGTACAGGTTCTGAAGTGACGCCATTTGCGGTAGTCACTGACGACGCAACCGGGCAGAAGTATCCGCTGGCTGATTATGCTTTAACGCCGGATATGGCAATTGTTGATGCTAACCTGGTGATGGATATGCCCCGCTCACTTTGCGCGTTCGGGGGGCTGGATGCTGTGACACACTCCCTCGAAGCCTATGTTTCAGTGCTGGCGAATGAATATTCAGATGGTCAGGCTCTGCAAGCGCTGAAATTATTGAAAGAATATTTACCTGCCAGCTACGCAGATGGCGCTAAGAATCCGGTTGCACGTGAGCGGGTACATAACGCCGCGACCATTGCAGGTATCGCCTTCGCAAACGCCTTCCTGGGAGTTTGTCACTCAATGGCGCACAAACTGGGCTCTGAATTCCATATTCCACACGGTTTAGCTAACTCCCTGCTGATTGCAAACGTCATCCGTTATAACGCAAATGACAATCCAACGAAGCAGACAGCGTTCAGCCAGTATGATCGTCCGCAGGCGCGTCGTCGTTACGCTGAAATCGCCGATCATCTGGGATTAAGTGTTGAAGGCGACCGCACCGCGCAAAAAATTGAAAGATTGCTGGCGTGGCTGGATGAGATGAAAACGCAGCTCGGGATCCCGACGTCTATTCGCGAAGCTGGCGTCCAGGAAGCCGACTTTTTGGCGAAAGTCGATAAGCTGGCTGACGATGCGTTTGATGACCAGTGTACCGGTGCTAACCCACGCTATCCGTTGATTGCCGAGTTAAAACAGATCATGTTAGACAGTTTCTACGGTCGTGAATATGCAGAGCCCTTCGCAAGCGTTGCAGAATCTGTGGCGGCTCAACCATTGCAGGGGGAAATCGTTGAGAAGAAACTCAAAAAAGCGTAATGCCGTGTAATAAAAAACCCGCAATAGCGGGTTTTTTTGCCTGCAATTCGGATTCTATATTTTTGCCGCCTGAGCTCCGTGAATAGCCTGAAGCGAACCCTGCTCAATTGCTTGCTTGTAATGTTTCCGGCAGACGGAAATATAACGTTCGTTGCCGCCAATCACTACCTGCTCCCCTTCCCTAAAAGGTTTGCCGTTGCTATCTAACCTTAACACCATGCCGGCTTTACGGCCACAATGGCAAACGGTCTTTAATTCAACCAACTTATCGGCCCAGGCCAACAGATATTCGCTGCCAGTAAATAGCTCTCCGCGAAAGTCGGTGCGTAATCCATAACAAAGTACCGGAATATCCAGCTTGTCGACCACGTCAGACAGCGCTTTAACTTGCTCGCGCGTTAAAAACTGGCTTTCATCCACGAGCACACAGTGAACAGGCTGACGTGCATGTTCAGCGGCAATATCCACATCAAGTTTAGTCGTTTCGTTATAGAGCGAGGCGGGAGAGGATAAACCAATCCTGGAGCTTATCTTACCCGCACCAAAGCGATCGTCGATTTCGGCGGTATAAACCAACGTACGCATGCCACGTTCTTGATAGTTATAGGATGATTGTAATAGCGCGGTAGATTTACCGGCATTCATTGCAGAATAATAAAAGTAGAGCTGAGCCATAGGAGCTGAATCTCAGTTAAGACGAAACAGAATGCCGGCTATTTTAGCACAGAAGAGCAGGCTCACCGCTGAGAATTAATGGTGCGTTATTGAGCGGAAGAGTTGTCGATATACGCCTCTCTTGTTAACCCCGCCTTGTGCTTTGACATTAAAAGATCATTAGAAACCGAAAAAATGATAGTCTGGCTCCGGGCATCGCCCGATCAAAATTTAGCCAGAAAAACAAGCGTGAATTTATTTGTATAAGATTAATGAATATTTAACTTTCTGTCTCAGTAAAGTCTTAGCGGCCAGTTTAAGCTACGTCTTTTACGTCAGGTTTATTAACAGTTATTTTATGCTTAACTTAATTTGCTGTTGAAGTTATTTTTTGCCAACACTACTATTAGCGGGCAGAACAACTCTTCTTTAATTATTCAGAGATCAGGACAATGAGCGAAGCACTTAAAATTCTTAATAATATTCGCACGCTGCGTGCGCAGGCCAGAGAATGCACGGTAGAAGCACTTGAAGAAATGCTGGAGAAACTGGAAGTTGTGGTTAATGAACGCCGCGATGAAGAATCTCACGCTGAAGCAGAAAATGCCGAGCGGACGCGTAAGCTGGAACAATACCGCGAAATGTTGATGGCTGATGGGATTGATCCTAACGAATTACTGAGTGGTTTGGCCGAATCAAAAGCGACGGGTAAAGCTAAACGTGCAGCCCGTCCAGCAAAATATCACTATGTCGATGAAAATGGTGAAACTAAAACCTGGACCGGTCAGGGCCGCACACCGGTTGTGATTAAAAAAGCGCTTGAAGAACAAGGTAAAAAATTAGAAGACTTCTTACTTTAATTGCTCTGATTGCTTCATTGTTTGGCGGATCTTTTTATTTCGATATTGCCATTATCACATCAGGGAAAAGGAAGCCATGGCTTCCTTTTTTTATACTTTATAGAATTCACGATACCAGTTAACAAACCGTTTAACGCCCTCTTCTACGCTGGTTTGAGGCTTAAAACCAATCGCTTTGAATAATGCCTGCGTATCCGCACTGGTTTCCAGCACATCACCCGGTTGCATCGGCATGAGGTTTTTAATTGCGGTAATGCCCAGCGCTTTTTCAATCGCTTCGATGTAGCTCATTAAGGTGACAGGATCGCTATTGCCAATGTTATAAATGCGGTATGGCGCTGAGCTGGTCGCTGGAGAACCGGTTTCGACCGTCCAGTTATCATCTCGCTGTGGAATGACATCCTGCAACCGCACAATAGCTTCAGCAATATCGTCTATATAGGTGAAATCACGTTTCATCTGGCCCTGGTTATAAACATCTATGGCTTCACCAGCAATCATTGCGCGCGTGAATTTAAATAACGCCATATCCGGGCGCCCCCAGGGGCCATAAACGGTGAAAAAACGTAATCCTGTAGTGGGTAATTGATAAAGATGGGAATACGTGTGCGCCATCAGTTCATTGGCTTTTTTCGTTGCTGCATAAAGCGAAACAGGATGGTCAACGCTGTCATCGGTAGAAAAAGGCATTTTACGGTTCAGCCCGTATACAGAACTCGATGATGCGTAGAGCAAATGCTCGATTTTATGATGACGGCAACCCTCAAGGATATTTAAATGACCAATGAGGTTAGCATCCGCATAGGCGTCAGGGTTATCAATAGAATAACGAACGCCAGCTTGTGCACCTAAATGAATAACGCGTTGAAAAGTGTGTTGCTGAAAAAGTGAAGCCATAGCTTCACGATCGGCTAAATCAAGTTTAATGAACTTAAAACTGGAAGAAGACTTTATTAGGTCGAGGCGGGATTGTTTTAGACTAATGTCATAGTAGTCATTCAGGTTGTCGATGCCAACAACCTGGTGACCGGCGGCCAACAAGCGTTGGCTAACATGAAAACCAATAAAACCTGCGGCGCCGGTTACCAGAAAATTCATAAATCCCTCGTCAATTATACCACCTGGATGGATGCGCCGCGGCCGATTGCGTAATAGACGAAACCGCGTTTGCTTGTACGCTCTGGATCATACAGGTTGCGACCATCAAAAATCACGGGTTCTTTCAGCGCCTTTTTGATTACGTCGAAGTCAGGTGCACGGAAATTTCGCCATTCCGTACAAATGACCAGCCCGTCAGCGCCTTGCAGCGCCGCTTCTTTGGTGCCCATCAGCTTAAGATCGCTGCGGTGTCCATAGATGCGTTGCGCTTCATCCATTGCTTCTGGATCAAAGGCCTGAACCGTTGCACCCGCTTCCCACAGTGTTTCCATCAGCACGCGGCTGGAGGCTTCACGCATGTCATCAGTGTTTGGCTTAAATGATAATCCCCATAACGCGAAGGTTTTACCACTCAGGTCTTCGCCAAAATGACGCTTAATAAAGGTTGGCAGCTTGGTTTTCTGGCTGTCGTTCACATCTTCTACAGCTTGCAGGAGACGCGGTTTGTAGCCAATCGATTCAGCGGTACGAATCAATGCCTGCACATCTTTCGGGAAGCATGATCCACCATAACCACAGCCAGGATAAATGAAGTGATAGCCGATACGGGGATCAGAACCAATGCCCTGACGCACTTTCTCAACATCCGCGCCTAACCGTTCGGCAAGGTTAGAAATTTCATTCATAAAACTGATTTTGGTCGCCAGCATGCAGTTTGCAGCGTACTTAGTCAGTTCTGCACTGCGAATATCCATCAGAATCATGCGGTCGTGGTTACGGTTAAAGGGTTCATAAAGTTCCCGTAACAGTTCAACCACATCATCATTGTCCATACCAACAACGATACGTTCTGGCCGCATGCAGTCATTTACTGCCGCGCCTTCTTTCAGGAACTCAGGGTTAGAAACCACATCGAAACTGATGTTAACATCGCGCGCCTTCAGCGTTTCGGTCATCACTGAACGCACTTTATCTGCTGTGCCTACCGGAACAGTCGATTTATCGATAATAACTTTGTGTTCATTCATATGTTGCGCGATGGTACGTGCCACGGCAGTAACATATTTAAGATCGGCAGATCCGTCTTCATCTGGCGGTGTGCCTACAGCAATAAACTGCATCACACCGTGATTAACACCCGACTCGGCGTCAGTGCTAAACTTCAGGCGACCCGCTTCGTAATTGGCTGTAACCAGCGGCGTCAGGCCTGGTTCAAAAATAGGGATGATGCCTTTCTTGAGGTTTTCGACTTTGTTTGCGTCGACATCAATGCACAGAACGTCATGTCCGACTTCGGCCAACACCGCAGCCTGAACCAGACCGACATAGCCGATACCAAATACAGTGACTTTCATTGAGTTATCCCGTTGTTATGAATTACTTTTTGTTGCCAACCGCGTTATCGAGCCATTCAGAAAAATCTTTGCCCAATACCGGGTGACGAACACCATACTCAACGAAAGCTTGCATATAGCCCAGTTTGTTACCGCAGTCATGGCTAACCCCTTTCAGGTGATAAGCTTCAACTGTTTCTTTTTCCATTAACATAGCAATAGAGTCAGTCAACTGAACTTCGCCACCTGCGCCTGGAGGAGTTTTAGCTAACAGCGGCCAAATATCGGCGGACAGCACATAGCGTCCAACGACCGCCAGATTAGAGGGCGCTTCAGCGGCTTTAGGCTTCTCAACTACGCCAACCATTGGCGCGCTGTCGCCAGGGTTCAGCTCTGCGCCCTGACAATCGACAACACCGTAAGCGGTAACATCGGCGACAGGCTCCACCATGATCTGGCTGCGACCTGATTCTTCATAACGACTCAGCATTTCTGCCAGGTTATCTTTGGTTGGGTTCGATTCATATTCATCAATGATCACGTCCGGCAGAATAACCGCAACAGGCTCATCGCCAACTAACGGATGCGCGCACATGACCGCGTGGCCCAGTCCTTTCGCGATGCCCTGACGAACCTGCATAATAGTGACGTGTGGAGGACAGATTGACTGAATTTCATCCAGCAACTGGCGCTTAACGCGTTTTTCCAGCATGGCTTCCAGTTCGAAACTGGTATCAAAGTGGTTTTCAATGGAGTTTTTTGAAGAGTGCGTAACCAGCACAATCTCGTTGATTCCTGCAGCGATGCACTCGTTAACGACATACTGTATTAACGGCTTATCAACCAGCGGTAACATCTCTTTCGGAATCGCTTTAGTGGCGGGAAGCATACGCGTACCCAAACCCGCTACAGGGATTACCGCTTTTTTTACTTTGGACTTATAGGCAGACATCAAGATACCTCTCTTATAGGCCGTTTCAAGTTAATACTTGATATGTCGGTTTAAATTCGGAAATGAGTATATCAGCTACTCTCGGACGGATTTATCCTGGAAGGAGACAATCCGCAGAAATTAAGACTATTACCCAAGTGTAAAGCTATCCCCTGGCCCTGTCTCCAGCGCCAAGAGAATTTATATTCTTTTGTTTATTCTTCAGTCGATAACATCAGTCGAATACGGCCGCCTGCGCCCCAGACATGACATTGCCAGTTGTCTGCGCGCTGACTTATTTGATTGAGGTGGGTGCTTCCCATAGTGCCAAGGGGAACCCCATTGCTGAGTTGTATTTGATGGGCGTGGACATGAAGTGTTGCGTTTAATCCGGCTGAAACCAAAATCAGGTTTTTTAAATTGCGATGATAATAGCCCACTAACAGTGGAAACTGACCGCTCAGATCTGCCTGACGCAATAATAAATTTACTTGTCGTAATAAGCTGTTCAACTCAGGCAGGCGTTGCTGTTGTCCAGATAATTGCTCTCGCAACAGACCGTTAAACAAGGCGCGCAACAAAAGAGCCGCCAGTACGCCGTTGTCGCCTGCTCTTGTAACGTCCAGACAGTAAAACGCGAGGTCTTTATCAGATAACGCTGCAATATCCAGCACCAGACCCGGCTGCTCCGCCATGGTTAACTGACGATAGTTGACGCAACAGTTGGCAATATTTTGCTGAACCGGTGGCTGAAGCTGTTTGAGCAGTTTGGCGGCGGCCTGCGGATCGCGCACCAGCGCATCCCAGTCCTGGAACAACTGCTCATCTTCTTCAACTTTAGAGGTGAACATCGACGGGTAAAGGCATTCATAAACGACTTCCCGAAACCGCTCAAAATTTTTAAGCGGTTTGAGCAGCACATCCTGAACGCCTAATCGCAACACATGCGCAATATCAGCCATGTTTTCAGTAGCGGAAATCACCAGTATTGGCACGCTATTGCCACTTGTTCGAATATGCTCAACAAACTGGATACCGTTCATACGCGGCATCTCAAGATCGCAAATTATCAGGTCAACGGTGTGCTGTTGTAGCTGCGCAATCGCAGCTACACCCTCTTCCGCTTGTAACGTCACAGCACCCATCGATAACAAAAATTGGTCCAGCAACGAACGGAAAACGGCCTCATCTTCGACAATGAGTATCTTTTTGCCGATTAGTGGTTTTTCCATTCTATCTCCCTGCGTACCAGATAATTCAATAGTGGTTCATAAAACGCAGTTGCGCCTTTCAGAATTGACCGAAGTGACATCTGTGAAAGAACAACCTGATTATCTACTACGGACCAGCGGTAAAAGTTCATCCATTTTTTTCTCAACAGCGGCCTTGCCTGCCTCAATGGCTTCTTCGGCGCGATGAAAGTCCAGCGTGGAAATTTGCGGACAAAACGGCTGAATAAGCACATCAGGCGGATCGCCTGCCATACGATTACGCTTCAGGCGATTTTCCAACACCTGGATTGATGTAGACATGATCTCCATCGCTCCAGGTGTTTGTGACGCGCGTCGTTGGGTAAAGTTCACCAAACGCTGTCGAAGCCTGCCTCCCCAACTTAACGCAGCCGCAGCGGCTTCTTCTTCACTATTTTGTGGCGTAACTGACAGCAGTTCTTGTTGCATTAAATGCGCATCATGTTGCAGATCAACCGCAATCACGATGTCAGCGCCTAGCGCCCGAGTCAGCGAAATGGGTACCGGATTAACAACCGCGCCATCCACAAGCCAATACCCATTGTAGCCGACAGGCGGTAATAAGCCTGGCATACTGCAAGATGCACGCACAGCCTGATGCAAATCACCTTCGGTTAACCAGAGCTCCCGGCCGGTACTCAGATTAGTGGCGACGACGCCAAAAGGTTTGGTGCAGGCTTCGATAGAATCATGAGGAATAAGCTGCCGCACGTGATTAAAGACGCGTTCACCGCGTAATAATCCACCTCGTTGCCAGGACACATCCATCAGGCGGATAACATCCCAGTAACGAAACGCGCTAACCCATTTTTCCATTACCGCTAGCCGGTTATTGACATAAGCCGATCCGACTAATGCGCCAACAGAGCAGCCTGCCACGACATCAATATGAATACCTGCACGTTCAAGGGCTTTGATAACACCAATATGCGCCCACCCCTTGGCGGCGCCTGAACCCAGGGCCAATCCAATTTTTACATTTCTCATCAATTCTCTGGTCCTGCTTCAATACATAGCTTCACAACGTGGGGTCGGCTACCATAGTGCTTGTTATCATTTCTTATTAACACTCTCAGGAGCTTACGTGTCTGAAAAGTGCCCATGCTGCAGCGAAAAGCAGTATAGCCTATGTTGTGAACGCTTTCTTAAGGGTAATCAAATCCCTGCTACCGCCGAGCAATTAATGCGCTCACGTTATAGCGCTTATGCCAGACAAGACGCAGATTACCTTGTCAGTACCTGGCATCCTGCCAAACGTAGCCCTACGCTGGCAGGGTTTTTATCTGAAAGTTTTCAAGACACCGAATGGTTAAGCCTGACTGTAACCCGTTGTAATCGTGGAAGCCATGATAATGAAGCCTACGTTACCTTTTTTGCGCAATACCGCGTAAAAAACACCATTCACGCTATCCACGAACGTTCCCGCTTTCTTCGCGAGGATCAACGCTGGTACTATATTGATGGAATAACGCCTGAGTTAGGGCGCAATGATCGGTGCCCCTGTGGCTCCGATAAAAAATACAAGAAGTGTTGCGGCTGAGCTAAACGCTAGCACAACGGTTTTACCCTTAATGCTTTGACAGGACTCTGATTGAGATGCAAGCGCAAACCATGCAAAGAAAAGTTCTCCGTACCATTTGTCCCGACGCAAAAGGTCTGATCGCCAAAATCACCAATATTTGTTATAAGCACGAACTCAATATCGTGCAGAACAATGAGTTTGTTGATCATCGCACCGGGCGCTTTTTTATGCGTACAGAGCTGGAAGGAATTTTTAACGACAACACACTGCTCGCCGATCTTGACAGCGCCCTGCCCCAGGGTTCAGTGCGTGAGTTACATAGCGCAGGACGTCGTCGTGTTGTAATTCTTGTCACCAAAGAAGCCCATTGCCTTGGCGATTTACTGATGAAGAGCGCCTTCGGTGGTCTGGACATGGAAATTGCGGCTGTTATTGGAAATCACGAAACGCTGCGTTCTTTAGTTGAGCGTTTTGATATTCCTTTTACGTTGGTCAGTCATGAAGGCTTAACGCGCGAAGAGCATGACAATCGAATGGCTGATGAAATTGATCGTTATCAGCCAGATTATGTCGTGCTGGCTAAGTATATGCGCGTATTAACCCCCGCTTTTGTTCAACGTTACCCCAACCAGATTATTAATATTCATCATTCATTTTTGCCAGCATTTATCGGTGCACGCCCCTATCATCAGGCTTACGAACGTGGCGTAAAGATCATTGGCGCAACCGCGCACTATGTGAATGATAATCTTGATGAAGGCCCGATCATTATGCAGGACGTGATTAATGTCGATCACAGCTATACCGCTGATGAAATGATGCGCGCCGGACGCGACGTAGAAAAAAACGTGCTCAGCCGCGCCTTGTATAAGGTTCTCGGTCAGCGTGTTTTCGTTTACGGCAATCGCACGATTATTCTTTAAGCGCTTTCACGCTGAATTGCCTGGCAATGCAGCGTAAAGCATAAAAAGTGGGCAAACGGTTCGCTATTTATTTATGGGCGCTTTACACCTAATGCGCATTTGGTATGATGCGCCCCGCTTTCAGGCACAAAGATTCAGGCCATGGTGGGATTCCCGAGTGGCCAAAGGGAGCAGACTGTAAATCTGCCGTCACAGACTTCGAAGGTTCGAATCCTTCTCCCACCACCATCTGAATCGCCATTTTGCCTGAGTTATTACATTATATCCCCGGTGGGATTCCCGAGCGGCCAAAGGGAGCAGACTGTAAATCTGCCGTCACAGACTTCGAAGGTTCGAATCCTTCTCCCACCACCATCAAAGCTTCTGCGATTTAATTACCCAAACAGCACATCCCCGACTCTGCCTGAGAAGGATGAGAAGCTTCGACCGAAGGTTCGGGTCGAGCCAGGCGAGACAACGCGCTTCAGCGCGGCCCGCAGGGTGAGGCGCAGCGCGCCGAATCATCCTTCTCCCACCACCAACAAAGCTTCTGCGATTTAACTACCCAAACAGCACATCCCCGACTCTGCCTGAGAAGGATGAGAAGCTTCGACCGAAGGTTCGGGTCGCACTTTTCTCTTCAGGATAATCTCTCGCGCATCACCATGACATTTCCGGTAAGAATCGCTACCATCCAGCCCATCACTTGCTGAAGAATGGTTGAACCATGAAATTTGTTTCATTTAACATCAACGGATTGAGAGCGCGCCCACATCAGCTGCAAGCACTGGTCGAACAACATCAGCCGGATGTGATCGGTTTGCAGGAAACCAAAGTCCATGACGATATGTTTCCTCTTGAAGAGGTCGCAAAGCTGGGCTACAACGTGTTTTATCATGGTCAGAAAGGCCATTACGGCGTGGCATTATTAACCAAAGTACAACCTGTTGCTGTACGACGGGGTTTTCCCGGCGACGGTGAGGACGCGCAACGCCGTCTGATCATGGCAGAGATCCCCAGTTCGATAGGCGATATTACCGTGATTAATGGTTATTTTCCTCAGGGAGAAAGCCGTGACCACCCCACAAAATTCCCAGCCAAAGAAAAATTTTATCGCGATCTGCAAAGCTATTTAAGCGAAAGTCTGGCAGCAGATAAGCCGGTATTAATTATGGGCGATTTGAATATCAGCAGCACGGATTTAGACATCGGCATTGGTGAAGAGAACCGTAAGCGCTGGTTACGCACCGGTAAATGCTCTTTCCTGCCAGAAGAACGCGAATGGATGGATCGCCTGTTGCAGTGGGGTTTAGTGGATACCTGGCGCGAGCAGAATCCTGAAACAGCCGATCGTTTCTCCTGGTTTGATTATCGCTCTAAGGGGTTTGACGACAATCGCGGCCTACGCATCGATTTAGTGTTAGCCAGCCTGCCGTTAGCATCGCGTTGCATTGACACCGGTATCGATTACCAAATCAGAGCCATGGAAAAACCCTCAGACCATGCGCCAATCTGGTCAACCTTTAACCTTTAATCGAAGCGTGGCGACTGCCACGCTTTTTTATTTCACTCTTTTCCAGATCAGCGTATTGGTGCCATAAGCCTGTTCATCCCGAGCACACTGCAACAAGACACCTTCAGCTTTTACCACCGCACCTTCGGTATAATAGCGATTATCGAAAATGCAGCATTTCATGCAATTTAATTGCCGGTTTTGTCCTTGCGTCCAGGTTTCCGCTGGCATATCTACCACAACATCAGCATTCCCGCGCTGGCTTGCCTGGTTGGGCTGGCTATTCGCCTGTACCGCAGCGCTAAATAGCGCCATCGCCAACCACGCTAACAGAGAATAACGGTTCATCCTGTCTCCTTACTCTTTCGTTTACCTTTGCGCGCAGGCCGTTTTTGGCCGGCAGACGGTAAACCACGAAAAGCGTGTATCGCAGGCTGATGCCTTGCCTGATGAATCAACCCGGTCAATGTCTGCACCAGTGGTTGCATGAATTCATCATAACGACAGGCTTTCTCGCTAATGCGTGTTAACGTGGATTCCCACTGCGCTGTCATATCGGGACGCGCGGCTAAGTCGGGCAAGGCGTGAATCAGCGCACGACCGGCTTCGGTTGCGTTGATATAACGCCCTTTTTTTACTAAAAATGCCCGACGGAATAATAATTCAATAATGCCAGCACGCGTCGCCTCAGTACCTAAACCATCGGTCGCACGCAGCACTTTCTTTAATTCTTTATCCTGCACAAATCTTGCAATGCCGGTCATCGCTGACAAGAGCGTGGCATCCGTAAACGGCCGCGGCGGCTGCGTCTGCTTTGCTAACACTTCGCCGCGCTCACACAGCAATTCATCATTCTGAGCCACCACGGGCAGCGGCGTGCCATCATTCTCTTCATCACGCTCTTTACTGCCCAGCAAGGCGCGCCAGCCAGCCTCTGCCAAAAAACGGGCTTTAGCCACAAATTTGCCGCCTGCGATGTCCAGTTCAATGATGCATTTTCGAAATACCGCATCCGGGCAAAATTGCATCAGATACTGACGTGCCACCAGACCGTATACGTTCTGCTCGTTTTCCGTCAGCTTAACAGCGCTGGATCGGGCCGTTGGAATAATGGCGTGGTGCGCATCTACTTTCTTATCATCCCAGCAGCGATTCTTTCGGTCTGCGCTGAAATCACCAGGCGGCGAGAGAGCCGGTTGATGTGCCTGAATAGCATTCAATACCGCGTGGCGGCCAGCAAAATGCTCTTCGGGTAAATAACGGCAGTCTGAACGCGGATAGGTGATAAGTTTATGCGTTTCGTACAAACGCTGGCAGGTATCAAGGACGGTTTGTGCACTTAAGCCAAAACGCTTAGCCGCCTCAATTTGCAGGCTTGATAGCGAAAATGGCAGCGGCGAGACTTCGCTTTCGCGTTTATCATTGTAAGCGGTGACTCGCGCGACTTTCCCTGCAATACGACCAACCACATGTTCAGCCAGCGTGCGGTTAAGTAAACGACCCTCTTCATCCTGCCAAGGTTCGCAGGCGTCGCTGGGCACCCAGTTCGCTACGAAACGATCATTATCCGGCGTGACGATATGGGCCTTCACTTCGAAGTAATCTTTCGGAATAAAATTTTCTATTTCTTCATCACGACGCACCACCAGTCCAAGCACCGGTGTTTGCACGCGGCCTACTGACAACACGCCATCATAACCGGCATTCCGCCCCAACAATGTCCAGGCACGGGTCATATTGATACCGTAAAGCCAGTCTGCGCGTGCGCGTGCTAAAGCCGAAACACAAAGTGGAATAAATTCGCGATTTTCCCGCAGGCGATTAACCGCTCGATCAACGGCTTGCAGATTGAGATCGTTAATTAAACAGCGCTGCACTCTGTTACGCTTTTCCGTCGGCAACTGGAGATAGTCAAGCACTTCGTCCACCAGCAATTGCCCCTCCCGATCCGGGTCGCCCGCATGCACAATTTCATCGGCCTGCACCAGTAATCCTTCAATCACTTTAAGCTGCTTCGCCACAGAAGGGCGCGGTTGTAACCGCCATTTTTCAGGAATAATGGGTAAATCGACTAAGGACCAGCGTGCGTAGCGGCTGTGGTAGTGATCCGGTTGCGCCTGTTCTAATAAATGCCCTACGCACCAGGTAACGACCTGATCGTTGCCACAGGCGATAAAACCGTCGCCACGGCGATGAGGTTTTGGCAAAACATCGGCTATAGCGCGACCAAGACTGGGTTTTTCCGCAATAAACAAACGCATTGACTAGGGTAATCCTTAACTTCAGGGAACAGCGGTAATGACGGGCAGCCTGTCAGCCGATGTCGAATGGCGCTGGCCGTTAACATGTGTGACACAACTGAAGAAAGCCTCAACAGCGTGCGGCCAGGCAGCTATCTGCGATTCACGGCTCATGCAAAAATGCCAGGGCGTAGCGTTCATTAATAAAATCAAGCAACTATCGCACACCCTGACAGTGTGGCGTAAGGCGAACCCGGCTGACATATCAGCACCCTTGTGCAGCAAATTAAGGCGCTATGTTAGCCTGGAGAGGCGTTCAGAGTAAGCGCAGTTGAATGCGTTCTGGATCATTCGCGCAGGATCCGTTCAATGATGCAGGGCTGATATCCACCCTGCCTTAAAGCATGAACGATGTTTATCAGAAATAACTGACAAAGGGAGTGGTATCAGGATGAACAACGGTGGTGCTCGATTTGAGTTGTGGCGTCCCTAAATACAGAAAGCCAACAATGGCGTCTTGCTCGCGACAACCAAACGCCTTGCGCACAGTTTCGTTATCAGTCCAGGGTCCGCTGCGCCAGATGCCATTAAATCCTTGCGCCGCTGCGGCCATCTGCATCGCCATGACCGCACAGCTTGCAGACGCGATTTGTTCCCAGCGCGGCACTTTATGATGTTCCTGGCAATGCGCGACAACCGTAATGATCATCGGTGCACGAAATGGCGACTGCGTGGCTTTATCAATGGCTTTATCGTCCAGCTGTTTCTCCTTTGCTGCTTTCTCTAACAGTTTGCTCAGGCGCTCACGTCCCTCTTGCTCCACAATAATGAAGCGCCACGGCTGTAGCGTGCCGTGATCGGGTGCGCGCATGCCGGCACGAAGGATATTTTCTAACGCATCTCCAGTGGGTGCGGGTTCAGACAAACGCGAGGCCGAACGCCGATTTACCAGTAATTCAAGTGCATCCATGTTTTTCTCCTGATGGGGTTAATGCTGTTTTAATCCTGGCACAGGCAGATTTTTTGTAACAGTCCGCATGGATTTCCTGCTGACTTTTAGCACGCCGCTCATTAGGATGAGGTCGTCAAGGAGGCCTGGTCCGCATGGCGGCCACTTCCGGCTACGTAAATATGGAGAGTCTGATGCGCACATTGTGGCGAATAATTGCTGGTCTGTTCCGCTGGACATGGCGAGTGCTGAATTTTATCAGGGAATTTATCCTTAATTTATTCCTGATTTTTTTGATTGTAGTAGGTGTCGGAATCTGGCTACAAGTCAGCGGTTCTGGCAACAGTTCTGCCCCTGTGCAGCAGGGTGCATTAAAAGTCGATCTGAGCGGCGTGCTGGTTGACAAACCTTCCGTGAGTAATCGTTTAAGTAAGATCGGTCGTCAATTGCTGGGCGCCAGCAGCGATCGTTTGCAGGAAAACTCGCTATTTGATGTGGTGGACGCGATTCGCCAGGCCAAAGGTGATAAAAACATTAAAGGCATGGTGCTGGACCTGCGGAATTTCGCGGGTGGCGATCAGCCATCACTGCAATACGTTGGTAAAGCGCTGCGTGAATTCCGTGACAGCGGCAAACCGATTTATGCCCTGGGCGACAGCTACAGCCAGGCACAGTATTATCTCGCCAGCTACGCCAGTAAAATCTACCTGTCACCACAAGGTACGGTAGATCTGCATGGTTTCGCGACTAACGGTTTGTATTACAAAACGTTGCTGGAAAAGCTGAAAATAACCTCGCACGTGTTCCGCGTAGGCACTTACAAATCAGCCGTCGAACCCTTCCTGCGTGATGATATGTCGCCCGCCGCACGTGATGCAGACAGTCGCTGGGTGGGTCAGCTATGGCAAAATTATCTGAATACCGTTTCTGCTAACCGTCAAATTACGCCAGAGCAGCTGTTCCCAGGCGCGGCAGCGATTATTGCCGGCCTGCAAGCCGTTAACGGCGATACAGCGAAGTATGCGCTGGATAACAAACTGGTTGATACACTGGCTTCACGAGCCGTTGCCGATCAGCAACTGGTGAAAACATTTGGCCTGGATAAACAGAACAATGATTATCACAATGTCAGCATTTATGATTACGCCGTGAAGCAATCAACCACGCAGCAGGATGGCAATATTGCCGTTGTGATGGCCAACGGTGCCATCATGGATGGTGAAGAAACGCCAGGCAACGTGGGGGGAGATACCACCGCCGCGCAAATTCGCGATGCGCGCCTCGATCCAAAAATTAAAGCTATCGTTCTGCGTGTAAACAGCCCCGGTGGTAGCGTTACGGCGTCGGAAGCGATTCGCGAAGAGTTAGCCGCAGCACATGCTGCAGGTAAACCGGTGGTCGTTTCCATGGGCGGTATGGCGGCTTCTGGCGGTTACTGGATTTCAACACCAGCGGATTACATCGTAGCAAATCCCAGCACGCTTACCGGTTCCATTGGTATTTTCGGCGTCATTAATACGCTGGAAAACAGCCTGGACACCATTGGCGTGCATACCGATGGTGTGGCAACCTCACCCTTAGCCAATGTTGCCAGTACTAAATCGCTGCCTACAGAAGTGCAGCAGCTAATGCAACTGACCATCGAAAATGGCTATCACAACTTTGTCGGCTTAGTGGCACAGTCGCGACATAAAACCCCGCAGCAAATCGATGCTATCGCGCAAGGTCACGTCTGGACGGGGAGCGACGCCAAAAACAATGGCCTGGTGGATGCGTTAGGTGATTTTGATGATGCCGTGAAGAAAGCGGGCGAGCTGGCGAAAGTCTCTAACCCGCAACTCAACTGGTATCAGGATGATCCTACGTTCTTCGACATGCTGTTGAATCAGATGAACGCTTCAGTGCAGGCCGTACTGCCAGCCACGCTGAAAGCCTGGCTACCAGCACCGATGCTCGATGTGATGAGCGCCATGAAGAATCAACCCGGTTTGTTTGATCGCCTTAACGATCCGCAAAATCGTTATGCTTTCTGCCTAAACTGTGGCGTTGTGCGATAAGCCTCTCAGCCCAGCCACTGGCTGGGCTGCTTTTCCCTATTATTCCCCTTATACTTCGCGTTTTACGGCAGGTCTGAGTTCGATAATGCAAAAGAAAAATATCTATGTAGCCTACACAGGCGGCACCATTGGTATGCAGCGTTCTGCACAGGGCTATATTCCGGTTTCTGGTCATCTGCAACAGCAGCTTGCTAACATGCCTGAATTCCACCGCCCTGAAATGCCTGATTTTACTATTCATGAATATCAGCCGCTGATTGACTCATCTGACATGACGCCGCAAGAGTGGCAATCCATTGCTGAAGATATTCGTAAAAATTATGAACAATATGACGGTTTCGTTATTCTGCATGGTACCGATACCATGGCATTTACTGCTTCAGCGCTCTCCTTCATGTTAGAGAATTTGGCGAAACCCGTCATTGTTACGGGTTCCCAGATTCCGTTAGCTGAATTACGTTCCGATGGTCAGCAAAACTTGCTGAACTCGCTGTACGTCGCGGCTAATTATCCTGTCAATGAGGTGACGTTATTTTTTAACAATACGCTTTATCGCGGAAACCGCACGACCAAAGCGCATGCCGATGGATTTAATGCTTTCGCTTCCCCTAACCTGTCGGCTCTTTTGGAAGCAGGTATCCATATTCGTCGTTTGAACACCCCGCCTGCACCGCAAAACGCCGGCGAACTGATAGTGCATACCATTACGCCCCAGCCGATCGGCGTAGTCACCATTTATCCAGGCATCTCCGCGGATGTGGTAAAAAATTTCCTGCGTCAGCCAGTGAAAGCATTGATATTACGTTCTTACGGTGTCGGTAACGCGCCACAAAACGCTGAGTTTTTGGCAGAGCTGCAGCAAGCCAGCGAGCGCGGCATTGTCGTGGTTAATTTGACCCAGTGTGTTTCTGGCAAAGTGAATATGGGCGGTTATGCTACCGGTAATGCACTTGAACATGCAGGCGTTATCAGCGGTTTCGATTTAACGGTAGAAGCAGCGCTGACCAAGCTGCATTTTTTACTTAGTCAAAATCTGTCAAGTGAGCAAATTCGCGCCAGGATGCAGCAAAACTTGCGTGGCGAACTGACCGAAGATTGATATGGAGCGATTTGTAATGAAGCGGGCACTTATCATCATTGATATTCAAAACGACTTTTGCCCCGGCGGCCCCATGGCGGTTCGTGAGGGCGATCAAACTGTCGCCGTAGCTAACCGCTATGCACGTGAATTTCATCAAAACGGTGAATATGTTGTCGCGTTACAGGACTGGCACCCGGTAAATCATGGTAGTTTTGCTTCCGTCTCAGGCGAGCCGGTTTATACCCTGGGTGAACTGAATGGTTTAGCTCAGATTTGGTGGCCGGATCATGGTATTCAGGGTTCGCAAGGTGCAGACTTCCATCCGGCTCTGGAGAGAGAGTTATTCGATGCCACGTTCCATAAGGGCCAGGATGAAGACGTAGACAGCTATAGCGCCTTTTTTGATAACGGACACCGCCGCAAAACTGAACTCGACAGCTGGCTGCGTGAACGCGGTATTACGCATTTAGTCATGCTTGGCCTGGCGACAGATTATTGCGTGAAGTACAGCGTGCTGGACGCACTAGAATTGGGCTATCAGGTGGACGTGATTAAAGCAGGCTGTCGCGGTGTGAATCTCAATCCCGAAGACAGCGAAATCGCTTTTGCACAAATGGCCGCACAAGGCGCGGTTCTTATCTGATCCTTGAAAGGCTGGCTTTATCGCCAGCCCTTCTACTAATGCAGGTTGATACGCGTAACGTCTGGCTCAATCCCAAGCTCTTCTTTGAGCTGCTTTTTGGATTTCATCACCATTTCGCCGCCTTTGCCGATAGTCATATGCTGCGGGACGTCATTATGACGCGCCTGCCATAGCATGACTAACTGCATACAGTTATCACGCTGCGCCTGCGTTAATGCCACGCCATCCGGCCATTTACCGGTTTCAACTGCCGTTGCCAGGCGCTGATAGTCTTCCGGCGTCATCGCATTGAGCATTGCTTCAAGTTCTTGCTTCATGGCAATTACCCTTCTGTTTGATCGCCTTGTTCATCAGTAAAATTTAATGAGGCAGAATTAACACAGTAGCGCTCACCGGTAGGTTGTGGCCCATCGGGAAAAACGTGCCCCAGATGCGCATCACAGTTGCTGCAACGTATTTCAATGCGATGCATACCGTGTGAGTTGTCCTCAATGTAACGAATTGCGTCGTCGCTGACCGGTTGGTAGAAGCTCGGCCAGCCGCAACCTGAATCATATTTGGTTTCAGAAAGGAATAACGGTGAATTACACACCAGGCAGTGATAAATCCCCTCCTGCTTGTTGTGCAATAGTGCGCCGCTAAAAGGCGGCTCCGTACCGCGCTGCTGCGTAACGTAACGCTGCATTTCAGACAACTGCGCAATTTTTGCTTCGGGTGCGGTTTCTTTAGCCATTTTAAGAGAGTCCGGAGGATGTCATTCTGGGAAAATCGACTAATATTCTAACAAATGAACAACATTAGCCGGGTCTTTTTTTGTGCTCATCCTTTCGCCGCGACTTTTACAACGCAAATTTGTGACCCCGATCACCTTTTATTTAGGGTATCCCTTTATATTCGGCGACTGTGTTAACGAAGCGCAATAACGTAATTGTTGCGCAAGCGTTTGCGCAACGAATTATTCCTGTCAAACGGATTGACCTGTCGCAACAATTGACACGATTCCGCTTGACGCCTGGTAAGGTTTTTGTAATTTTACAGCCAACCTTTTATTCACTAACAACTAGCTGGTGGAATATATGACTATCAAAGTAGGTATCAACGGTTTTGGCCGCATCGGTCGCATCGTTTTCCGTGCTGCTCAACAGCGTTCAGACATTGAAATCGTTGCTATCAACGACCTGCTCGACGCTGATTATATGGCGTACATGCTGAAATACGATTCAACGCACGGTCGCTTCGACGGTACTGTTGAAGTTAAAGACGGCGCACTGGTTGTTAACGGTAAGAAAATTCGTGTTACCGCTGAGAAAGATCCGGCTAACCTGAAGTGGGACGAAGTAGGCGTTGACGTTGTTGCTGAAGCAACCGGCATCTTCCTGACCGACGAAACTGCACGTAAACATATCACCGCTGGCGCGAAGAAAGTCGTTCTGACTGGCCCATCTAAAGATGATACCCCGATGTTCGTACGTGGCGCTAACTTCGACAAATACGAAGGACAGGATATTGTTTCTAACGCATCCTGTACCACTAACTGCCTGGCGCCGCTGGCTAAAGTTATCAACGATCAGTTCGGTATCGTTGAAGGCCTGATGACTACAGTTCATGCAACAACCGCAACACAGAAAACCGTTGATGGCCCGTCACATAAAGACTGGCGCGGTGGCCGTGGCGCTTCTCAGAACATCATTCCTTCATCTACTGGCGCAGCAAAAGCCGTTGGTAAAGTTCTGCCAGAACTGAATGGTAAACTGACAGGTATGGCATTCCGTGTGCCAACCCCGAACGTTTCCGTGGTTGACCTGACCGTTCGTCTGGCTAAGCCTGCCTCTTATAAAGAGATCTGCGCGGCGATCAAAGCGGCTTCAGAAGGCGAAATGAAAGACGTGCTGGGCTACGTTGAAGACGATGTAGTTTCTACCGACTTCAATGGCGAAGTTTTGACTTCAGTATTCGATGCTAAAGCAGGTATCGCGCTGAACGACAACTTTGTGAAACTGGTTTCCTGGTATGACAACGAAACTGGCTACTCAAACAAAGTACTTGACCTGATTGCACTGGTTTCTGCTAAATAAGGCAGCCAGACAGCATTGAGAATAAGGGCGACTTCGGTCGCCCTTTTTTATGGTCCGGACAGGAAGGATGCGAACATGCAAGACAAACTGTTTTCTCAACCCGTAATTACCCAAATCACGCCTTATCTGTCACAACGGCAGGCCGGTGAGTTACCCATGATTGTGGTCAACCATCCAAAAGTCCGTGCTGCTATCACGCTGCAGGGCGCACATCTGGTTGCCTGGCAGCCCAGCGGCGAGAAGCCCGTTATTTGGCTGAGTGATAAAACGCCCTTCTCAACAGGAAAAGCGATTCGGGGCGGTGTACCCATTTGCTGGCCCTGGTTCGGACCTGCCGGTGAACCCGCGCACGGGTTTGCGCGTAATCAGGCGTGGGTACTGTCAGCGCATGATGAAAATGAGGATGGCGTAATACTCACCTTTGTGCTGGAAAGCAATGCGCAAACCAAAAAGCTTTGGCCACATGATTTCACCCTGTTTGCACGTTTCCGTCTGGGTCAGCATTGTGAAATTGAGCTGGAGGCGCACGGTGAGTTTGAAGCGACCGCAGCGTTGCATAGCTATTTCGCGGTGGCTGATATTGCTGACGTAGAAGTTAGCGGCCTTGGTAAAACTTACATCGATAAGGTGAATAACAATGCGCAAGGCATTAGTGACGGAAAACAGCGCTATCCTGGCCGTATCGATCGTATTTTTACTCAGGCCGAAGATTGCGCGGTGATCCACGATAAAGCCGGTCAACGCCAGATAGAAGTTTATCATCACCATCAAAGTGACGTTGTCACATGGAATCCGGGCGTTGAGCTTTCATGCAGCATGGCCGATATGGCTAACGAAGGATATAAAACGATGGTGTGCGTCGAGACAGCGCGTATTAATAAGCCGATGCGCAGCGCAGGTGAAAATCCTGCGCGGCTGGGAACAACTTTCCGCTTACGTAGAAAAGCTTAACGATTTTCTTCGCGACTTAAACCACGTCCAGCGGTAATTTATGCTGCGGCGGCGGAAAAGCCTGATTGATAAGATTTAGTTCTTCGTCACTCAACTGCACTTTCAGCGCCGCCGCGTTTTCCTGAACATGCGTCACCGAACTGGCTTTAGGGATAGCAAGCACACCTTCTTTGCGAATCACCCAGGCCAGCAGCAGTTGCGCCACGCTTATGCCCTTTTGTTGTGCAATTTGCTGTAAAACAGGTTCGGAGAATAACGTGTCGCGTAGACGCCCTGCCTGCGCCAGAGGGCAATAGGCCATCACAGGCACGTTACGCTGCTGACATTCTGGTAACAGGTCATATTCAATACCGCGTGAAGCAAGGTGATACAGTACCTGATTGGTCGCACAATGTTGCCCACCAGCTTCGCTCCACAGTTCCAGCATATCGTCGAGATCAAAATTCGATACTCCCCAGTGACGAACTTTACCCTGCTGCTGTAGTGACTCCATGGCGCGGATCGTTTCTTCCAGCGGAATATTGCCGCGCCAGTGCAGGAGATAAAGATCAATGCGATCGGTTTGCAGACGGCTCAGGCTACGCTCGCAGGCTTCTGTCGCATCGTATTCACCTGCATTCCATGGATAAACTTTAGAGACCACCCAGGCGCTGTCGCGCCGCCCTTTCAGTGCTTCGCCAACGACTTCTTCCGCGCCACCATCTGCATACATCTCGGCAGTGTCAATTAGCGTTAGCCCGCACTCCAGCCCCGCCTGAAGCGCGGCGACTTCCTGCTGGCGGTTGGCTGCATTTTCGCCCATATACCATGTGCCCTGCCCGATAGCCGGCAGGGTTTGTCCATTGGCGAACGTAACGGTTTTTTGCATTTTGCTCTCCCGCATCATCTCAGGGCACCACAACAGCGCAGAGAACCTTAAATGCTCTCAATGGGTGCGTATCAGAAGGTGTAACTGACTCCAGCCCAGAGTGTAGACTGGCCGCTTTTATCAATCATCGGGCTGTTTTTGATCTCGCTATCGAAACGCGTGTAACGCCCTACTACGCTGGCATTCCATTGCGGCGAAATTTGGTAACTGGCGCTGAGTTCTACATAAGGTGACCAGCTATCGTCCGGGTGATAACGATCAATACCCGTGCGTGCACTTTCATGCCCGGAGACGCCATAATAGTAGCGGTTTTGATTGGCGCTATTCCACATCGCCCCAATACCAGGCGTAAGCGAGAAATCGCCCATTTCAATGCGGTAAAGGTAGGTTAAATCCCAAATAATGCCATCGCTGTTATTTAGCAGATCGCCTAACAGCGCGGTACGAACGATGCCCCAGTCGGCGGTATGGCGATAAGTTGCCCCACCCATTAATGTCATATGCCGCTTATCCAGCCTTTTCATATCGCCGGCGTCGTTGTCGTCCGGATCATACTGTTGCGGTGACCCCAGCAGCGTTAATGAAAGCTGGTTTTGTGGGTCTTTCCATAAATAGTATCCCCCTTGCAAGCTATGGAACCAGAAGTTCTCCCCTTCGTAATTGATGACCGGAACCGGAAAATAGCGATCCTGACCACCACGATAAGGCGATTCAGCATAAATAACTGATGCGCCAAGGGATAAGGGCGCAGCATGCGCTGTATTAACGAGTAAACAGCAAGGGAAAAGTGCAGTAAGGGCTTTAAGTTTGAATTGGTTCACAATTTATTCATTCCATAAATATAACAATCACCCGGTAGTCTAACGGCTTTTCTCCACGGGTTTAACCCTTATCTGAAGCAGCGTAGCAAGCGTCGGAGGCGAGATGAAATGTTAATTCTTCATTCTGCCCGCTACGTTTCAAATCAAAATGGCTTTGCAGATAAATAACTTTGTTATTGATATATCGCTACATAATCAATACACGCGGAGGAAATTTCTTAAATGCCTTCTACAGTTAGAAGTAAGACGAGACTTTTTGTACGAGCAGAGTAACCATAAGAAGTGTGTATCCCGATTAAAAAACGTCAGGTTGGCATAAGGGTTGCTGTACTCAATAGAGAATATTTTCCGGGAGCTGCATGAGCATCTAATTACGCTCCTTTACCTGTGCTAAAAACGAAAGGACGGGCATCGCTATGAATATATTCGATCACTATCGTCAGCGTTATGAAGCTGCCAAGGACGAAGAGTTCACACTGCAGGAATTTCTTGCTATCTGTAAACAAGATCGCAGTGCATACGCCAACGCTGCAGAGCGACTATTAATGGCTATCGGTGAGCCAGTAATGGTCGATACTGCCCAGGAGCCACGCCTTTCCAGAATATTCTCCAATCGTGTGATAGGACGCTACCCTGCGTTTGAAGAGTTTTACGGGATGGAGGAAGCGATTGAGCAGATCGTCTCCTATCTGAAACATGCCGCACAAGGGCTGGAAGAGAAGAAACAGATCCTCTATTTGTTAGGGCCCGTCGGTGGCGGTAAATCTTCACTTGCCGAACGCCTGAAATCTTTAATGCAGCGTGTCCCTATCTACGTTTTGAGTGCGGATGGCGAGCGTAGCCCCGTCAATGACCACCCGCTTTGCCTGTTTAATCCGCAGGAGGACGCCAACATTCTTGAGAAAGAGTATGGCGTGCCGCGCCGCTATCTTGGCACCATTATGTCGCCCTGGGCTGCGAAGCGTTTGCATGATTTTGGTGGCGATATCACCCGTTTCAAAGTGGTTAAAGTCTGGCCTTCCATTCTGGAACAGCTGGCGATCGCCAAAACTGAGCCGGGCGATGAAAACAATCAGGATATTGCTGCGCTGGTGGGTAAAGTTGACATTCGTAAACTGGAAAATCACGCGCAAAACGATCCTGACGCTTACGGTTATTCCGGCGCGTTATGCCGGGCGAACCAGGGGATTATGGAATTCGTCGAGATGTTTAAAGCGCCCATCAAGGTGCTGCACCCCCTGTTGACCGCGACGCAAGAAGGCAACTACAACGGGACAGAAGGCATCTCCGCCCTGCCGTTCAACGGTATTATTCTGGCGCACTCAAACGAATCAGAGTGGGTCACGTTCCGCAATAACAAGAATAATGAGGCGTTCCTTGACCGTGTTTACATCGTCAAAGTGCCTTACTGCCTGCGCGTGTCCGAAGAGATCAAAATCTACGAAAAACTGCTGGATCACAGTGAGCTGGCAACGTCACCTTGCGCACCAGGCACGCTGGAAACATTGGCTCGCTTCTCCATTCTGTCCCGTTTGAAAGATCCCGAGAACTCCAGCATTTATTCAAAAATGCGCGTTTATGACGGTGAGAGCCTGAAAGATACCGATCCAAAAGCGAAGTCCTGGCAGGAGTACCATGATTACGCGGGCGTTGATGAGGGGATGAACGGCCTTTCAACCCGCTTTGCCTTTAAGATTCTTTCGCGCGTATTTAACTTTGACCACGCTGAAGTGGCCGCCAACCCGGTACATCTGTTCTATGTCCTGGAACAGCAGATTGAACGTGAACAGTTTCCGCAAGATCAGGCAGAAAAGTACCTGGAGCACCTGAAAGGTTACCTGATTCCAAAATATGCTGAGTTCATTGGCAAAGAGATTCAGACCGCTTATCTGGAATCCTATTCCGAATACGGTCAGAACATCTTTGATCGCTATGTTACTTACGCGGATTTCTGGATTCAGGATCAGGAGTATCGCGATCCCGATACGGGCCAGTTATTTGATCGCGAATCACTTAACGCTGAGCTGGAGAAGATTGAGAAGCCAGCCGGGATCAGTAACCCGAAAGACTTCCGTAACGAGATTGTGAAGTTTGTCCTGCGTGCACGCGCGCATAATAATGGCCGCAATCCAAACTGGACCAGCTATGAGAAGCTTCGTACCGTGATCGAGAAGAAAATGTTCTCCAATACGGAAGAACTGCTGCCTGTGATCTCGTTCAATACCAAAACTTCGACGGATGAACAGAAAAAACATGATGATTTTGTCGATCGCATGATGGAAAAAGGCTATACCCGCAAGCAGGTCCGTCTGCTGTGTGAATGGTATCTGCGTGTGCGCAAATCGTCCTAATCAAAGCCGGTAAGCACGCGGTGCGGAGCACCGTCATCAAGGTCGGGCATGCCCGACCTGCTTACACTGTAGTTTGGGGGAACAAAATGGCCTATTTCATCGATCGCCGACTGAACGGCAAAAACAAGAGCGCGGTCAACCGCCAGCGTTTCTTGCGCCGCTATAAGTCACAAATCAAGCAGTCGATATCCGAGGCCATCAACAAGCGCTCGGTGACAGACATTGAAAGTGGCGAATCCGTTTCAATTCCTAATGACGATATTAACGAACCGATCTTCCATCAGGGACGCGGCGGTAACCGCCACCGCGTTCATCCCGGCAATGATCATTTTGTACAAAACGATCGCATTGAACGACCGCAAGGCGGGGGCGGCGGTAGCGGTAGCGGCCAGGGCAATGCCAGTCAGGATGGCGAAGGCCAGGACGAATTCGTTTTTCAAATCTCAAAAGATGAATACCTTGATCTACTGTTTGAAGATTTGGCCCTGCCTAACCTGCGTAAAAATCAGCATCGTCAGTTAAATGAATATAAAACCCACCGCGCCGGCTTCACCTCCAACGGTGTGCCAGCCAATATCAGCGTGGTGCGTTCACTGCAAAATTCATTGGCGCGCCGTACAGCGATGACCGCCGGTAAACGTCGTATGTTGCATGAACTGGAAGACTCCCTGATAGCGATGGAAAAAGCGGAACCGGCGCAACTTCTCGAAGAGGAACGGCTCCGTAAAGAGATCGCTGAATTGCGGGCGCGTATTGATCGCGTTCCGTTTATCGATACCTTTGATTTACGCTACAAAAATTTTGAGAAACGTCCTGAGCCTTCCAGCCAGGCCGTAATGTTTTGCCTGATGGACGTGTCTGGCTCAATGGACCAGGCGACTAAGGATATGGCAAAACGTTTCTACATTTTGCTTTATCTGTTCCTGAGTCGAACCTACAAAAATGTAGATGTGGTGTACATTCGCCACCACACCCAGGCTAAAGAAGTTGATGAGCAAGAGTTTTTTTACTCACAGGAAACAGGCGGCACCATCGTTTCCAGTGCCCTCAAGCTGATGAATGAGGTAGTAGAAGAGCGGTATGACCCGGCACAATGGAACATTTACGCCGCGCAAGCCTCGGATGGCGATAACTGGGCAGATGATTCGCCGCTATGCCATGAGATTTTAGCGAAACATATTCTGCCGGTGGTGCGCTATTACAGCTACATCGAAATAACGCGCCGGGCGCATCAAACGCTGTGGCGTGAGTATGAACACTTACAAACAGCCTTCGATAATTTTGCTATTCAGCATATTCGCGAGCCAGAGGATATTTATCCGGTATTCCGTGAATTGTTTCACAAACAGGCGGTAGAAGCCTGATGCCACCAGCCGGTCCCTGACCGGCTTCTTTATTTATCCGCCGAATAACCTGTTAAAATAACCCTTTTTCCACCTCTGGCTTGCCAACCCCTTCATTCTTCACGTTAATATCGTTCGGCCAGGGTATTAACTTTTGCTGTAACACGTATATTGTCGATGACAACTCATTGATAAAACATTATCTTTCACAGATAGCATGGAATATTGCCACATTCGCTCATACCGTCCTTATTATCGCAGGAGACCGGGTTTGAACCACAATATTGTTTATAGTCTGTTTATCATTGGTTCTGTGCTGGTTGCATCAAGCATTTTACTCAGTTCAATCTCTTCGCGTTTAGGCATTCCAATTCTGGTTATCTTCCTCGCCCTGGGCATGTTGACAGGTGTTGATGGCATCGGTGGCATTGCCTTTGATAACTACCCGGCGGCGTATCTCATTTCAAACCTGGCGCTGGCGATCATTTTGCTGGATGGCGGGATGCGGACCAAGGCCAGCTCATTCAGAGTCGCGCTCGGTCCTGCGCTTTCGTTAGCCACAGTTGGCGTAATGATTACAGCCGGTTTAACGGGGCTGATTGCGGCATGGTTATTTAAGCTGGATATGATGCAGGGCTTTCTGATTGGCGCGATCATTGGTTCTACCGATGCGGCGGCGGTGTTTTCATTACTGGGCGACAAAGGACTTAACGAACGCGTCAGCTCAACGCTGGAAATTGAGTCAGGCAGTAACGACCCGATGGCGGTATTTCTGACTATCACGCTAATTGAAATGATCCAGCAGGGACGAACCGGTCTCGACTGGATGTTCGTGGTGCATTTAGTGCAGCAATTTGGTTTAGGTATCGCGCTGGGCCTTGGCGGCGGCTGGGCGCTGCAACAGTTAATAAACCGCATTAATCTGGCCAGTGGTTTGTATCCTTTACTGGCCTTAAGCGGCGGTATTTTAGTTTTTGCGCTGACTACGATGCTGGAAGGTAGCGGCATCCTGGCAGTTTATCTTTGCGGCTTTCTGCTGGGTAACAGCCCTATCCGCAACCGCCACGGTATCTTACAAACCTTCGACGGTATGGCCTGGTTAAGCCAGATCGGTATGTTTATCGTGCTCGGCTTGCTGGTGACCCCTTCCGATCTCTGGCATATCGCCGTTCCTGCCATGATCCTGTCGCTGTGGCTGATTCTGGTGGCCCGCCCTTTGTCTGTCTTTATTGGCCTGTTGCCGTTTCGCAATTTCACCGGGCGCGAACGCATCTTCATCAGTTGGGTGGGGTTACGCGGTGCGGTGCCAATCATTCTGGCGGTGTTCCCAATGATGGCTGGATTAGAGAATGCCTCGCTCTACTTTAATATTGCCTTCTTTGTCGTGCTGGTCTCATTAATGCTGCAAGGTACATCGTTAGGCTTTGCAGCGAAGAAAGCCAGGGTAGTGGTACCGCCAACGGCGTCACCCATCAGCCGTATTGGCCTGGATATTCATCCGGAAAACCCCTGGGAACAGTTTGTTTACCAGCTTAGCGCAGACAAATGGTGCGTTGGTGCAGCCTTGCGTGACTTGCAGATGCCGCGTGAGACGCGTATCGCCGCGTTATTCCGCGATAACGTGCTGATGCAACCTAATGGTGGCACCCGGCTAAAGGAAAACGATGTAATTTGCGTGATCGGCCGTGAACGCGATCTGCCCGCGCTAGGTAAGATGTTCAGTCAGTCGCCGCCGGTTTCCCTGGATCAACGCTTCTTCGGCGACTTCATCCTCGACGCTGACGCACGTTTGCGTGATATTGCCCAAATATATGGCCTTGAGCTGGATGAAGAGACTAACGATCAGCAATCACTGGGACAGTTAATGCTAAGTATGCTTGGCGGCACGCCGGTAGTTGGCGACCATATTGAATGGAATCAGTTAACCTGGACCGTGGCGGAAAAAGAGGACAACCGCATTAGCAGAGTCGGGGTTCGTCCGGCAGAAGACAAGGATTAATCTTAAACAAACCGCCTCGTAATTCGGCGTAAACCCACTAAGCTAAATATTTAACCCAGAACAAACGGGAGAAATAAATGGGACACGTCGTTAAAATTGGCCGTTACGAGATTATTGATGCCGAACTCGACAGCGAAAAACTGGAAACCGTCAGCATTCCTTGTCAGACCAATCCCGGCCTGAGTTATCAGCTTGACGGCTGGGACGTTGAGACCAGTGTTCCTGCATGGATTGATGGTAATCCTGTGGATCTGGAAATAGCGCATTACGATAAAGAAGGCGATCGCTGGATATTAAAGAAACCGGCCTGATTTCGGAATATTTACCGCCAGACTTTTTATTTGGCGGTAATTCTGAAAATGCATCTTAAATTTATTGGTTATAACCGGCAGAAAAAATTTTTTATCCTTTACTTTCAAAAGATTACAGCGATAAAACTTAAGCGCTTTTTTTCTTTTTCAGAATTGTTCCGTATTAACTCTGTCAAATAACTCCTGCATACACTTAAACATTGCTGCAGTTTTTCGTGATGGTCATCACGCCTTTTGCCGTCACGCGTATCGCAGCGCAAATGGCGCTATTGACTGTAATTCACTGAAAAAGCTTTTTAAAAATTTTTCAGTAGCCACTCCTGAGCGCGTACTTGATTCTGGTCAGGCCATCTTTTACTTAAGAAAAGAGAGCAGGTTTTATGGCAAGTACATTAGTAATGAATGATGCGAGCCGCTCATGGAGCGGAACGCGCAAAAATATTATCGTAAAGCTCGCCCTGAGTTTTTCCGATCTGATTGCATTAAATTTGGCGCTGTTTTTATCCGCCGCAACAATCCAGGGGATTTGGGGAGAGCTGGATTCATTTATTCCACCGCATCAAATCGAATACCGTTTTATTGCACAGTTTATTATGTCAGTTATGTGTACTGGCTGGTTCTGGGTTCGGTTGCGCCATTACACTTATCGCAAACCGTTCTGGTTCGAACTGAAAGAGATAATAAAAACCCTGTTTGTCTTTTCTTTATTTGATCTTGCTCTGATAGCTTTTTCTAAATGGGATTTTTCACGCATGGTTTGGGTGTTCAGCTGGACTTACGCCCTGATACTTCTGCCACTGATGCGTGCATTGGTAAAACGCGCCATCAACAAAGCCGGGCAATGGCAAAAAGAGACCATCATTATTGGCTCAGGCAAAAATGCCACCGAAGCTTATGCCGCCTTGCAGAGCGAAGAAATTCTTGGCTATAACGTGCAGGCATTTATTTCAATTGATGACGAGCCACAGCAGAAAAGCGTCAATGACGTTCCGGTCATTACCTGGAAAGATATTAACTGGCAAACCATTGACCGTGACAATATTCAGTTCATCGTGGCGATGGAGTATGAGCAGCAACCGATGCGCGACCAATGGCTGAAGTTTCTCTCTAAAATGAACTGTCGTTCGGTCTCGGTTATTCCTACGTTACGCGGTGTGCCGCTGTACGGCACCGACATGTCGTTTATCTTTAGCCATGAAGTGATGATTTTGCGGGTTAGCAACAACCTGGCCAAACACTCATCACGCTTCCTGAAGCGTGCCTTCGATATAGTGGTTGCCTCTATGCTGCTGGTGTTCCTGGCTCCTGTTTTCGCGCTGTTGTGCTCAATGGTGAAACGCGATGGCGGTAACGCGATTTATGGTCATGAACGTATCGGACAGGATGGAAAAAAATTCAAGTGCCTGAAGTTCCGCTCTATGGTCACCAACTCGAAAGAGGTGCTGGAAAATTTACTCGCCACCAGTGAAGAAGCGCGTGCTGAATGGGATAAAGATTTCAAGCTGAAAAACGACCCGCGCATTACCCGTATCGGGAGTTTCCTGCGTAAAACCAGCCTGGATGAGCTACCGCAGTTATGGAACGTAATCCGTGGTGAAATGAGTCTTGTCGGGCCGCGCCCGGTTATTGAAGCTGAACTGGAGCGTTACGCGGGTGATGTTGATTATTACCTGATGGCGAAACCCGGTATGACCGGCTTATGGCAGGTGAGCGGTCGTAACGACATTGATTACGATACGCGCGTCTATTTTGACTCATGGTACGTTAAAAACTGGGCGTTATGGACAGATGTTGCCATCCTGTTCAAAACCGCTGGCGTCGTTATTCGCCGTGACGGGGCTTATTAATAGAATCGCTAAGATGCCTGTTTTGCACAGGCATCGTATTTTATACGCGTGATCCCCTTCCCTTTTGCTCGTTGAGTTATTACCCTCTCCGCCTCGTTTTTAACAGAACGCTTACCCTCTGGTTACTATGCAAAAATTTACGTTATTGTTATTAAGCCTGGTGCTACTGGCACCTTTAGGCATTGATCTGTACCTGCCCACCTTGCCGCAAATTGCTGAGGGTTTGCATACACCCGTCAGCCTGATCCAGACCACCATACCGCTGTTTCTGCTGGTAATGGGGCTAGGTCAGTTGATTACAGGCCCTTTGGTTGACAACTATGGCCGCAAGCCCATTGCGCTGATCGGCCTGGCGCTTTATATCATCGGCAGTGCGATTGCCGCGACGTCAACCTCATGGCCGCTGTTTTTGATTGCACGCGTGGTGCAAGGCTGCGCAGTGTGTTGTAGCGCCGTGGTGGCTTTCAGTGGCGTGCGCGATCGCCTCAGCGGTGATGACGCTGCACGTGCTTATGGCTTTCTGAACGGCGCATTGAATATTGTTCCGGCGCTGGCACCGCTGCTGGGCGGCCTGCTCGCTAGCGCATTTGGCTGGCGTGCGCCCTTTTGGTTCTTGTGTGGATACGCGGCGCTGATCATGCTGTTAGTGATTATCGGCTTGCCCGAAACACGCCCGGCCAATACATTGCGCGTCAAAGGTTTGCCTATCGCGCAATACGCTGAAATTCTACGTCAGCCACGTTTTCTGGCTTTTGCCTTTGCTAACGCGGGCGCGCTCGGTATGGTGTTGACCTATGTTTCGCTGGCACCGCAAGTATTGATGACCGAAGGTGGGTTATCTCCCTTGCAGTTCTCTTTCGCGTTTGGCGCTAACGGCTTTTGGATTATGCTGGTTAGCGTGTTTGTGAATAAAACTATTCGCAAAGCTGGCCGTCCGTTTTGTCTGGCGATGGGGTTTATCACAATGCTACTTGGCGCGCTGCTGTTAATGGCGGGCATGTACCTGCTTCCCGCTTCGATACAAAACCATTGGGCGCTGTATATGCTGCCGGTGGCGATTTCAGTTGCCGGTTTAGCCTTTACCGTTGGCCCTGCCACCAGCTACGCTCTGGAGCCGTATCAGCAACAGGCTGGCGTTGCGTCGGCACTGCAAGGGTTTATTCAGATGGCGGGAGGCGCCGCGGGCAGCCTGTTAATTGTTGTCCTGCCGATAGCCGAGAAGCTGTCGCTGGCGTGGATGATGTTGTTAGGTGCAGCGCTGGCGCTGATTGCCTGGCGCTGCAGTAACAATGTGCGTGGTACGCTGACCTCGCTTAAATAATGTCTACCGGAACGCGGGGCGCCAGAGCACACATCAGCTCATAACCCACCGTTCCGGCTGCTTTCGCGACCTGATCAATTTTTACCTGATCGCCCCACAGCTCTACTTTTGAACCGATCCCCGCCTGTGGACAAGGGGTTAAATCGACGGTAATCATATCCATCGAAACGGCACCAACCACCGTTGTCATGATGCCATCGACACAAACAGGGGTGCCGGTTGGTGCATGACGAGGATAGCCATCCGCGTAGCCACACGCCACAACGCCGATGCGCTGGGCCTGTTGAGCATGATAACGGTAGCCGTAGCCCACGCCGTCGCCCGGATTCAATTGCTGTACGCCAATGATTTCACTGTTCAGGGTCATCACTGGCTGTAAGCCACTGCTGGCGACATCCTGCCAGTCTCCACTCGGTGAAGCGCCATACAGCACAATACCGGGACGCACCCAGTCAAAATGCGCTTCAGGGTGCCATAACGTACAGGCAGAATTAGACAGCGAACGTGGGCAGTTAAGCCCTTCAGCGGCACGTTCAATACGCTGCAGCGGGTCAATTAAGCCTTCAGGGTTTTCAGCGTCCGCGAAATGCGCCATCAGCGTCATGTCACCCACATTATTTAATGTACGCAATTTTTGCCAGGCACCGTTAATCTGCTCAGGGCGAAAGCCAAGCCGGTTCATTCCGCTGTTTACTTTTACATATATATCAACGGGTGCGGACAGGTTTGCTGTTGCCAGCGCTTTAATCTGCCAGTTGCTATGCACGCTGGTGGTTAAGCGATAACGATCGATTAACGGCAAATCATCTTCATGAAAAAAGCCTTCCAGCAACAGGATCGGTTTATTCCAGCCCTGCTCACGCAGCAAAATGGCTTCTTCGAGATTAAGTAGCGCAAAGCCATCGGTTTCCGCCAGACTCTGCCAGACGCGCATAATGCCGTGGCCATAAGCATTCGCTTTCACTACCGACCAGATGCGCGAATGTGAAGCAGCCTGACGAACGATCGCCAGATTATGCCGCAGCGCCTGTTGATTGACGGTAGCGGCAATAGGACGTGACATATCTCTTCTCCCTGAAGGCTTAACGTGTGGCGTTGGCGTTACGCAGCGGTGATGTCCGCGCGTTGAATCCGGGCAAATAGCGGAATACCGATAAATCATCCGCTGCAATCGCCGGTTTCTTGCCAGAAATAAGATCCGCCAACAGTTGACCAGAACCACAGGCCATCGTCCATCCCAGTGTGCCGTGTCCGGTATTGAGATAAAGATTGGTAAGCGGCGTGGCACCTACGATCGGCGTACCATCTGGCGTCATCGGGCGTAAACCGGTCCAGAAGCTGGCCTGTTCAACATCACCGCCTTCAGGATAAAGATCGCTGACCACCCTCTCCAGCGTTTCACGCCGCGCATTTAACAGTTTGGTGTTAAAACCAACAATTTCCGCCATGCCGCCCACGCGGATACGATCGTCGAAACGCGTCACCGCAACTTTATACGTTTCATCCAGCACGGTTGATACCGACGCGGCATCAGGGTTTTTAATCGGAATAGTGAGTGAATAGCCTTTAAGCGGATAGACCGGAATATCGACGATATTTTTCAGTAAGGCGGTCGAATAAGAGCCAAACGCGACAACGTAGCTGTCAGCTTTGATCACTTCCTCACCACATTTAATGCCGTAAATGCGATTTCCCTCGCGCAGCAAATGATCGACTGAAGTATTAAAGCGAAACACTACGCCTGCTTCTTCAGCCATTCGGGCCAGACGCTGGGTAAACAGCTGACAATCGCCGGTTTCATCATTCGGCAGGCGCAACCCGCCAGTAAGCTTATGCTGCGTGGTAGCCAGCGCGGGTTCCACCCTGACCAGTTCGTGGGCCTGTAGTAATTCATAAGGCACGCCAGCTTCACGCAATACGTCTATATCTTTGCTGGCGTTATCAAATTGCTGTTGAGTACGAAACAGCTGTAAAGTGCCGCCCTGGCGTCCTTCATAGGCGATACCGGTTTCGGCACGCAGCGCTTTTAAACAATCGCGACTGTATTCAGCAATACGCACCATACGGCTTTTATTCTGCTGATAGTGGTTCATATCGCAGTTACGCAGCATGTTCCACATCCACTCCAGCTGGAAACGACTACCATCCAGACGGATCGCCAGCGGCGCGTGACGCTGGAACATCCATTTTACCGCTTTGAGGGGCACGCCCGGCGCCGCCCACGGTGCGGCATAGCCAGGGGAAATCTGACCGGCATTGCCTGCACTGGTTTCCATTGCTGCCGCAGGCTGGCGATCGATAACCGTTACCTGATGCCCCGCCCGGACCAGATACCAGGCGCTTGCTACACCCACAACGCCACTCCCCAGAATCACTACGTGCATATATCCCCCGCCGTAATATGTAAAAGCATAATCCACTAACCCTAAGCTAATATTCAGCGCAATGGTTTTGTGGGATTCCACCGCTAATTAATACAACTATTTCACATCTTTTTTATCAAACTGGTAACTAAAAACTTGCCAGGCAATGAAAATTAGAGATTTATGCGCCTTTTAAAATAAAATCAGGGATTAATGACGAGACATCCAGTTAATTCATCTTTTATCAGGAGATTAAGCCAGTCCCATACAATACGTTTATAAACGATATTAAATAATTCGTAATATTTAAAATAAAGAACATAAAACTATTAAAACCCAGCGTATTGCTATTCAGATGATTTTCTTCCAAATAAATTCGTTTGAGTTCCGGTTTCGGATAGGCGACAGTGAACTATCATTGAAATGTTCGCTTAGTGTTTTGGGTTTTCTTTCTCAGGATGAAGCCTTAAATAACCGAAACAGGCTACCCGGCCGGGTAAGCCAGTTTGCTAAAACAGAGAGGTGCGCTATGACGACTATCTTTGACGATCCCATTAAGGACAGCAAACGACTCAGTGATGGACCAGACTGGACATTCGACCTGCTTGATGTTTATCTCGCTGAGATTGACCGCGTGGCTAAACTCTACCGGCTCGATACCTATCCGCATCAGATCGAAGTGATCACTTCCGAGCAAATGATGGACGCCTATTCCAGCGTCGGTATGCCCATTAATTACGCGCACTGGTCATTCGGCAAAAAATTCATCGAAACCGAACAGCGCTATAAACACGGTCAGCAGGGGTTAGCGTATGAAATTGTGATCAATTCCAATCCCTGTATCGCTTACCTGATGGAAGAGAACACCATGACGATGCAGGCGTTGGTGATGGCGCATGCCTGTTACGGCCATAACTCTTTCTTCAAAAATAACTACTTATTCCGTAGCTGGACCGATGCCAGCTCGATTGTCGATTACCTGCTGTTCGCTAAAAACTATATTACTGACTGCGAAGAGCGCTATGGCGTGGAAGAAGTTGAGCGTCTGCTCGACTCCTGTCATGCATTGATGAATTACGGTGTTGACCGTTATAAACGCCCGCAAAAAATCTCTTTGCAGGAGGAGAAGGCCCGGCAGCAAAGCCGCGAAGAGTATCTGCAAAGCCAGGTTAATACGCTCTGGCGTACCCTGCCGCGTCGTGAGAAAGAAACGGTGCAGGTCGAAGCGACGCGCTATCCTTCTGAACCCCAGGAAAATCTGCTCTATTTCATGGAAAAAAATGCGCCACTGCTGGAGTCCTGGCAGCGCGAAATCCTGCGTATTGTGCGTAAGGTCAGCCAGTATTTCTATCCACAAAAGCAAACGCAGGTGATGAATGAAGGCTGGGCGACCTTCTGGCATTACACTATCCTCAACCATCTTTATGATGAAGGAAAAGTGTCAGAACGCTTTATGATGGAGTTCCTGCACAGCCATACCAATGTCGTTTTCCAGCCGCCCTATAACAGCCCCTGGTACAACGGTATTAATCCTTATGCGCTGGGCTTTGCCATGTTCCAGGACATCAAGCGTATTTGCCAGTCGCCAACGGAGGAGGATCGTTACTGGTTCCCGGATATTGCCGGTTCTGACTGGCTGGAAACGCTGCATTTTGCGATGAGAGAATTCAAAGACGAGAGTTTTATCAGCCAGTTTTTATCGCCAAAAATTATGCGTGATTTCCGTCTGTTTACCGTGCTGGACGACGATCGCAATAATTATCTGGAGATCGCGGCAATTCATGATGAAGCGGGTTATCGCGCTATCCGCCAACAGCTTTCTGCGCAATACAACCTGAGTAATCTCGAACCTAATATTCAGGTTTATAACGTGGATTTACGTGGCGATCGCTCGCTCACGCTGCGTTATGTGCCGCAGAGCCGTACACCGCTGGATAAGAGCCGCCGTGAGGTGCTCAAACATGTGCATCGCTTATGGGGATTCGATGTGATTCTGGAACAGCAGAATGAAGATGGCAGCGTGGAGTTGCTGGATCGTAATCCTTCACGCGGCAGCCCGCTTTAAACGTTCTGCCCATAAAAAAACCGGACAGGACGTCCGGTTTTTTTATACTTAGCGCTTGCTGCCTAAATCGTCTGGCATACTTTTCTGCATATTGTGCCAGATTTCACCGCTGCGTCGTCCGTACTCGCGCACGGTACTAACAATTTCATCCTGAGCGGGCTGGCCTTCGCACAGCGTTAATAATTTCTGATAGAAATCTCGTGCGGTTTGACGTGCTTCTGGATTAGAGAAGTAATGCCGGCCCACGCGCGTATATAACCCTTTTAAGCCGTTAAGGATCAATCCATAAATCGGATTACCAGAGGCAAAAGCCAGGCCGCGGAATACGCGATAGTCCAGCTCGGTATAGGCTTCTGCCTGATCATCTGTATTAGCCACGGTTTCTAAAACAACACGTGCTTTATCAGGATAATGACGCAATGCGCGGCTGATAAAGATAGACGAGATATTAGTACGCACCGACAGCAAATTATCGATTAACACCGGCACGCTGTCATGATCAAGACGTGCCAGCGTTTCAAGAATATTGAGACCTGACGTCTCCCAAAAATCATTGACGCGAGTCGGTTTACCATGCTGGATTGTTAACCAGCCATCACGCGCCAAACGCTGTAAAACTTCGCGCAATGTAGTGCGCGTAACTCCAATTAATTCAGAAAGCTCACGTTCAGCAGGCAGAATTGACCCTGGCGGAAAGCGGCTATTCCAGATGCTTTCAATAATATACTCTTCAGCAAATCCCGCTGGGCTCTGAGCCTTGATGACCATAGCAGTTTGTTCTCGTTGCTTTCTTTATTGCGATGGGCACTCATCATACCAGACGCCCTATAGCGGATATAGCCTGGAAACTATTAAAAGCGCGCGCTGACGCAAAATCCGACCGCTTTGTTGCATGGCGTTTGACAACGTTTGCACCTTATCCTGCTGAAGATTATCCTTTGCGGCACAAACGCATCCACAACAACAGGATATTTCAGCGGATGGATATAACTTACGCCCAGGCATTTAAAAGGAATTTCCTCGGTCAGTCGCCGGATTGGTATAAAGCATTGATGATTGGCTTTTTGATCCTCAATCCCCTGATGTATTTTTTTGTCAGCCCCTTCGCTGCCGGCTGGCTTTTAGTGAGCGAATTTATTTTTACTTTAGGTATGGCGCTTAAATGCCACCCGTTATTACCGGGCGGCTTGCTGGCAGTTGAAGCCATTTTTACTGGCATGGCAAGTGCTGAGCAGGTTAAGGCTGAGTTAGCCAATAATCTGGAGGTCTTACTGTTATTAATCTTTATGGTGGCGGGCATCTTCTTTATGAAGCAGCTGCTGCTGTTTGTTTTCACCCGATTACTGCTGACGCTACGCTCGAAAGTACTGCTGGGCCTGACATTCTGCCTGGTGGCGGGCTTTCTTTCTGCTTTCCTCGATGCGCTAACCGTTTTGGCGGTAGTCATCAGCGTGGCGATAAGTTTCTATGAGATTTATCACCGTGTGGCCTCCGACGCTAAATTCCAGGGACACACCATAGCCCAACGCGAAACGCTGGATCAGTTTCGTGCCTTCTTACGTAGCCTGATGATGCAGGCGGGCGTCGGTACGGCACTGGGCGGCGTAATGACCATGGTCGGTGAGCCGCAAAATCTGATTATTGCTCACGCTGCTGGCTGGAATTTCGTGCAGTTCTTTCTTCGCATGGCACCCGTTACCGTTCCCGTGCTGCTATGTGGTATAGCAACCAGTATCTTTGTCGAGCGCTTTCGCCTTTTTGGTTACGGTGTCACTTTGCCTGATGCTGTGCGCCAGCTTTTAGTTGACAGCGATCGCGAAGCAGCCGAACAACGTACCCGTCAGGATACGCTGAAATTGTTAATCCAGGCTGCAATCGGCATTTGGTTAATTGTCGCGCTGGCTTTTCATCTGGCTGAGGTCGGTTTAATCGGTTTGTCTGTCATCATTCTTGCGACCTCGCTGTGCGGTATCACTGATGAGCACACGCTGGGTCAGGCGTTTACTGAAGCGCTGCCTTTTACCGCGCTGCTGGCAGTGTTTTTTGCCGTTGTGGCGGTGATCGTTGAACAACATCTTTTTAGCCCGCTGATTACTTTTGTCCTCAATGCTGAACCTGGCACGCAGCTTAACTGGTTCTATGTGTTTAACGGCTTGCTTTCTTCCATATCCGATAATGTGTTTGTTGGATCGGTTTATATCAACGAAGCGAAACACGCACTGGAAAGTGGGGCCATCGATTTGCGTCAGTTTGAGCTGTTAGCTGTTGCGACAAATACCGGCACCAATTTACCTTCAGTGGCCACACCAAACGGCCAGGCGGCCTTTTTGTTCCTGCTGACGTCTGCTTTAGCGCCGCTGATTCGCCTCTCGTATGGACGGATGGTGTGGATGGCGTTGCCCTTTACCCTGGTGTTATCGGTTGTGGGTTTCCTCTGCATTCAGTATTTGCTGGTTCCTCTTACCGACAGCATGATAAGCGCAGGCTGGGTTTACTCACCCCACTTTTAATCCCGGCTAATCTGGATCAATTTTACGTCATGTTTGTATACGATTTTAAACGAAACCGGGCTGGCACAGACCTCCTTTTGGTTTACACTGCGGGACATTAACCTTTACAGGGAAGACAATATGTTGCGATATTTGAATCAAAGCTCCCGGGGTCGCGGAGCCTGGTTATTGCTGGCCCTGACGGCACTGGGGCTTGAAGTGGCGGCGTTGGGGTTCCAGCATATTATGGGCTTAGCACCCTGCGTCATGTGTATTTATGAGCGTTGTGCATTATTCGGCATAATGGGCGCGGGGATCGTGGGTGCCATCGCCCCTAAATCACCGTTACGTTTTGTCGCCCTTCTGATTTGGTTGTACAGCGCGTGGGAAGGTTTACGGCTTTCGTGGGCACACACCATGATTCAGTTGCACCCCAATCCTTTCGCAACCTGCGATTTTGCTGCACGCTTTCCAGACTGGTTGCCGTTGAGCAAGTGGCTGCCTTCGGTATTTGTCGCCAGCGGCGATTGCGCAGAACGCAGCTGGTCTTTTCTGACGCTGAGCATGCCTCAATGGATGATAGTGATATTCGCAGCCTATTTGCTGGTTGCGGTATTCGTGCTGGTTGCGCAACCTTTCAAAGCCCGGCGTCGCGATCTGTTTAGCCACTAACAGAATAAAGGCTGCCATTGGCAGCCTTTATATCTGATGAGATGGTATCTAGCCGTTGCGATCGGGCCGATCAATGATGTGATCCTCCCAGTCGCGCACTTCACTTTCCCGTACCGCGATATATCGCACCGAAATACGCTGGGCATGCATCTCTTTTTTCGATCCTGCACGCAGCGGATGCCAGGCGGGTAACGTTTTGCCTTCGCCCAGTAAACGATAGGCGCAGGTACGCGGGAGCCAGTTAAACGTGGTGAGATTTTCACGCGTCAGCTTGATGCAATCCTCTTCCAGTTCAAAACGTCGATCATAGTGACGACACTGGCAGGTTTTTATGTTCAGCTGATTACAGGCAACATTGGTGAAATAGATTTCATCAGTATCGGCGTCCTGCAGCTTGTTCAGACAGCACTGACCACAACCATCACATAAGGATTCCCATTCCTCATCGCTCATTTGTGCCAGGCGCTTACGTTGCCAGAAAGGGGTGTCAGTCATGATCAGTGTCCTGCTTTAAATCAAACCGCACCTTATAAAGCCTCCGGTGCGGCGATGCAAGTTTTACAATACCCGGGTGCTGATACCGTGACCCGCCAGCGTCACTTCCAACTTATCGCCGGAACGCATTGGGCCGACACCTTCAGGCGTACCCGTTAGCACAACATCACCCGCGCGCAGGGTAAAATACTGGCTCATATGAGCAATCAGCGGCAGGATTTTATGGATCATGTCCGAAGTATTCCCCTGCTGTCGCACTTCACCATTGATCACCAGCTTCAGCTCAATATTTTGCGGATCGCCACTGAATTCGGCTACCGGGATAAAACCTGACAACGGGCAGGCATTATCAAAACCCTTGGATTTTTCCCAGGGCTGACCGGCTTTTTTTAATCCAGCCTGTAGGTCACGCAGCGTGAGATCCAACGCTACACCATAGCCCGCAATCGCTTTAGCAACATGTTCTTCGCTTGCCTGCCTGAGCGTGGAGCCAATCAGCACCGCCAGTTCGATTTCATGATGTACTCCGCCAAAGGCACTGGGAATAGACAGCGGCTGGCGTAAATCGCACAGCGCCGTTTCCGGCTTGATAAATACCACCGGCTCGGCTGGCGTTGCACTGCCCATTTCCTTAATGTGTTTTGCATAGTTGCTGCCGACGCAAACCACTTTGTTGGCCGGATAATCCAACAGAGCGCCTTGCCAGTTACGATGCTGATACATGCTAATCCCCTGCTTTTTTAGTTGTGATGCCAGCAATGCTGGCGGGTTGATGTTTGCTCAGGCATTGGTCGCAAAGCCAGCCCTGTTGGCAAATAATAAGATGGATTTACCGATCAGGTATGCTGAAATTGTCAAAAAGCGTGAATTTACCGGCGAGTATGGCGAATAGTTGCGCAGAAAAGGGGCTGTCAGTGGCTAAAAATAGTGCGAATAACGGCGTGAAATTTCCGCCGTTAATATTGAATAGCTGAAATGAATATAATTATGCAAAAAATAAGCATGCGAATAATTATATTTACAGATGAATCTGAATTAAACTTTTTTATCTGCTACAAGATGAAGGTTTAACAGGTTTTCGACCGGTGGTGGAAGCTGTAAATAAAACCCCTGTTCGCTTAACCCTTGCTTAACTTTATTGATGTCTGCATTAGCCAGTTTTTCGCGACCTTCCAGCGTTAGTACCATTGCCAGCCGGGGCTTACCAAAGCCTTTCAGCAGCGCGTCAGGCACCTTTGAAAAATCGTCTTTTTTTTCAACATACAGATAAGTCTGGTCACGTAGCGGGCTTCTGTAGATCACACAAAACATATTTTTTACTCGAATTAACCGGGAATGAGGCTTGTCTGAATATAGCTGTAACTATAACATGCTTGCAGAACTTCGAATATTCACCGTTTTCGCAAATTGACAATTTTATCGTCACTTAGCAAACGGTAGTGAAAACAGGACTGAGTCGGGACAGATGTCGCAAACGCCAATCGAATTTAAAGGTAGCAGTTTCACCCTGTCTGTCGTTCATCTGCATCACCACGATCCAGAGGTGATTCGCAAGGCTCTTCAGGACAAGATTGACCAGGCTCCAGATTTCCTGAAAAACGCCCCGGTGGTGTTGAATGTTGCGGCGCTAAATGGCGAGGTAAACTGGAAACAGTTGCAACAGGCGGTGCTGGCGACAGGTTTGCGCATTGTCGGCGTGAGCGGTTGTAAAGATGAAGCGCTGAAGCGCATGATTTCCCGCGCCGGATTACCGGTCCTGGCAGAAGGCAAAGAGGGGAAAAAGCGTAGCGAATCTGCAGAGCCAGAAGCGAAGTCGCTTATTGCCGAGCCAGTAGCGGTCAAGACCCGCATTATTAATACGCCGGTGCGTTCGGGTCAGCAAATCTATGCACGCAATGCCGATCTCATTGTCACCAGCAGCGTCAGCGCGGGGGCTGAACTGGTTGCCGACGGCAACATCCATATTTACGGCATGATGCGGGGTCGTGCGCTGGCGGGTGCCAGTGGCGATCGCGATTGCCAGGTTTTTTGTACCCACCTGGCCGCAGAACTGGTCTCGATTGCTGGCGAATACTGGATTATGGATCAGATCCCGCAAGAATTTTTTGGTAAAGCGGCGCGTCTTAGTCTGCAAGATGGCGTCCTCACAATCCAGACACTTAATTAGGCCCCTTTTCTTTCGTTAAGGAAATCATCATTTATGGCACGCATTATTGTAGTTACATCCGGTAAAGGGGGCGTTGGTAAAACCACGTCAAGCGCGGCCATCGCCACCGGTTTAGCGCAGAAGGGCAAAAAAACGGTTGTTATCGATTTCGATATTGGTCTGCGAAATCTTGATCTGATTATGGGCTGTGAACGCCGCGTAGTGTATGACTTTGTTAACGTCATCCAGGGCGACGCCACGCTGAATCAGGCATTGATTCGGGACAAACGTACCGAGCAACTTTATATTCTGCCCGCTTCACAAACGCGCGATAAAGATGCGTTGACACGTGAAGGTGTGGAAAAGGTTCTGAACGACTTAACCGCGATGGAATTTGATTTCGTCGTCTGTGATTCGCCGGCAGGTATTGAAACGGGAGCGTTAATGGCGCTTTATTTTGCCGATGAAGCGATCATTACCACCAACCCGGAAGTCTCTTCCGTGCGTGACTCCGATCGTATCCTTGGCATTATTTCTTCGAAATCTCGCCGTGCTGAAAACAGTCAGGAGCCGGTAAAAGAACACCTGCTACTGACCCGTTACAATCCTGGCCGCGTCAGTCGTGGCGACATGCTGAGCATGGAAGATGTGCTGGAAATCCTGCGCATTCCGCTGGTGGGTGTCATTCCTGAAGATCAATCTGTTCTGCGCGCCTCTAACCAGGGCGAGCCCGTGATCCTCGACAGCGAATCTGATGCTGGCAAAGCCTATGCCGATACCGTTGAACGGTTACTCGGTGAAGTACGCCCCTTCCGCTTTATTGAAGAAGAGAAGAAGGGTTTCCTGAAACGCCTGTTCGGGGGATAAACCATGGCATTACTTGATTTCTTTTTATCCCGGAAGAAGAACACTGCCAATATAGCCAAGGAAAGGCTGCAAATTATCGTGGCAGAACGCAGAAGGGGCGACAGTGAGCCCCACTATCTTCCGCAACTTAAGCGCGATATTCTGGAAGTGATTTGCAAATATGTGAAGATCGATCCAGAAATGGTAACGGTACAACTCGATCAGAAAGGGGATGACATCTCGATTCTGGAGCTGAACGTCACGTTACCGGAAACGGAAGAAGTGACTAAATGACGCCAACCGTTTCCTGAATTTCCCCTGCGCTGTTGCAGGGGAACTTTTAGGGATTACACCTCAGATAAAATGCTGTCGATCCCCGGTTTCAAAACCTCGCCTCGCCATCCCGTTAACAGTTCGGGGGCGCGATGCTGTGGCTTCAATCCCCAGTGTTGACTCAACACCTGATTAATTTGTCGACGAGATGCTAACAGTTCCTGGCTAAATCCGGTTTGCTCACTCACCTGTTGCACCAACGCTTTTATGGCCTTAAAGACCTGCTTATACTGCGGCTGATCGATAAGATTACCCAGCGGCTGTGGTAACCCCCCTTCATCCACTGCCTGCGCCTCCGCAACCAGTGCAATCAGCCTCTTACCATGAAAACGAATTTCATGGCCGGACAAACCCAGCTGATCCAGTTCGCCTAACGAACCCGGCATAAACCGCGCCACCTTCCACAGGTTCTCTTCGCGCACCACGAAATTCACGGCCATGTCTTTTTCACGCGCGGTTTTCAGACGCCATGCAGCCAGACGTTGTAGGGCCGCCAGCTGGCGTGGTCGCAGTTGCCATGCATTCGTTATATCGCGCCAGGCTTCTTCTGGTGCCAGCGTATCGAGTCGGCGCTGGCAGAGATTTTCACATTCGCTGAGCGCGGCAGCCATGTTTCCGGCTTCGGCGGTCAGCGTCATTAGCTGATGAGCGATGGGCAACAGATAATGCACATCCGCGGCGGCATAGGTGCATTGCCGTTCAGTCAGAGGACGCGCCAGCCAGTCGGTACGGGCTTCGCTCTTATCCAGTTCAACCTGCGTGAAGTGCGCCACCATTGACGCAAAACCCCACGACAGTGGCTGCCCCGAAAAAGCGGCAAGTATTTGCGTATCAATCATTGGCTGTGGCAAGACACCAAAACGATGCAGGAATACTTCAAGATCTTCGCCACCCGCATGCAGAAATTTGATAACCCTGGTGTCGGTGAGCAAATCGATAAAGGCAGACCAGTCACTGATTTTCAGAGGATCGATCAGGATCAGCTGCTCGCCGTCAAACAGCTGAATCAGGCCCAGTTGTGGGTAATAGGTGCGCGTGCGGACAAACTCAGTATCAAGTGCCACAGCGGCGTACTGGCGCGCTTTTTGGCATACTTCAGCCAGTTGATCATCCTGGTCAATCAGGGAATAGTTCACGTTCATTTTTTCACCGCAGCAAACAACGCGCGATGCTCCATGTTAAAAGCAATAAAAACGCCGGACATCATCGCCGGCGTTCAACCTGTAATCTTGTCGAGGCTTAACTGATGCTGGGTTTGGCCTCATCGCGCAGCTCGCGGCGTAGGATTTTGCCAACATTCGTCTTAGGCAACTCTTCACGAAACTCAATAATTTTGGGTACCTTGTAGCCGGTTAGCTGGCGACGACAGTGATCAAGTAGTTCTTCTTTGGTTAAGGAGGGATCCTTTTTCACCACACAGACTTTCACTGCTTCCCCGGATAAATCACTGGGTACACCAATTGCCGCAGCTTCACGCACTTTGGGATGCTGCATCAGTACGTCTTCAATTTCGTTAAGGTAAACGTTAAAACCGGAGACCAGGATCATATCTTTTTTACGATCGACAATGCGGATAAATCCTTCCTGGTCAACGGTAACAATATCACCGCTGCGGAGCCAGCCATTTTTAAGCACTTCGTCGGTGGCTTCAGGATGCCGCCAGTAACCAGACATCACCTGCGGCCCACGAATGCACAGTTCACCCGGCTCTCCCGGCGGGACGTCATTGCCCGCATCATCAATTACCCGCACATCCGTTGAAGGCACCGGCAGTCCAATGCTGCCGGTATGGCAGCTAATATCATAAGGATTCACCGAAACCAGCGGTGAACACTCCGTCAGACCATAACCTTCCAGTAAATAATGGCCGGTAAGTTTCTCCCAGCGTTCGGCCACCGCTTTCTGAACCGCCATGCCGCCGCCCGCAGACAGACGCAGCGTTGAGAAATCGAGTTTGTTGAAGTTGGCATCGTTTAACAGCGCATTAAATAACGTATTGACGCCAGTAATGGCGGTGAAAGGGAATTTAGCCATTTCTTTCACGAAGCCGGGAATATCGCGAGGATTAGTGATTAGCAAGTTTTGGCCGCCCAGTTCAAGGAACAGCAGGCCATTCACAGTCAGGGCGAAGATATGATAAAGCGGCAGCGCGGTTACCACACACTCTTCGCCATCGCGCAGGACTTTACCGTAGGTCGCGCGGGTCTGTTCAAGGTTAGCCTGCATATTACGATGCGTCAGCATCGCGCCCTTCGCTACGCCGGTGGTGCCGCCGGTATATTGCAGGAAGGCAATGTCATCATTGCTCACCTCGGGACGCTGATAACCCAGCTTAGCGCCCTGCCGCAATACATGACGAAAAGCGCGCGCGCCCGGTAGATGGTAGTCAGGAACCAGGCGCTTAATATATTTAACGACAAGGTTCACCAAGGCGGCTTTTACGGGGGCCAGTTGATCCCCCATACGCGTCAGAATAATGTGTTTAACCGCCGTCTCCGCCACCACTTTTTCCAGCGTATGAGCAAAGTTAGATACGATTACGATAGCGCTGGCCCCGCTATCGTTGAGCTGATGTTTAAGCTCCCGCGGGGTATAAAGTGGACTCACATTAACCACCACCATGCCCGCTCGCAGCACACCAAACAGTGCCACCGGATATTGCAGCAGATTTGGCATCATAAGCGCAACACGGTCGCCGGGCCTGAGGTGCAACGCCTTTTGTAAATAGGCAGCAAACGCACGACTTTTTTGTTCCAGCTGGCGATAGGTCATCTTTTGACCCATATTCCAAAAGGCGGGTTGTTCGGCGTAACGCTTTGCCGCTTGCTCAAACAGATCAACTAATGAGGTATAACGATCTGCACTAATTTCAGCAGGTACATCTGCCGGGTAGCGTTTTAGCCAAACCTTATTCAAGGACTCACCCCGATAATCATATTGTATCTCCATCGCCGCCTCGCCATCTGGTTTGTTAACAATATTTTAACTGATTGTACCAGTTTGCGTATTTTGGCTTTTAGAGGTTGCGAAGTTCATCACTAAATTTCGTGCCGGTAAAAAAGCACAATAAAAAAGCCCGGTTGCGTGCGCCGCGACCGGGCTAACTCGTTAACCAAACCCTATTCTGTCAGAATGGTTTCCACCTGCGCAGGACCGCTGTTGTACATGCCCCAGTAAGGGTTCGGCCCCCAGTAGCCGGGGCGATGACGCGTTGGCCCGTACCAAATCCACGGATCAATAAGTTGCGGTGGCGATGTTACCTGTTTAACCAGATGCCAGCGCTGATAACCACGCACATCAATAACCACAAACTTATACTTGGCCTGGCCGATCATTCCCGCTTCGGTGCCTTTAATCGTGCCTAAAACGGTAACGAATTGATTGTTTATGTCAACCGGATCGACGAAGCCATGAATATCGGCGTAGATGCGCCCAACCGATGCCGCGCCAGGTCGTGGCCGCGCACCGTCATCCAGCGGCTGGGCTGCCACCTCAAGACGGGTTTTGCCATTTAAATTGGTGACATTCACTACTTTACCGCCAAAACGCGCCTCCTGACCGGTGTAGATGGCCGGATCGTTCATTACGCGTAGCAAATCTTGCTGCGGCAGCGCCGAACTTCCTTTAATACTGTCCGGTACTGAAACACAACCACTCAAAATCAATGTACAGGTCAGTAATAAACCTGACAGGCTTTTACGACAAATTGACATAGGCGATCTCCAGATAATATTTGATTAGACTGGACGCATAACAATAAGTTGCGTTGCGTTTATCGCCCCGGTAATTTTTTCCAGGCGACTTCATTACGCAAATAGGTCGGTTCAGCCTGTTCCGGTGCGACGGTATTGCCCTGTTCAAACGCCTGTTGCGCGAGTGGCAGCATATCTTGCGCGGCGGGCAGCAATACATCGCTGGCCCTAAGCTGTAAGGCGTGGCCTTGCTGCAATTCAGGATAAGCCTGCCAGCCGGTGCCAGCCATGCTCCACTCCCCTTCCAGCTTCTGCATGCGTGCCAGCACGGCATCCGGTGAAAGTACGCTTTCGCTTGCTTCTCCGTGCCAGTTGCCTTTCTCATCACGCTGATATTCGGCCCAGTAAACTTCACCCATACGCGCATCAATCGCCGCCAGCACACGTCGCGCGCCATGCTGACGCCAGGCACCCTGCGCCAGCGTAGCCAGCGTTGAAATACCAATCATCGGCAACGCGGCTCCCAGCGCTAAACCCTGCGCGATACCAATGCCGATACGCACACCGGTAAAACTGCCCGGACCGCGACCAAAGGCCAGCGCATCAAGTTCGGTCAAATCAAGCTGCTGCGCCAGCAGCAACTCTTCAATCAGCGGTAAAATACGCTGAGTGTGATCGCGTGGCGCGATTTCAAAGCGCGCGTCTATTTGCTGCTGGTTTAGCAAAGCGGCTGAACAGGCTTCCGTTGCTGTGTCCAGCGCTAAAATTCGGGCAGACATAACCACCTCTAAAGATTCAAAAACGGCGCGCATCTTAGCATAAAATTACTCAACCGGTTGCTGGCGAATAAATGTGATAGCACGCTCAATATCACGGGTGCGTGGCGTAGGCGGCAAACTGTTAAGAAACAACGCGCCATAAGGACGCGACACCAGACGTTGATCGCAAATCACTAACACTCCGCGGTCGCCGGTATCACGGATTAAACGCCCTACGCCCTGTTTAAGGGTAATGACCGCATCAGGTAACTGCACATCAACAAATGGATCACCGCCACGGATACGACAATCTTCCATCCGCGCTTTTAGCAGTGGGTCTTCCGGCGAGGTAAACGGTAATTTATCAATAATAACCAACGACAGCGCATCCCCGCGCACATCGACGCCTTCCCAGAAACTGCTGGTCGCCACCAGTAAGGCGTTGCCCTTCTCGATAAATTGTTTTAACAACTGACCTTTACTGGTTTCCCCCTGAAGCAATACCGGCAATGTCATTGAGGCACGAAATTCAGCCGCCAGTTCACGCATCATCAAATGTGACGTACAAAGAAAAAAGCAGCGGCCTTTATTGGCGTCGATCAGGGGTTTCATCATCTGAGCCAGCCGACGGGCGCCCCCAGGGCGATTGGGCTCCGGCAAATTACGCGGCACGCAGAGCAACGCCTGCTGAGAAAAATCAAAGGGGCTGGTGAGGATCAAACTTTTTGCCTGACTCACGCCCAGACGATCGGCAAAGTGATCCATTTTTTCATTTACCGCCAGCGTTGCAGACGTAAAAATCCACGCGGCCTTGCGGTTATCCATCACCTCGCGAAAACGTTCCGCCACCGAAAGAGGCGTGAGCGCCAGGGTAAAATGACGCGAGGTACATTCATACCAGTAGCTGAGGCCCGGTTCGTTGATGGCACGTAAGCGTTTTAACCGACTGCGATACAGCGCCGCCCGTTCAAAAGCGGCATCCAGCAAGGCGGAACGCCCCAGCGACATTTTGCTCACGTCGTAACACAACTCCAGCGCGTCATCCAGTAAGGTAAACATACGCATGATGCTGGTGTCAGTGAGCAGGTCGCGCAGATTGCCGCGATAGCCTGGCTCACCGAGCGATAAACGAAAATCCTGCGCACATTGAGCCAGACGGTCGGCTGATTTTTGCAGTTGCTGCACATCGCGCACTTCGGTGCGATACGCGATGATAATATCTTTGGCAAGGTCTAAAAGCTGGCGGCTGGAAAGTTGTTGACCAAAATACTGACTGGCAATATCGGGAAGCTGATGGGCTTCGTCGAAAATCATGACGTCTGCTTCGGGAATTAACTCAGCGAAACCGCTTTCTTTAACCACTAAGTCGGCGAGAAACAGATGATGGTTTACCACCACCACATCGGCATCCATGGCGCGCTTACGCGCTTTAACGACAAAACAGTCTTTAAACAGCGGGCAATCGCTGCCGAGACAATTGTCGTTAGTGCTGGTGACCAGCGGCCAGATCGGGCTGTCTTCGGTGACGCCGCCGCAGGTACTGATGTCGCCGTCAGCGGTTTGGGATGACCAGCCGCGTAACGTGACAAGATCGCTGAGCGCCTGCGCGGTAAGATCGCCGCCCGCCATTGATTGCTGTTCAAGACGTTCCAGGCATAAATAGTTGGAGCGCCCTTTTAATAAAGCTGTTTTGCCCTTGAACTGAAGCGCTTTCGCAATCGTAGGCAAGTCGCGACCATAAAGTTGATCCTGCAACGCTTTCGAACCGGTTGAAACAATCACTTTTTTCCCGGCCCGTAATGCTGGCGCTAAATAAGCGTAGGTTTTACCCGTACCGGTTCCCGCTTCAACCACCAGTTCGCCATGATCTTTTACGGCTTCTGCTACTGCCTGCGCCATTTCACGCTGCGCTTCACGCGGTTTGAAACCGGCTAGCGCCTGCGCCAGCGCACCATCAACTGCAAAATCGTCCGCCACATATCCTCTCAAAGAACGGCAAAAACACTGTAATTATGTCAGTATTGCGCTTACAAAGCAAAACCCTATAAAACAACGCGTTACCTCTTCCTGCTGCATGATTGACAGGCAATAAAATGTGACTTTAATTAACTATGCGCGACATTTAAGTCACTGGCTTACAGGATTATTTCGAACGATTTTACGCTGCATTGCTGGCGGGATTATGTATTAAATCGACGATTATGCCTCTACACATCCGCAATACCTTTACTACCCTGGGCGTTGCGAAAAGAAGACATTAGTTGCTTTATTGTACCTTCGTGAGTAACCAAAAGCGTGAAATACGATAATGGTAAAACGTCACGCACCTGATTAACAGCAACGCCAATACAGAATGAAAGGCTGCGTTAAGGCGAGCGGGAATTTCAGATTTCACGACCTGCGCCATACGTGGGCAGCGCAGAGGATTAGGGCTGGCGTCCCTCTCTTCCGTCTTCAGAAAACGAGAAAGGGCAGAGTATCAATAGTATGAGGCGATACGTCCACTTGTCATCAGGCCATTTGTCACTGCACGCGACGTTGTTTGATGATATTTTTACCCCAACTGCCCCAACTATGCTCCACATCGATTTAACGCGTGGAACAAACGATGATTAAGGTATTGAAATGTCCAGTCAAATTATGAGAATTGAACCAGTAGAACACCGCATGTCTGAAGCGGTGATTTACAACGACACCATTTATTACACCAGCGTACCGGAAAATCTGGATGAAGATGCCGAAGCGCAGACCGCAAATGCCTTAGCGGTGATTGACGCGCTGTTAACGCGTGTTGGTAGTGATAAAAGCAAAATCCTTGATGCAACCATTTTTCTGGTCGATAAAGCCGCTTTTGCAGCCATGAACCGCGCGTGGGACGCATGGGTTTCTCCTGGTAACGCCCCGGTTCGCTGTACGGTTCAGGCAGGCCTAATGAACCCGAAATACAAAGTAGAAATCAAAATTATCGCAGCTCGCTAAGCCGCGCGCCGGGCGTCAGGCTTCGTCATCTTCATCTTCTTCGAAGCGCGCCCGGATTTGCTCGCCGGTATGGGTTTGACGAATTTCCTGCGCGACCTGAGTAATCGCCTCTCCGCTGGACATGCCGCCCGCCATCAGTTCTTGTATCCGCTCGACAGCCTGCTGTTGCTGTTCATGAGAAAGTGCTGGTAAGCCTGTAAACATCTTCTACTCCTGCTGTTGGGCTGACATTATTCCATGTGGAACAAACAGGTGCCAGTCAGTTAAAAATATGTCAGTCTAATGTCCACTTTGATGTTTGATCTTTTGCCCGATGATTGTTGAAACCCTCAGCTTACACTATACCCCGGATGCATTAACGCAGCGTTTTGCCCGTATCGCGCATCTTCGCTGGGCAATGTTGCTCTCTTCAGGCAACGCCGATCATGCCGATAACCGTTTTGATATTCTTGTTGCTGACCCACGCGTAACATTAGTGACGCATGGCGCACAGACGACGATCCGCCAGGATGATGTCATTACTGAATCCAGTGACGATCCCCTGCTTTTGCTGCAGCAGCAATGCGCTGCGCTGGGGGTTTCACCTGACAGACATCCCGATTTCCCTTTTCAGGGCGGCGCATTAGGTCTGTTTGGCTATGATTTAGGTCGGCGTTTTGAACCTTTACCAGACAACGCCCAGCGCGATCTCAGCACCCCGGATATGGCCGTTGGCATTTATGACTGGGCGTTAATTGCCGACCATCATCGCCAGCGTCTGACGTTGGTTGCGCTGAAAGAGGTGCATTCGCGCTGGGCGTGGCTTGCAGGCTGGCCGGCGCGTATCGCCCCTCCCTTTTCGCTTACCCACGGCTGGCAGTCCAACCTGAGTTTCGATGAATATGCGCAGCGTTTTCATGCCGTACAGGCTTATATCCAGGCGGGAGATTGTTATCAGGTCAATCTGGCTCAACGCTTTCAGGCGGGTTATCAGGGCGATGAATGGCAGGCTTTTTGCGCGCTCAGTGCAGCCAATCGAGCCCCTTTTAGCGCGTTTTTACGCTTACCTGATAGCGTGATCCTTAGCGTGTCGCCTGAACGTTTTCTCGCGCTGGATGAAGGCGTCATTGAGGCACGCCCGATTAAAGGAACGCTTCCCCGTCTTGACGATCCCCAGGCCGATCGCCAGCAAGCGGAAAATTTGGCGGTCTCAGAAAAAGATCGTGCTGAAAATCTGATGATTGTCGATCTGTTACGTAATGATATTGGCCGCGTCGCACTGCCGGGATCGGTCAGCGTGCCCGAACTGTTTGTCGTGGAAGCCTTTCCGGCGGTACATCATCTGGTCAGCACCATCCGGGCCACCTTACCCAGGGCTTTGCATGCCACAGATTTATTACGCGCCTGCTTTCCAGGGGGATCAATTACGGGGGCGCCGAAAATCCGGGCGATGCAAATTATTGATGAACTCGAACCGCAGCGCCGCAATGCCTGGTGCGGGAGTATTGGGTATCTTAGCCTGTGTGGGCGCATGGATACCAGTATCACCATTCGCACGTTGATTGCTGAAAACCAGCAGCTTTATTGCTCCGCAGGCGGCGGCTTAGTGGCGGATAGCGAACTTCACGCGGAATATCAGGAAACTTTTCATAAGGTGAGCCGCATTTTGCCCGCCCTGGACAAAGGTGTGTAAATGACGCCGTCGCTGACGCTTGATGCCTTTCGCAGCCGGTTTCTGTTACACCAGCCGCTACAACACACACAGCCGCTGGCGGGGCGTCATGCCGCAGTGTTAGTGCCGATTATAGCGCGCGATGAACCCGGCCTGTTATTAACGCAGCGATCTCATGCGTTGCGTAAACATGCCGGCCAGGTTGCTTTTCCTGGCGGTATGCAGGACGCCAGCGATCAATCCCTGATCATTACCGCACTGCGCGAAGCGCATGAAGAAGTCGGCATCGCTCCACAGCATGTTGAGATCCTTGGTCGTTTGCCTGCGGTAACGAGCAGTACCGGTTTTCAGGTCACGCCTGTTGTGGGCATCATCCCTCCTACCCTACCGCTGCGCCTCAATTTTGATGAGGTGCAAAGCGCCTTTGAAATGCCGCTCGCCGAAGCGCTACAGCTTAGCCGCTATGCTTCTTTAGAGATCCACCGCGCTGGTATCCGGCACCCTGTCTGGTTGTCTTTATACGAAAAATATTTAGTCTGGGGCATGACTGCAGGGATTATCCGCGCGCTCAGTCAGCAGATCGCCTTATAGCGCCCAGTTTTCGTCTCAGTATTTCCTTAACGCGCCTGTAATCTGGCCCCGCGCTATAATTTTTTCTCGTCCTTTTTATTAGTTTATTTCATGCGAAAACATGCTCACTTCCCTTTTGGGATGGTTACTATTAGCGCCATTAACTGCGACGGCAGGCTTAGAATAATTTGTGAGGAGTGTCACTGATGATTAGCGTTTTCGACATGTTTAAAGTGGGCATTGGTCCATCCAGCTCTCACACTGTCGGCCCAATGAAAGCAGGGAAACAGTTCGTGGATCTGTTAGCCGAACAGGGAAAACTGCATCAAGTGACGCGAATTGCGGTTGATGTTTACGGCTCGCTGTCATTGACCGGTAAAGGTCACCATACTGATATTGCCATTATTATGGGACTCGCGGGCGAATCACCGGAAAGCGTGGATATTGACGCTATTCCTGCATTCATCAAAGACGTCGGGCAACGTGAACGTCTGTTGCTGGCTAAAGGCGCGCATGAAGTCGATTTCCCACGTGAAGGCGGCATGGTATTTCGCAGCGATAACCTCTCGCTGCATGAAAATGGTATGCGTTTATTAGCGTTTACGGGCGATTTATTGATTCTGTCTAAAACCTATTATTCGGTGGGCGGCGGCTTCATTGTTGATGAAGAACATTTTGGTCAATCTGCATTAGATGAAGTTTCGGTTCCCTGGCCTTTTCACTCTGCCAAAGATTTGCTCGCGCATTGCCGTGAAACCGGCTTATCACTTTCTGGTTTAGTGATGAAAAATGAGTTGGCTTTGCATTCGCGGGACGAAATCTATGCTTACTTCACAACCATTTGGCAAACGATGCAGGCTTGTATCGACCGGGGTTTAAATACCGAAGGCGTATTGCCCGGTCCGCTGCGGGTACCACGTCGCGCCGCATCGCTGCGTCGCCTTTTAGTTTCCTCAACGAAACATTCTAACGATCCGATGAACGTGATCGACTGGGTGAATATGTTTGCGCTGGCGGTCAATGAAGAGAATGCGGCCGGTGGACGGGTGGTTACCGCGCCAACTAACGGCGCCTGCGGGATTGTGCCTGCCGTGTTAGCCTACTACGACCATTTTATTGAAACCGTCACGCCGGATATTTTTATCCGCTATTTTTTGGCGTCCGGTGCCATTGGCGTGCTGTATAAAATGAACGCGTCTATTTCAGGTGCAGAAGTGGGATGTCAGGGTGAAGTCGGCGTCGCCTGCTCCATGGCGGCAGCGGGTCTGGCAGAACTATTGGGCGGCAGTCCCGAACAGGTGTGTGTCGCGGCGGAAATTGGCATGGAGCATAACCTGGGTTTAACCTGCGATCCGGTTGCGGGTCAGGTCCAGGTTCCCTGCATTGAGCGCAATGCGATCGCCTCGGTGAAAGCCATTAATGCGGCGCGCATGGCATTACGTCGTACCAGCGAACCGCGCGTCTCGCTCGATAAAGTCATTGAGACGATGTACGAAACCGGTAAAGACATGAACGCGAAGTATCGCGAAACTTCACGCGGCGGCCTGGCAATTAAAGTTCAGTGTGACTAATTTAAGCGCAGCGTGAGCTGATCAAATAACGTGCAATCGTATTAAAATCCGCATCCTACGCTATCTCAGCCTCACAGAATTCTGTAGAGTGATTTTCCGCGCGATCTTAGGGTCGCGCTGTTTTTTAGTGCCGCTTTTTTTCAGAAGCACGGCCTAAATCTGGACCGTGTCGTGCCGATAATCACTCGTTACATTGGCTTTTTCTTGTTTTTGGGAAGGTGGTTACTGATGCTTATGGCCCAGCAATTTGTTGGACAGTTCAGACGCAAACGTTTATTTATTGCGTTAGTGATCGCCATTATCGTGCTTATCCTGACGCTGGCTTTCCGTTTTTTTGAAGAAAAGTCACGTATTCAACATCAGGCGCTCAATTTTGCGGATAACGCCATTATGCGTTTTGATCGGATGTTCTCGCCACTGGATGTTTCCGCTAACAATGCCCTGGGCCTGGTGGGCGTTCCCTGCCAGGCGATGCGCTTCCCGCTGATCGAAAAAATTTCAGCCTTACAAACCGTGCGCGCCATGCTGCTGGTAAAAAACGATACCATCTATTGTTCCAGTATTTACGGCCCGCGACATATTTCCTTTAGCCAGACCTATCCTGAAATAGCGCTTAACCATCAGCGCATGATTTTGTCGGTTGATACCTATTTATTGCAAGGCTCGCCGGTTTTGCTGCTCTGGACGCCAAAAAGCCTGGATAACCGTTCGGGCATTTTGCAGGTCGTTAATATAGAGTTGATGAGTAATTATCTGCTTGAACCGCAATTACCCTGGGTTGAACGGGCAATTCTTAATGTAAATGGCGAAAGCCTGGAATATGGCAATCCGCTGATAGAACCCACCGTGCCTTCAGACGACGAGGTGAGTTATAACAAGGCTTCGTTACGTTACCCGTTTACTATCACGCTTTATGGTCCATCACCGTCACGGCTGGCGCTGGCAACGTTGCCCTCCCAGCTGCCGCTGGCACTGTTGTTGAGCCTGCTGATGGGTTATATCGTTTGGCTTGCCACCGCCAACCGCATGAGCCTGAGCTGGCAAATTAGTTACGGCATCACCGCCAATGAATTTATGGTGTATTGCCAGCCGCTGATCAATGCCAAAACCGGTGAATGTGATGGCATTGAGCTGCTGTTACGCTGGCACAATGCACGACAGGGCTGGATTGCGCCAGATGTGTTTATCCCGCTGGCCGAACGCCAAAACTTAATCGCCCCTCTTACCCGCTTTGTGTTTAATCAGGCTGTGGCCCATCTACCCCAGCTTCCGCGCTGCCCGTCATTCCATATTGCGGTTAATGTCGCGGCCAGCCACTTTCGCGATCAGGCTATTTTGGACGATCTCCATAAACTTTGGTGGCCAGCCAATCCGGTTCCTAAGTTAGTGGTGGAATTAACCGAGCGGGATGCTTTACCGGTCGTCGATCAGTCGGTTATTTCTCAGCTACATGAAATTGGCGTCAGACTGGCGATTGATGATTTCGGCACCGGGCACAGTTCATTGTCATATCTGAAAGATTTACAACCAGATGTGCTTAAAATCGATAAAATTTTTACCGCCGCTATTGGCACCGATGCAATTAACGCCACCGTGACGGATATGGTTATTTCACTGGCACAGCGGCTGAATATTAGTTTGGTTGCTGAAGGGGTCGAGACAGCAGAACAGGCGGCTTATCTGCGCGAGCGCGGTGTCGATCATCTGCAAGGCTATTTCTATGCGCGTCCCATGCCGCTGGGAGATTTTCCGGCATGGCTGAATCAGCATAAGACGGATATTGAAGCCTGATTCGCCTTTTTCGGCACAAGCAGCGCACCGTTGAAGGGTGCGCTTTCATTCACCTTAGCGCCATTTATGCGCCATCTTCCTCATCTTCATGCGGTTTGTCTTTGGTCACGCGGACCAGGTCAACGCGATAATCAGTTGCTTCGATAATCTGGAAGTGAAGCGGTTCAATATCAATCACTTCTCCCGGTAGCGGCAACTGGCCTTTCTGAGCAATCAATAAACCCGCCAGCGAGGCATGATCCTCTTCTGGATCGACCAGCTCATGAAAATCGAGTAACTGCTGTAATGAATGCAAATCCGTACCGCCCTTTACCAGCCAGCCATCACCATCCGCAATAATATCGGGTGTCTCGTCCTCATCCGGGAATTCCCCGGCAATGGCTTCCAGCACGTCCAGTGGTGTGATTAAGCCCTGAACCACGCCGAACTCATTGGTGATAATGACAAAACTTCCCTTGGCTCGGCGCAACACGCCCAGCAGGTTGATAGGATCCAGCGTTTCTGGCACCACAATGGCAGGCGTGCTGGCAGCAAAGGTGGCAACGTCCATGCCATGTTCCAGTGCCACCAACAACTCTTTGGCACGCACCACGCCAACGATTTCATCCAGTTCGCCGCGACATACCGGAAACAGACTGTGAGGCGTATCAAGGAGTTGAATGCGAATTTCATCCAGCGGACGGTTTGCATCAACCCAGGAAATGTCACCGCGTGGCGTCATTATGCTGCGAACTGAGCGTGATGCCAGCGTCAATACGCCGTTAATCATATAACGCTCTTCATCTTTAAACGCTTCCTGCGGCATGGCTTCCGTTAAGGATGACTCTTCGCTGGTTGCCGCCTGCGTACGGTTTCGCCCCCCCATCAGACGCAAAATAGCCTCTGCGGTACGCTCACGCAGCGGTCGATGTGACTGATGACGAATGAAATTGCGACGCGCAATCTGGTTAAACAATTCAATCAGAATCGAGAAGCCAATCGCGGCATACAGGTAACCTTTAGGAATATGGAAGCCAAAGCCTTCTGCCACCAGCGACAAACCGATCATCAACAGGAAGCTCAGACACAGCACAACGACGGTGGGATGGGCGTTAACAAAGTTAGTCAGCGGCTTTGACGCCAGCAGCATTATACCCATCGCAATCACGACAGCGGTCATCATCACCGGTAGATGGTTCACCATACCGACAGCCGTAATGACCGCATCAAGTGAGAACACCGCATCCAGCACCACAATTTGCGTCACAACTGCCCAGAAACTGGCGTAGCCACGATTGCCTGACCCATCAAGCGGACGATTTTCTAACCGTTCATGTAACTCCATTGTGGCTTTAAATAACAGGAAGATCCCTCCCGCCAGCAAAATCAAATCTCGCCCGGCAAAGCTGAAGCCACCTACGCTAAACAGAGGGCGTGTTAGCGTCACCATCCAGGATATCAGTGAAAGCAGCCCCAGACGCATCACCAGCGCCAGTGACAAACCGATCAGGCGCGCTTTATCACGCTGCTTCGGTGGCAGCTTATCAGCCAGGATGGCGATAAAGACCAGATTATCGATGCCTAAAACAATTTCCAACACGACAAGCGTTAATAAACCCGCCCAGATCGAGGGGTCGAATAGAAGTTCCATTAATGACTCCTGAATAAGGAACAGACTGAACGAAATCGTGCCCGCACCGTGAAGTGTGGCAAAGCAGCATTGGGATAAGCAGTGAAAACACCGTCAGGCGTGAGATGACGCGCCAGCAGGCGCAAAGAACAGGTTAAACGACGTCGATGACGATCCATAAGGGTGGGCTGATGCCCGTTACTCCTGAGTTATAAACAGATCGTTAATGTACCAGTTAGCATAAGGGCGTCAAAAAATTTTCTTACATTTACAATGAGCAACACAGGGGCATAAGCGTACAAAAAAATTAAATCGCTGACGCTACGCACCGAATAGCTGACAAACATCACATAATTTATTTTTTCGATCACTAAAATAAATCGCGAACTTATCGCCCATAAACCGATAACCGATGAATTACCCATCGTATCCAGATGATCTGGCTACGTTAATTTTTTAGTAACCGAAGCGATAACTCTTAACGGTTCATTAACTTCAGATGAACCTCTCTAGCGAACGGAGGTAGCACGTGACCATTGCGATTGTAATTGGTACACACGGCTGGGCAGCCGAACAACTGCTTAAAACCGCAGAAATGCTGTTGGGAGAGCAGGAAAACGTCGGATGGATCGACTTCGTGCCTGGCGAAAATGCAGAAACACTTATTGAGAAATATCAGGCGCGTCTGGCGGAATTAGATACCGCAAAAGGTGTGCTGTTCCTGGTTGATACCTGGGGCGGCAGCCCATTTAATGCCGCCAGCCGCATCGTGGTCGACAAAGAAAATTATGAAGTTATCGCCGGGGTTAATATTCCGATGTTGGTCGAGACGCTTATGGCGCGCGATGATGATCCGGGCTTCGAAGAACTGGTCGCCATCGCAGTTGAAACTGGCCGGGAAGGTGTAAAAGCCCTGAAAACCAAAGAGGAAGAGGCAGCTCCCGCACCCGCTAAGGCCGCCCCTGCTGCTGCACAGGCGCAAAAACCGATGGCACCTGGTGAGCATATGAAGATAGGCCTGGTTCGCATCGATGACCGTTTAATCCATGGTCAGGTTGCTACTCGCTGGACCAAAGAAACCAACGTGTCACGCATTATTGTCGTAAGTGACGAAGTAGCCAACGATCACGTGCGCAAAACCCTGTTGACGCAGGTTGCACCGCCGGGCGTAACGGCCCATGTTGTCGATGTCGATAAAATGGTGCGCGTATGGAATAACCCGAAATACGGGCAGGATCGCGTTATGTTGCTGTTCACCAATCCCACCGATGTGTTGCGCATCGTTGAACAAGGAGTTGATGTTAAATCCGTCAATATTGGTGGTATGGCGTTCCGTCAGGGCAAAACGCAGGTAAATAACGCAGTATCGGTAGATGACAAGGACATCGCTGCTTTTCGAAAACTGAATGAACGCAATATTGAACTCGAAGTGCGTAAAGTCTCCAACGACCCGAAATTGAACATGATGGATTTGATTGCGAAGGTTAATGCGTAATTTACCGCCATCTGTGCCTGCGTAAGCGGGCTCATTTTCGCTATCCTGCTGAGGACAAGAAGTATGATGGAAATATCCACGCTACAAATTGTTTTAATATTTATCGTCGCCTGCATTGCTGGCATGGGATCGATTCTTGATGAATTCCAGTTTCACCGTCCGCTGGTCGCTTGTACCTTAGTTGGTGCGGTACTGGGTGATATGAAAACCGGGATTATCATCGGCGGTACGCTGGAGATGATTGCGCTGGGCTGGATGAATATTGGTGCCGCCGTTGCGCCTGATGCCGCCCTCGCCTCAATTATCTCGACCATTCTGGTTATTGCCGGAGGTCAAAGCGTGGGTGCAGGTATCGCGCTGGCAATCCCACTGGCAGCGGCCGGACAGGTGCTGACAATTATTGTGCGAACGATTACTGTCGCCTTCCAGCATGCTGCCGATAAAGCGGCTGAAAAAGGTAACCTGACTGCTCTTTCCTGGATTCACGTCTCGGCGCTGCTGCTACAAGCGATGCGTATTGCGATCCCTGCGTTGATTGTCGCTATTTCTGTCGGAACCAGCGCGGTTCACTCGCTGCTCAACTCAATCCCTGAAGTGGTTACCAATGGCCTGAACATCGCCGGTGGCATGATCGTAGTAGTCGGTTATGCGATGGTCATCAATATGATGCGCGCAGGCTACCTGATGCCGTTCTTTTATCTGGGCTTCGTTACTGCGGCTTTCACCAACTTCAATCTGGTTGCGCTGGGCGTAATAGGTGTCGTGATGGCAGTGCTGTATATCCAGCTCAGTCCTAAATATAACCGCGTGGCCGGTGCGCCTGCGGCGGGCCCGTCAGCTAACGACCTTGATAACGAACTTGATTAAGAGCAGGTGACAACATGGTAGATATTACAAAGATTGAAAAAAAACTGACGCCAGGTGATGTTCGCGCAGTATTTATGCGCTCAAATCTGTTTCAGGGTTCATGGAATTTCGAACGTATGCAGGCACTTGGCTTCTGTTTTTCAATGGTGCCGGTGATACGTCGTCTTTATCCAGAGAATAATGACGATCGTAAACAAGCAATCAAACGTCACCTTGAGTTTTTTAATACTCATCCTTATGTTGCCGCGCCAGTTTTGGGCGTCACCATGGCAATGGAAGAACAACGCGCTAACGGCGCAGCGATTGATGATGGTGCAATCAACGGCATCAAAGTCGGTTTGATGGGGCCTCTGGCTGGCGTGGGCGATCCGATTTTCTGGGGCACGGTGCGCCCGGTATTCGCCGCCTTAGGCGCCGGTATCGCCATGAGTGGCAGCCTGCTGGGGCCGCTGTTGTTCTTTATACTCTTTAACCTGGTACGCCTGCTGACCCGTTATTACGGCGTGGCCTATGGCTATCGCAAAGGGATTGATATTGTCAGCGATATGGGCGGTGGCTTCCTGCAAAAACTGACGGAGGGCGCGTCGATTCTCGGCCTGTTTGTCATGGGCGCGCTGGTGAATAAGTGGACGCATGTGAATATCCCGCTGGTGGTGTCACGAATTACTGACCAGACCGGGAAAACCACGGTCACTACCGTCCAGTCCATCCTTGATCAGCTGATGCCTGGCGTGGTGCCATTGCTGCTGACCTTCGCCTGTATGTGGCTGTTACGCCGTAAAGTGAACGCGCTGTGGATTATCGTGGGTTTCTTTGTTATCGGTATCCTGGGTTATTGGATCGGTTTCTTAGGTCTGTAAATATTGAAACGTCGGGGGCTTTAGCGCCCGACGTTTTAACGAAACAAAAGGCTGAAATAATGCACCGCCTGAGGAAGACATATGTCACTGACTGACACCATCATCACGCTGTGTATCGCGGCGCTGGTGGTTTTTGCCATCTATGATGAAGCTATTTTACCCCGTCGTAATGGCCCAACGCGTCTGTGCGTTTCGCTTCGCCGTCGGCACAAAATCGACAGTCTGATTTTTATCGGCTTGCTGTTAATCCTGCTCTGGAATAATGTCTCGCATCAAGGTCCACAGCTGACCACCACGCTGTTGCTGGTGCTGAGCTTCTTAGCCTTGTGGCTATTCTGGCTGCGCAAACCGAAGCTACTGATGAAAAATAACGGGCTGTTTTATGCGGGCGTATGGATTGATTACCGCCGTATTCAGCACATGAATCTTTCTGAAGACGGTATTCTGGTGATGCAACTTGAACAGCGTCGCCTGTTGATTGCCGTGCAGCAGCTTGACGATCTGGAGCGTATTTACAATACGTTAGTCGAGGCGTGCTAGTCACGCTGCCACAGCGTCAGGCTAAAATCAGCGTCACAGGCAAATTGCTGGCTTTGTTTTAATATCTGCCACACATCTTCCCGCGCGCGCCATGCAAATGGCGTCATTTGCAATAATTTAGCCGCTTCATCTCCGGTTAACGTCATATCATAACGCAGCGAATGTTGCCCTATTTGCCGGAAGTTCGCATAGACTTTTTCTTCCGGCGCATGCAGCGCCACTTCACGATAAATTAACGCTTTAAGCTGCTGTAAATGATATGCGCCCGGAGTCACCGTGAGGACTATTCCACCGGGTTTTATTACCCTGGCCAGCTCAGCTTCATTACACGGCGCGTAAATTCTGACTACACCCTCTAACGAGGCGTCGGCAAACGGTAAGCGTTGACTGGATGCTACGCAAAAAAGAATATCGCGGTAACGTCTGGCGGCCAGACGAATCGCCATTTTTGCCACGTCGAGACCATAAATCTGCCCCTGGGTAAAATTCGCAGCCATCGCCGCCGTGTAATAGCCTTCGCCACAACCTATATCCAGCAGACGCGCATCCTTCTGCACAAGATGCTCAGCAAGCAATTCCACCACCCGATCGCGTAACGGCTGATAATGCCCTGCCTGGAGAAATTCGCGCCGCGCCTGCATCATCTCCGCACTGTCGCCCGGCTCACGTGAATTTTTATGTTGAACGGGCAACAAATTGACGTAGCCTTCTTTCGCCTGATCGAATTGATGATGATTGTCACAACGCCAGCTGCGATCGACAAGCATAAGGGGAAGATGACATAACGGACAAATCAACGACATGAAACACTCCGGAAGAAAATGACGCGCCGAAGTGTACTCTGAACCCTGCCGCATCGAAAGCATAAAGAAAGCCCCGGCCAGATAGCCAGGGCTTTAAGATTCGTGTCAGGGTGCAAGGCACCGAGTCAGTGAACGAAATTAGATAGCAGTTACGTTAACTGCAGCTGGGCCTTTCTGGCCGTCCTGAATTTCGAACTCAACGCTTTGGCCTTCGGCCAGAGTTTTGAAGCCATTGCCCTGGATAGCAGAGAAGTGTACGAACACATCTTTGCTACCGTCAGCAGGAGTAATGAAACCAAAACCTTTAGACTCGTTGAACCACTTAACCTGACCTTTAATCTTTGCCATTTTGCAAATTCCTTAGAGTGTTTATTTTGCCCGGAGGCCGACCTACAGAGAAACCAGAGACATTACTGAATGAGGCACTTATTTAAGGTTCGGCAAGGAAGCGGTATTCAACGTCAACGTCTTTACTCGTAACTTCTTTACTGAAGATGCCATACATAAACAGAACTGTACCTCGTTTAACCCACGAATTGTTATCACATATCCGTTAATTAATGGCAAGCCATTTTTCAGAGGGAATTGAAGCTTCACGCATAATTGCCAAACAGCTCGCAGAGTTTGTCCTTTTTGGTACAAAACACAGTCAGCGTTTATTACGAAAATTATAAGGATACGCTATTTGCCTGTCCTGCTTAGCACTGACAATCGATCAACCTGGCACTCATTCTGCCCGACCCAATAGATCACCTTATAAAAAATATATTGCATAAATATGGCATCATAAAAGTTAATTAATGTCGCGCTAACACTAAACAAAGATAAGCGAAACGTTAAACCTGTACAGCACAATTTAATCCATACATCCTGCATAAATTATTGCACCACAATCAGGAAACGTTTTTTACCTGCTCCAAATAAAAGCAATGGCGCACATTTTGTTTATTATATTTTTTCCTTTGGATAGGAAAAATCCCTTCTGGAAAAACGCCATTATACGTAACTAATCAGTATAATTTTAGGAATTTTCCTGGTTTATATTCTCCAGACTTCGGCTTTCACCTATTCGCCATGCTGAGAAACGTGCATTCACCTCGCCCGCATTTTGCAATGCACGCATAAGTTCAGCAGGCGGTTCATCAATGGATTCATCAGCCAGCTCAAATACGCCCCAGTGAATCGGGATCGTCATGGGCTTACCTATCGCACGCCATAATGAAACAGATTGTTCAGGGTCCATGTGTTGACCACCCATGAACCATTTTGGTGCATAAGCGCCGACAGGCAATGCGGCGAGGTTAAAAGGCCCGAGTCGATCAACAATTTCAACCAGCTTTTCTGAATATCCGCTGTCCCCTGAAAACCAGAAACGCAATGTCGGTGTTCTGATCACCCATCCACACCACAAAGAACGGTTCCGGTCGTAAAGCGTTCTCATACTCCAGTGACGAGCAGGAACGGCATCAATGCGAATATCAGCAAACTCGGTATGCTGCCACCAGTCAAGTTGATGCACATGCCGCACGCCATTTTTCTGACACCAGCGGCCCAAACCCAGCGGCACAATAAAGGTAGCCTGTGGGAAATGCCGCATGATTCGTTTTACCGTGGGTTTATCGAGATGATCATAATGATTATGCGAGATTAAGACGTAATCCAGGCGTGGTAAATGACGGATGTCCAGCGGCACCGGCGTTTTACGCTGCGGCCCAATAAAAGGCAACGGCGATGCGCGCTTCGACAGAGCAGGATCAATCAACACATAGTGCTTGTTCAGACGTAAAAGCAGCGCGGCATGACCCAGCCACCAGACGCGATCATCCTCTCCGCTCAGGTCTGCGGGATGCCACCAGTGTTTGATAAAAGCAGGATAGCCAGCCTGCGGTGGGTATGGCAGGCCCTGTGCTTTTCGCTCTTTGCGCCAGCGTTGTAAATCACCCTCCTGGCGCGAATCAGGTTCAAGATTGCGGAAGCCTTCAGGCGTATGGTGTCGTTTACTTCCATCAAACCAGGGATTTTTCCAGGCCATCCAGCCTCCATGTATGATTAACGTTCTGGAATCAACCGGATAAAATCGCGCTTATCCGTTCCTTCTCCGCTTTTCTTTCCTTCATAACCCGGCTGGGCATCAACCAGACGGCGTAATAAGGTATTTTGTTTTTTCTGCTCTTCCAGCAAAGATTCCAGCAACTGAATCTGCTCGCTGGCGCGAACGCTGGAGCGGTTAACAAAAAACCAGGCGATAAACGCCACCAGCAGGATGATAACCAGCACGCCGTAACTTACCAGCGGACCAGAATTTGCGGCTACTTCATTCATAACGGCCTCGTCTTATAAAAACGCCTATCAAACAACGGTTCAACCGCACATTCTACGCTGAGCAAGAGAAAATGATAATGGGTCTGGCTGCAATGCAGATTTTCCCGTTTCAGTTATCTCTGATCGCTCCAGCGAGAAAAGCGAGGCATGCTGTTATTATTACGAGTAGCAGCAATAAGTGGATAGCTGCGTTATGTATCACAAGGAGACAAAATGAAATTCTTTATGCGGGCGATCGTCGTGATTGGCATTATCTGGCTGGCAATGCTTTTCACCGGTTACGGTGTGTTAACAGGCAGCAATAAGAACGCTGCGGGATTGGGATTGCAGTGTAGTTACCTTACGGCGCGTGGCGTAATTACAGCCCAATATCTGCACACTGACAGCGGCGTGGTAGGCGTTACCGATTGCCCGGTACTGAAGAAAAGTGGTGAAGTGGTAGATAATTAGCAAAACAAAGCGGGCTGATTAGCCCGCTTTTTTCAGCATGGATATTGATGATACCCCATTTCAGATGACAGCGTGCGTGCCGCACGGTGCAGCATTGCCACATAATCCTGTTTCGCATCGTCAGAAAAGCGAATGGTTGGGAAAGAGATGCTTAGCCCGGCAATAACCACGCCAAAACGATCAAACACCGGCACCGCGATACAGCGCAACCCTTCCTCCTGCTCTTCGTTGTCCTCACCAAAACCCTGCTCTTTTACCTGATCCAGCACTTCAAGTAAGGCCTCGGCACTGACGAGGGTATTCACAGTGCTGCGCTTAAACTCAACTTCACGCAAAATTTCCTTTACTTCGCTGCGATCGCGCCACGCCAACAGCACTTTACCGATCGCAGTGGTGTGTAATGGATTACGGCGACCGATACGCGAATACATGCGCAGATTGTATAAAGAATCGATTTTGTGGATGTAGACAATGCTGTCCTCTTCCAGCGCGCCAAGGTGAATTGTCTCTTTGGTCAGCCGCGACAATTCGCGCATCTGCACGTCTGCGCTGCGGATCAGGTCAACATTCTGCAGCGCTTTAGCTCCCAGCTCAAACAGTTTAAGCGTCAGCGAATACTTTTCGCTTTCCCCTTTCTGCGTCACGTAGCCGAGTGTTTTCATCGTTTGCAGGAAGCGATAAACGGTACTTTTTGACATCATCACACGCTGCGCGAGCTCTGTAATGCCGTGATCGCGTTCTTCACCGAGCGCCTGCAAAATGCCGAATACTTTCAATACTGAAGAAACCGAATCTGGCTGTTTGTCGTTATCACCTGAGGACATCACGCACCTGTCTAAACCTGTTTCAAAAAAAACGGAACGAGCGGCCAGTATAGTGTGATGCTCAATGCGGCGGCAATCGATTAAGTCATAAGACATATTTGAAGATACATTTCGTCACAAAACGCGGTTCTTTTTCACAGCAAATTCATTAGCATGGTGATATTCACCTACTTCACTTATTGGCACGACTCAGCCCTATGTCTCCTCCCCCTGTTCAAGATGGATTACCGGTTCCACAACGTTACGGTGCCATTCTTACTATTGCTTTGGGTATTACAATGGCGGTGCTGGATGGCGCGATTGCTAATGTCGCGTTACCCACCATTTCCCGCGAATTGAATGCCAGCGCGGCTGAGTCGGTATGTATCGTCAATGCCTACCAGATCGCCATTATCGTTTCGCTGCTGTCGCTGTCTTTTCTTGGCGATATGCTGGGCTATCGTCGCGTTTATCAGGCTGGTCTCGCTCTGTTTATCGTGACCTCTCTGTTTTGCGCCCTGTCTTCCACCCTGGATATGCTCACCTTCGCGCGCGTGCTACAAGGTTTTGGTGGCGCTGCGTTGATGAGCGTGAATACCGCACTGATACGTATTATCTATCCCCAACGTCACCTTGGCCGCGGTATGGCGATCAATTCACTGATTGTGGCGGTTTCAACGGCGGCAGGACCTACTGTTGCCGCCGTAATCCTGTCGGTAGCAAGCTGGAAATGGCTGTTTTTAATCAACGTGCCACTAGGTGCGATTGCGTTGTGGTTCGCGCTGCGTTATCTGCCGGATAATCAGCAAAAGGCTAAATCGCAAAAATTCGATATTCCCAGCGCTATTATGAATGCCCTGTTCTTCGGTCTACTGATTTCAGCCCTAAGCGGTTTTTCACAGGGGCTGAGCCATTTATTTATATTGAGCGAAGTTATCGCAGTGCTGATTCTCGGCTGGTTCTTTATTCGTCGCCAGCTCAGTATGCCCGTACCACTGCTGCCTGTAGATTTGCTACGTATTCCCATTTTTAGCTTGTCGCTGGGAACGTCAGTATGTTCATTTTGCGCGCAGATGCTGGCAATGGTTTCGCTGCCGTTTTTCCTGCAGGATGTTTTGGGACGTGATGAAGTGGCAACCGGTTTGCTGCTCACGCCATGGCCGCTGGCAACCATGGTTTTTGCCCCGGTTGCAGGACGTCTGATTGGGCGTTTGCATGCCGGTTTATTAGGTGGAATTGGCTTAGCAATGTTCGCGGCTGGCTTGTTTCTTCTGGCAATGCTACCCTCGCAGCCACAGAACGGGGACATCATCTGGCGTATGATGCTGTGCGGCGCGGGTTTCGGTCTGTTTCAGTCACCCAATAATCACACCATCATTACTTCCGCCCCGCCTAATCGCAGCGGTGCCGCCAGCGGGATGCTCGGTACGGCGCGTTTATTTGGCCAAAGCATGGGGGCGGCGTTAGTCGCACTGCTCTTTAACCTGTTTAATAACAATGGTACTCATGCATCGCTGTTGCTCGCAGGGGCATTTTCCAGTGTAGCGGCAGTGATTAGTCTGACACGCATGACGCAAAACCGCGTTAACAGCTAATCAACTGGCATAAAAAAGCGACGTTTCCGTCGCTTTTTTACTGCCTGTCACTGCTTACTTCAGATACTGACCGCTACGCAGCGCTTCAATACGCTTATCAAGCGGCGGGTGAGACATAAACAGCTCACTAAATGACTTGCCTTTACCGTTGATGCAGAACGCCATCATGCTGCTGGGTTCCTGCGGTTCATAGCTGGTTTTCAGGCGCTGTAGCGCGGCAATCATCTTCTCACGGCCAACCAGTCTGGCCGAGCCGGCGTCGGCGTGAAATTCACGATGACGTGAGAACCACATAGTAATGATGCTGGCGAGCACACCAAATACCAGTTCCAGTACCATCGAAACGGCAAAATAGACCAGCGGATTGCCATTTCCGCTCTCTTCATCGTCACGGTTACCTGACATAAAACCGGCTGCAATTTGTGCCAAAATACGCGAAACAAAGATGACAAAGGTGTTCACAATGCCCTGGATCAGGGTCATGGTGATCATGTCGCCATTGGCGATATGCGCGACTTCATGGGCTAACACGGCTTCGGCTTCATCGCGGCTCATGTTTTGCAATAAACCGGTGGATACCGCAACCAGCGACGCATCACGACGTGCACCAGTAGCAAATGCGTTGATGTCTGGTGCGTGATAAATGGCAACCTGCGGCATCTTAATACCGACCTGCTGCGCCTGACGTCCAATGGTATTCATTAACCAACGCTCCGTTTCATTGCGCGGTTGCTCAATGACCTCACCGCCGACTGAGCGCAACGCCATCCACTTCGACATCAGCAGTGAAACAAACGCACCGCCGAAGCCAAACAGGCCCGCCATAATCATCAGGCCCTGAACACTGCTTGACTGGATCCCTGTCAGGCTGAGAATCAGCCCGAATACCAACATCACAGCCAGGTTGGTCATCAGGAAAAGAGCAATACGCATCATAACGGTTAATCTTCCTCAGTAGTTCACGCGCTTATGCGCGGATATATATCCTATGAGCATTGCGCGGCTTTTCAAGCAACCTTAACGTTTAAGTGCCTAAAAAGACATAACTTTACATTCAGTCACGCTTTAACCTGTCGGCACTATTTCACTCTGCTTAGCAACATTAATAAATGGCAAAGACCGCCGGATTGCAGGCAAAAAAAAGCACCGCTGAACGGTGCTTTTTACTGACGGTAGCCGCTTATTTAGCGCTGGCCGCTTGCGTTTCTGGCTGGGATTTATCCAGCTGCGCAAGATCATGAGCGATCTTCACGGTTTCATCCAGATAAGGATCAGGCTCTTTATAATCTTTCGGCAAATCATCCAGGTTCTTCAGAGGTTTTTTGCCTTCAGCCTGATAACGCGCATTAATGCGTGCCAGACGTAATGCATCCTCTTCGTGATTCTCTTTCTCGCGTTGAGCAAGATTGAGCGACACCTGGTTGCGCTTGTCTTTCATCGCATTGAAACGCGCAATATCTTTCATGATGTACTGGAATTCACGATCCTGAGCGATACGCGCCGCATGATCTTTCGTCAGCTGCGGAACCAGCGGTTTTACATCGCCGGTTTTCACGTAAGTTGCTGCGTTAATGCTGTCCCACGGCAAGGCGTTATCTTCAAACTTCTCACCGGTTTCCGCTGCCTCGACGCCCGTTGGCATCAGCAGATCGGGCGTCACGCCTTTACGCTGCGTGCTGCCACCGTTAATACGATAGAACTTCTGAATGGTGTACTGGACCGAGCCCAGCGCAGGCCATTCCGGCCGCAGCATCTGATCGTAAATGCGGTTCAGCGAACGATACTGTTGCACCGTGCCTTTACCGAAGGTCGGTTCACCAACGATCAATGCACGACCATAATCCTGCATTGCCGCAGCAAAGATCTCCGAGGCGGAGGCGCTAAAACGATCGACTAACACCACCAGCGGACCTTTGTAGTAAACAATGCCGTCGTTATCGCTGTCTTCTCGCACGCGACCATTGTTATCCCGTACCTGCACCACCGGGCCGCCTGGGATGAACAAACCTGATAATGACACCGCTTCGGTCAACGCACCGCCGCCATTGGTCCGCAGATCGATAACGATGCTATCGACGTTCTGCTTCTGCAATTTTTGCAGCTGTACTTTAACGTCGTCCGTCAACCCTACGTAGAAGCCAGGAATATCCAGCACGCCGACTTTGGCTTTACCGACGTTATGCACCGACATCTTCACGGCACGATCCTCAAGGCGGATCTTTTCACGCGTCAGCGTCACGGTGCGCGTTTTCGTGCCTTTACCCGCTGGCAACACTTCCAGGCGAACCTTACTGCCTTTCGGGCCTTTAATTTTTGCTACCACATCATCCAGACGCCAGCCAATCACATCTTCTATCGGCTTGCCCGGTTGACCAACGCCGGCGATGCGATCGCCCACGTTAATAGATTTGCTCTTCGCTGCCGGACCCCCTGCGACCATGGAGTTGATCACGGTATAATCCTCATCCATTTGCAGCACCGCACCGATACCTTCAAGCGACAGGCTCATTTCGGTATTGAATTGCTCGGTGTTACGCGGCGATAAATAGTTAGTATGCGGATCAATTTCGTGGGCAAAAGCGTTCATTGCCAGCTGGAATACATCTTCGCTGTTGCTTTGAGCCAGACGGCGGATGGCAAAGTTATAGCGTTTAGTCAGGACTTCGCGGATCGCTTTTTCGTCTTTACCTGCCAGCTTAAGGCTCAGCTCATCGTATTTAACCTTGGCATCCCACAGCGCGTTCAGCTCAGCCTGGTCTTTTGGCCAGGGCGCTTTAGCGCGGTCAATGTCAATGGTGTCATTACCGGAAAAATCCATCGGGCGATTCAGCACGCTCAGCGCATATTGATAGCGCTCAAAACGGCGTTTTTGCGCCAGATTATAGAGGTGATAAAACACGTCTAGCTTGCCGCTACGCAGTTCATCACCCAGCAGGGTTTTCTTGCTGGCAAACTGGGCAACATCCGACGCCAACAGCACGTTATGGCTGTAATCAAGCATATTCAGATAACGATCAAAAATCCTGGCTGAAAAATCCTGATTCAGATCGAACTGCCGATAGTGCGAGCGGGTAAAACGTGAGGTAACGCGTTCGCTGACAGTCGGGTCTTGTGCATCTTCATGTAGCTGTGGGATTTGATCGGCGCGGGTAATGTTCTCTGCGCCAAAGGAAGGGCCTGACAACAGCAGGCCCGCAATAAGTCCAACTTTAAAAAGGGTGTTCATGCCGGGGTCAGCCTCCGTTTCAGAACTGTAAATGTTCTGCGCGCACAATCATTGCCATGCCGGAAGCGAGCTGCACCCGAACGCCGTCTTTTGATACTTCAAGCACGGTAGCGTCCATTGCACTTTTGCCTGCTTTAACTTTAATACTCTGGCCGGGTTGCAAAGTTGAGGTATCAGTGATGGGTTTAGTCTGTGCCGGGCGGGGCGCTGGTTTGCGGCTCTGTGAGGCGGTAGCACGCTCAGTTTGCGAGCGCGGTTTACGCGCAGCTTCACCTTCTGCTGGCTTGCGAGGCGCGGGTTTCCGTGGACGACGTGGTGCTGCGCCCTCTTCACCTTCACCGGCTTCACGTCGGGCGGCTCGCTGCTGCTCACGCTGCGCCTGAACGCGCGCTTTCGCTTCTTCCAGTTGCTTACGCGCATGCTCTACGTGCTGTTCATCCAGCACGCCACTGGCATTGCCGTCAAGGTCAACACGCGTCGCGCCGGCTTTGATGCCGTACAAATAACGCCAGCTGGAGGTATAAAGACGCAGCGCTGAACGCAACTGAGTTTTGCTCAGGCCCATTTCGCCTTGAACACGCTCGACCAGATCCTGAAAGATGCCGATTTTGAGCGGGCGCGCTTCACCTTCAGCGCTAAAGCAGTGCGGAAAGCGCTCCGCCAGAAAGCTAATGACTTCTTTACTGCTATTCAACTTAGGTTGATTTTCCATGAAATTTCCTGATTACAACGGGTTTGCCGACCAGAGCAGGCATGAACAGGCGACATTATAATGACAACATCGCTAAATGCCATGTGATCCAGCCGATTAGCTGCGCGTCAGCTGCAGATATTTTTCTAAATCGCTGCCCGCAAGCACTTCGCAAAGCCCATCAGTAAGGGTGACTAACCCCGCTTCGTCATCGCTATCAAAGCGATCGTATTCAATACTGTCAATATCAAGGACACCAACCACAGTGCCATTCACTTTCAGAGGAATCACAATCTCTGCGTTGCTGGCGGCGTCACAGGCGATATGGCCAGGGAAGGCGTGCACATTATCAATGCGTTGCACTTTATCTTCAGCCAATGCCGTACCACAAACCCCTTTGCCTAGGGGAATACGTACGCAGGCAATTTTGCCCTGAAACGGCCCCAGCACTAAGGTATCAGCTTCCGTCAGCAGATAGAAACCTGCCCAGTTGACCCCTTCAAGACGTTCATACAGCAGCGCGCTAAAATTACCCATCGCGGCGAGGAACGCCGTTTCTCCTGCCAGTAAGGCGCGCATATCGCGATTCAAATCGGCGTAAAAGGCACTTTTGTTCATTATTCAACCGTTACCAATGACAACTGAGCAAGTTAACGTTCGCTCGTTAAAAATAAGCACTAAATATCCAGAGCGACAAGGTGAATCATAGCGTTAGTTGCTATACCCTTAGCAATCTGTGGATCGAAGCGTGATGCCTGTAACCGGCACACAGGCAACGTCTAAACGACCGATAGGTGTCACGAACGATGAACAAAAATTGTCTCACTCTATGAAAATTCACGCTATCAGCCAGGCATTGCCTCACGCACGTTATCAGCGTTGTCCGCAATGCGATACCCTTTTTTCCTTACCGGATGTGAAATCGCATCAGTCCGCCTATTGTCCCCGTTGTAACGCGCAGATTATAAGCGGACGGGACTGGTCAATGACGCGCTTAATGGCGATGGCCGCCACCATGATGGTGTTAATGCCCTTCGCGTTTAGCCTGCCTTTGGTGGATATTCGCCTGCTCGGTATGCGTATTGACGCCAACCTTCTCGAAGGCGTGATCCAAATGACGAAGCAAGGTAACGCGCTGACCGCATCAATGGTCGCCTTTTGCACCATTGGCGCCCCGGTCACGCTGGTTGCCGGCATTTGCTATCTGGGTATCGGACATCGTTTAGGCATGAACCTGCGCCCCGCTTTGCTGATGCTGGAAAAGCTTAAGGAGTGGGTGATGCTGGATATTTATCTGATCGGCATCGCTGTTGCGTCAATTAAAGTTCAGGATTACGCCACGCTTGAGACCGGCTATGGTCTGGTGGCATATATTGCGTTGACGCTATTAAGTTTATTGACGCTGATTCATCTCAATATTGAGCAACTGTGGGATCACTTTTATCCACAGCAGCCTGATAATGCCGCTCGTGATAAACTTCAGGTCTGCCTCAATTGCCACAATACCGGCATGCCAGACGCACGAGGGCGCTGCCCACGCTGCCATACGCCGCTCGACCTCCGGCGTCGTCACAGTTTGCAAAAATCCTGGTCTGCGCTCATTGCCTCAATCGTACTGCTTATTCCGGCTAATTTACTGCCCATTTCCATTGTTTACGTCAATGGCGCACGGCGCGAAGACACCATTTTTTCCGGCATTCTGTCATTAGCCTCTGGCAATATTCCGGTCGCCGCTGTCGTGTTTATTGCCAGTATTCTGGTGCCCTTCACCAAGATATTAGTGATGCTAACGCTGCTGCTCAGCATTCATTTCCGCTGTGAACAGGGTTTAAAAACCCGCATCCGGCTGCTGCGTGTGGTGTCCTGGGTGGGACGCTGGTCGATGCTGGATTTATTCGTCATTTCATTAACCATGTCGTTGGTCAATCGCGATCAACTACTGGCTTTTACCATGGGACCGGCCGCTTTATATTTTGGCGCAGCCGTAATCCTCACCATTATGGCTGTTGAATGTCTAGACAGCCGCCTGCTCTGGGATGCACATGCAACAGGAAACGCCGACTACACCGACTAACGCCACGCTGCGTAATAAGCGTAAGGTTTCGCCCTTTTGGCTGCTGCCCATTATCGCGATGCTGATTGCGAGCTGGCTGCTATGGACAAACTATCAAGAGCGCGGCACCACCATCACGATTAACTTCCAGACGGCGGATGGCATCGTACCGGGGCGTACCCCGATCCGTTATCAGGGCGTTGAAGTCGGCACCGTGCAGAACATTAATCTGAGCGATGACTATCGCAGCATCCAGATCAAAGCCAGTATTAAAAGTGATATGCGCGACGCGCTGCGTGAAAACACCCAGTTTTGGCTGGTAACGCCAAAAGCGTCTCTGGCGGGCGTTTCGGGTTTAGATGCATTAGTAGGCGGCAACTATATCGGCATGATGCCAGGCGATGGCAAGCCGCGCGAGAACTTCACCGCGCTGGATACACAGCCAAAATATCGGGTGAATACCGGCGAGCTGCTGATCCATTTGCATGCGCCTGATCTAGGTTCGTTGAATACCGGTTCGCAGGTGTATTATCGCAAAATCCCGGTGGGACGCGTTTATGATTACAGCCTTAACAGCAACACTGATGGCGTCGCCATTGATGTCCTGATCGATCGCCGCTTTACTAATCTGGTCAAAACAAACAGCCGCTTCTGGAATGTTTCTGGCGTAAAAGCGGATGTCAGCCTGAGCGGGGCCAAAGTACAACTTGAAAGCCTGGGCGCGTTAGTGAACGGCGCGATCGCTTTCGACTCCCCAGAGGGTGCCGAAACCGCTAAAGCCGACCAAAACTATCGGCTCTATCCTGATTTAGCCCAAAGTCAGCGTGGGGTTTCCGTTTCATTAGATTTGCCTGATGGCAAAAATCTGAAAGCGGGCAGCACGCCACTGATGTATCAGGGGCTTGAAGTCGGCACGCTGACCAGGCTGAACCTGAAAGATGGTGGAAAAGTCACGGGCGAGCTGACCATCGACCCTTCCGTGGTTGGTCTGATGCGCACCGGAACGCGCATTGAAATGCGAAGCCCTAAAATCAGCCTGACCGATACCAGCCTCAGCAGCCTGTTAACCGGTAATACTTTCGAGCTGATTCCCGGCGAAGGTCAGCCACAGCAGCATTTCACCGTGCTGCCGTCCAACGAATCGCTATTGCAAAAACCGCATGTGCTGACAGTTAAACTGAGCGCGCCAGAAAGTTACGGCATTGATGCCGGCCAGCCGCTGATGCTGTACGGCATGCAGATTGGTCAGGTAATGTCGCGTAGCCTGGATGAACATGGCGTGAATTTTGTCGTCGCCGTGGCGCCTGAACATCGGCAACTGATCCATGGCGACAGTAAATTTATTGTGAATAGTCGCCTTGATGTGAAATTGGGGCTGGATGGTATGCAGGTAATAGGCGCCAGCGCGCGTGAATGGGTGGATGGCGGCATTCGGTTAGAGCCGGGCAAACAAGGAAACGTGAAGCCGAGCTACCCATTATTTGCGGATGCCGATAAAGCCGCTGAAGGCATTATTGGCGACAGCCCTTCAACAACCCTGACGCTGACAGCGAACAGTCTGCCAGATGTGCAGGCTGGTTCAGTCGTGCTGTATCGCAAATATCAGGTAGGTGAAATAACCAAAGTGACGCCACACGCCAATGCGTTTGAAATCGCGGTACATATTCAGCCGGAATACCGTAAGTTACTGACAAGTGAAAGTGTGTTCTGGGCGGAGGGTGGCGCACGTGTCCAGCTCAACGGCAGTGGTTTGACGGTACAGGCTTCACCGCTTAATCGCGCATTAAAAGGCGCGATTAGCTTCGATAATCTCAGTGGCGCGGTATCCACGAAAGGTGCCAGACGTGTGCTTTATCCTTCGGAAACGGCGGCAAAAGCGGTGGGGAGTCAAATTACCCTGCATACCTATGACGCCAGCAAGCTGTCTGCAGGAATGCCGATTCGTTATCTTGGCATCAATGTGGGGCAAGTTGAATCTTTATCGCTGAGTAAGGATAACAATCAGGTGCTGGCGAAAGCGGTGCTTTACCCTGAGTACGTTCAGGACTTTGCCCGCAGCGGCAGCCGCTTCTCCGTAGTTTCCCCAGAAATTTCCGCGACCGGCGTGAACCATCTGGAAACGCTGTTGCAGCCTTATGTCAACGTCGATCCGGGCAAAGGCCGCGCGGCACGGACGTTTGAATTGCAGGAAAGCACGATTACTGATTCCCGTTATCTGAACGGGCTAAATATCTACGTGGATGCCGCCGAAGCCGGATCGTTATCGCTGGGTACGCCAGTGCTGTTCCGTGGCGTTGAGGTTGGCACCGTGACCGGGACGTCGCTGGGCAATATGGCCGATCGCGTACAGATTGCCCTGCGCATCAGCAAAAAATATCAGCATCTGGTGCGCAACAACTCCGTGTTCTGGCTGGCGTCGGGTTACAACCTCGACTTTGGCTTAATCGGTGGTGTAGTGAAAACCGGTACCTTCCAGCAGTTTATTCGCGGTGGTATTCAGTTTGCCACGCCACCAACCGTGCCGCTGGCTCCCCAGGCAACGGCCGATAAGCATTTTCTGTTGCAAGATGAAGCGCCGAAAGACTGGCGCAGCTGGGGCACGGCAATACCGGACCCAAATCAACCCTAAGCAAAACGGGCAGCCAGGCTGCCCGTTTCATTTCCGCGTGATACACTTCCCGCCTTTGCTTCTACTGGATATTACCTGTGTCGGACTCTTCTTCGCTTTTCCCAGCCGATTTCCTCACGCTAATGCGTCAAAGCCTGCCAGATGAGGCCACCTTTGCCCGCTTCATCGCCATTTGTCAGCAGCCCCTACGCCGCAGCATTCGCGTTAATACGCTGAAAATCAGCGTTGCCCGTTTTCTGGCGCAAATTGCCGGTTATGGCTGGCAACTGACGCCAGTACCCTGGTGTAACGAAGGTTTCTGGATTACGCGAGAAGACGAAAGCCTGCCTTTGGGCAGCGTGGCTGAGCATCTGAGTGGCCTGTTCTATATCCAGGAAGCCAGCTCCATGTTGCCGGTTACCGCGCTGTTCGACGCCGTAAGCGATGCCAGTGCAATCATGGACATGGCTGCTGCGCCAGGCTCGAAAACCACACAAATCGCGGCGCGAATGAATAATCAGGGCGTCATCCTCGCTAATGAATTTTCCGCCAGCCGGGTGAAAGTTCTGCACGCGAATATTAGCCGCTGCGGTGTCAGTCATACCGCGCTGACGCATTTTGATGCACGCGTGTTTGGTCCCGCGCTACCGGAAATGTTTGATGCCATCCTGTTGGATGCGCCTTGCTCTGGCGAAGGGGTAATCCGTAAAGATGCTGACGCGATGAAAAACTGGACCCTGGAAAGTACCGCCGACATTGCTGCCACCCAAAGAGATTTACTCGACAGCGCTTTCCATGCGCTAAAGCCCGGCGGCACACTGGTGTACTCCACCTGTACCCTCAACCAGATTGAGAATCAGCAGGTGATTGCCTGGCTGCTTAAGCGTTATCCTGGGGCGGTTGAAATTACTCCGCTTAACGATCTTTTCGATGGCGCAGCCCAGGCCGCTACACCAGAAGGTTATTTGCACGTTTTCCCGCAGCTTTTTGACAGTGAAGGATTTTTCGTTGCACGTTTGCGCAAGCTCACCTCCGTAGCACCCCTGCCTGAACCGACCTATAAAGTCGGCAAACTGCCATTTGCACCGGTTAGTCGCAAACTGGAAAGTGAAATTGTGCAGGCTGCCGCCGCTGTATCGTTAACGTGGGACCCATCCCTGACGCTATGGCAACGCGATAAAGAAATTTGGTTATTCCCGACCAGCGTCACGCCAATGTTGGGTAAAGTACGATTTTCGCGTATTGGTCTGAAGCTTGCCGAGACCTTTACAAAAGGCTATCGCTGGCAGCACGAAGCGGTGGTAGCGCTGGCCCGGCCCGGCTCCAGTCAGGCTTTTGAACTAACGGCTAATGAAGCGGAAGAGTGGTATCGAGGCAGAGACATCTATCCCGAGTCCGTGCCTGAGCGTGATGAGATGATCGTGACCTATCAGCAGCAACCGCTGGGGTTAGCGAAGAAGGTGGGAAACCGTATTAAAAACAGTTATCCGCGCGAGTTAGTCCGCGACGGGCGCCTGTTCCGTTAATTATCACTGCACACGCACCAGCGTAAGGTGGTTACCAAACACCGCGCCAGTATCGATATAGTGAAGATTCGCTGCATCAAGCGGTTGATGCAGCGGCGTATGACCGAAGTAAAAAGCATCAGCCCCAGAGATGGGATCGTATTTGCCATGTTGCAGGCCATCAATACGTTTGCGGCTCCATACCACGTCGTGCCAGTTAACCGGTTGTTCCCATGCATAATGATCGGCAGGATAATCGGCGTGGGCAACGACAACAATGCGCTCGTCAAGTTGAAGGTGCAGGATTAGTGGTATTTCTTTTAAGCGACTGAGTGCGTGTCGCGCACTGATCAGCGCTGTTCCTTTTAACCGCCAAAACCACTCGCCGCCATTCATTTCCCACAACTTCATTCCGTGACCCTGTAACGCTTCCAGCGCCATCTCCTCATGGTTACCTCGGACACAGCGGAACCACGGCTCTTCCACCAATTGCAGGCAGCCTGGGCTGTCAGGGCCACGGTCAATGAGATCGCCGACCGAGATCAATAAATCCTGCTGCTTATCGAAGTCGTGAGCCTGTAACAACGCATCAAGCTGATTACGGCAGCCATGTAAATCCCCCACAATCCAAATTTTTTGCCAGTTTTCACCGTTCAAATATTGATAATTCATCATTAAGCCTTCTTCTGAGAAGCGGTTTGTTGATATTTGAAATTATAGACGTTGTGCTCCCTGCGCTATATCCACGACTCATTCTTGCTTAATGGCCGACGCGCATAATCTGGCTGATTTATTACATATTTTTGTAGGGAATGTGCTTAGCTTTATAAGTGAATAACGTTCAATTTTTGCATCCGTCTCAGCGCTGGAGTCATTTTAGTTTGATACCCAGATGTCAGATAAGGAGAAAATATGTCCCGATTTTCAGGAAAAGTGGTTGTGGTTACCGGTGCAGGTTCAGGCATTAGTGAGGCAACCGCTAAGCGCTTTGCTGATGAAGGTGCGTCGGTAGTGTTAATTGGCCGCACGCAAAAGAAACTGGAAACCACGCTGGCATCACTAACGAAAGGCGATCATCTTGTTGCGCCTTGTGACGTCTCTGACGCCGGACAGGTTAAAGAGCTGGCAGCAAAAGTGCAGGATAAATATGGCCGCACCGACGTTTTAGTCAATAACGCTGGCATAGTGGTACAAGGACGTATACATGAAATAGCGCCTGAAGACTGGAAAAAGTTAATGAAGGTCGATCTTGATGGCGTATTTCACTGCATACACTATTTCATGCCTGCGTTATTAAAAACCAAAGGTAATGTCGTTAATATCTCTTCTGTTTCAGGATTAGGCGGTGACTGGGGCATGAGCGTTTATAACGCGGCCAAGGGCGCTGTCACTAATCTGACGCGATCGCTGGCCATGGATTATGGTGAAGATGGCGTACGTGTTAATGCCATTTGTCCCGGTCTGACTTTTACAGACTTAACTCAAGACATGAAAGATAATCAGGCTTTGCTGGATAAGTTTTATGATCGTATTGCATTACGCCGTGCTGGTGAGCCAGAAGATATTGCCAGCGCAATCGCTTTTATTGCCAGCGATGATGCGCGTTATATCACGGGCGTGAATCTGCCCGTTGACGGCGGGATTACTGCGTCAAACGGACAACCCAGGCAGGCGTAATGGCAATAGCGGCGCGCCAGGCAATATTTTGCGGGCGCGCTTTATAGACTGAGGTGCATAAAAAGCTGCCTCCCTGACCGCCGGGAAATATTCGAACGTTTTTCCAGCCGAAACTACCGCTCTTATCCGAATTGCTGAAGATAATTTACCCAACCCGGCCTCAGCGCCGGTTTTTTTATGTCCTTAATTCCAGCACTGAAAATATCGCATTATCATGGGGTGTCAGATGTCGGAGGGTCAGATCCTCTCGTGCCGACAAAAATCCCCAAATAAAGCAGTCGTTTATGGCTGATTAGCGAAAAAGTCCGCCGATTAATGCGCAGCAAATAAAAAACCGACTACGTGACCTGGTTATATTCTGCTAATTTTCTCAATACAGCTGCGACATCCTGTAAATCGTGAAGCTCCTGCGCTGCTTCAGCAACATAATCAGCGAATCCATCAACTGGGGTGATCGGCGAGCAAGTGAAATTCAATTCGGCAGTAACCCCCCTCTCTCTACGAAATACGAAGCTTTGCAAGCCGACTGTACGAAGTAGAAAATGGTGAAGATTTTGCGCAAAGGTTGCTCGGCCATAAAAACCTTTCGATGATCAAAAAGTATCTGGTTTATCGCGGTCAGGAATATGTGATGATTTGAGCCGGATATAAGGATTTCGGACAAATTTCGGACATTTTCGTGCTTTCCGGAAATATTCGTTATAAATCATGCATATAAAAAAAGACCGAATACGATTCCTATATTCGGTCCAGGGAAATGGCTCTCAAAGAGCCGTGCGCTAAAAGTTGGCATTAATGAAGGCAGTTTCGCCTTACCCCTTAAGATTAGAACAGGGTGATAGATTTTCCAGCTAGCCAGGTTTTGATCAGGAAAAAGGAGGGCTGTTTGTGATCCGAACGGCAGAAATGGCATGAAACAAGGGCAGCATGGCTGCCACCCCTCCAATTTACTTATTACACAGCGCCTGGGTGCGCTCGATAATCGGTTGCAGACTCATCATTTTGCCTGGATTCGCTTTGTCCTCAATTTGAATCACGCTAATCGGCTGAGCTTTTACCTGGCCCGCTTTAAAATGCGCATCAGCAAGCTCGTTTAAAGGATATTGCATCAGCGTGCTGGGATTAATAGCGAATAGCGAACCATCTTTTTCGCAGGTCAGCATCACTTCTTCACGGTTAAAGGGCCACTTATCTTTACCGATCTCGAAGCGGCTAACCGTAATAATTTCAGCCGCCAGCGCCTGACCGCATACAGATAACAGCAAAATAGCGGGGATCACTTTCTTCAGCAAAATAGCCTACCTTGTACTCGTTCAATTTGATCATATTCAGGCTGGTGAAAGCGTAGCAAATACGCTGACCAGTCCAGTCACTCCGCAAGCCAGCAGTAACTCAAACTGCGTCATGCGAATAAATTTTTGTTGCGTGCCACTCCCTGCCAGGTGAAAGCGCGGCACGAGCCAGTAACGGTTTATTAAGGCCACCAGCACCATCACTGCCACCAGAGATACCTTCACTGAGAGTAACAACAGGTAAAGATTATCGCGCCACACCAGGGGCCAGGCGACAATGAACAGGCTGTTGACCAGGCCGGTTATCAATGCCAGCGCCACCGCCAGATGACCATAGCGGGAAAATCGCATCATAGTGAGAATAGCGTCAGCGCGGCGATCAATCTGGCGCGTATCCCGCATCAGCAACAATAAAGGTAATAAGCCACCTGCCCAAAAAGACGAGGCGACCAGATGCAACGCATGATTTACTTGTTGCAGCACGCCGGTAAAACCGTCGTGCATCGCAGCGTGTCCTGTCAGGGCCAGACATAGTAATTGCCCTATCCCGGACAGCAACAAACCTTGTTGGCGCAGCCGCCCGCGTAGCAACATCATTAAACACGCGCCCAGCGCAAATCCAATTTCCCACTGCCACACTGTGCCAAATCGAGTGCCCAGCACGGCTAACCAGGTAGTGCCATCGTTGAGATTATGCCAGTCGCCACTCATCAATACATTTTGCGCGGCCAGCATGGCCAGTGCGCTCAATAATGCCAGGCCGGCGCTGATTTGCAACAATAGCTGCATACGGGTCGCCAGCACACGACGATAAGAGACGGGTGCCAGCAGTGCAGTGTAAAATGCACTGCCTGTCAGCCCCATCACGGCGATAAAATGCAGCATCCGCAGCAAAATCCACAACGTTGTCACAAATCACTTCACGCTGAAGCGGTAGCTTCCTTTAGTTTTATGTCCATCAACTGACAACACATGCCAGTTCACCTGATAGCTTCCCGCTGCAAGCGGCTGCGCGAGATCGACAATCAGCCGGTTATGCTGTTTCGCATCCAGCCTGGTTTTTTCACCAGCGACGGGCTTTTGCTGTGCATCAACAATCTCAACCCCGCTAAATGCCGCTTCGACGTTTTCAGTAAAACTCAGCGTCAATGTCTGGGTGGATTGCGTCACATCGGCGTTGGCTGCTGGCATTGATGATGTCAGGTGGGCGTGTGCACAAGCAAACTGGCTAAAAGCTAACGCGCTGGTGGCAATCAGGGACATTGCCACACGTGAGGCGAGGTTTTTTTGCATGAGATCATCCTTTTAACCGCAGCTATTGCTGCAAACGTGGCGCAAGGATACGCTGCTGTTTTTAAGGTGTCGAGACCAGCGGTGCGATCCTTTGCCCTTGATTCAGACGGGGGAAAACATTACTTTTGCCCGACATCATCAGGAGAACACCATGAGTCACAACCTTGCCCTGCTGTCGCAGGAAGAGAAAGACAAAGTGAACGTCGATTTAGCTGCAGCGGGTGTGGCGTTCAAAGAGCGCTATAACATGCCAGTCGTGGCAGAAATGGTCGCGAATGAGCAGCCTGAAGCGCTGCGCGACTGGTTCCGTCAGCGTTTGATGCATTACCGCCAGGCATCGCTGAGCCTGTCTCGCCTGCCCTACGAACCGAAGCAGAAATAGTTATTTTGCGAGTGATAGACACTGAAACCTGCGGCTTACAAGGCGGCGTGGTAGAGGTCGCATCGGTCGATGTCATCGACGGGCAGATCGTAAATCCTATGAGTGATTTGATTTCACCCGATCGTCCCATCAGCCGCCAGGCGATAGCGGTGCATCGCATCACCGAGGCGATGGTCGCTGGCAAACCGACAATTGAGCAGGCGATCGGTCGTTATCATGGCAGTCCGTTTTATGTGGCGCATAATGCCAGTTTTGATCGGCGTATGCTGCCGGAAATGCATGGCGAATGGATCTGCACAATGACGCTGGCTCGCCAGCTGTGGCCGGGCATTAAATATGGCAACCAGGCGTTGCGGCATAGCCTGAAGCTTGACGTTACACCCCCGGATGATCTCCATGCGCACCGCGCACTTTACGACTGTTATGTCACCGCCGCGCTATTGATCCGCATTATGGCAATATCTGGCTGGGATACCACGCAAATGGCGCAGCGTTGCCAGCCAGCGAAACAGCCCGACGACGTGCTGCCGTTTGGCAAATACCGTGGTCAACCCGTTGCGGTCATCGCAAAGAAAGATCCGGGGTACCTGAAATGGATGCTGGATAACGTCAAAGATTTACGCCCACCGTTGCGGCAGGCGCTACGTAAATATCTCAGTCAGCTTCAGTAATCGCGGGCGTCAGGCAAACTGCCCTGCGCTAATGCGATAATAAAAGTCAGCTCCATCGCCACGCCTTCATAGGCTTTATAGCGACCTGACTTACCGCCATGCCCGGAATCCATGTCGGTACACAGCAGCAGTAAATTATCGTCGGTTTTCATTTCTCTTAGCTTCGCCACCCATTTAGCCGGTTCCCAGTATTGCACCTGGGAATCGTGTAAGCCGGTGGTGACCAGCAAATGCGGATAGGCTTTCGCTTCGACGTTATCATACGGGCTGTACTGCCTGATGTAGCGATAATATTCCTCATCATCAGGGTTGCCCCACTCATCGTATTCGCCCGTGGTTAACGGGATGGATTCGTCGAGCATGGTGGTGACGACATCCACGAACGGCACCTGTGCGATCACGCCGTGAAAACACTGTGGCGCCAGATTGATCACCGCTCCCATTAACAATCCACCCGCGCTGCCTCCCATGGCATACAATCGCTCAGGATGCGCGAAGCCGCGTTTGACCAAGGCCTGGGTGACATCGATAAAATCGGTAAAACTGTTCATCTTATTCAGCAGGCGCCCGCCATCGTACCATTGCTGGCCCAGCTCGCCGCCGCCGCGTACCTGTACCAGCGCATAGACAAAACCGCGGTCCAGCAGGCTCAGACGACTGACGCTAAAATCCGCATCCATGTTGCTACCATAAGCGCCATAGCCGTATACCAGCATCGGATTCTTCCCTGGCTGGTAGTGTTTGCGGTGATAAACCAGCGATACCGGCACTTCGGTGCCGTCAGTAACGGTAATCCAGTGGTGTTCGCTTTTATAATCATCCGCATTGAAATTGCCGACCACGCTTTGTTTAAGAACGCGGCGTTCGCCGGTATCCATATCCAGCTCAAACAGAGTCGTGGGGGTGGTCATTGATGAATAACCATAACGCAGTTTACTGGTGCGTGGTGAAGGGTTATAGGCCAGCCAGGTTACATAGGTCGGATCGTCGAACGCGATACCACTGGTTTCGCCGCTGCTCCAGTTTATTTGCCGCAAGCTGGTTAAGCCGCGTTGCCGCTCCTCCACGACCAGCCAGTCACGGAAGAGCTGGAAATCTTCCATGACGACATGGTCACGTGCCGGAATAATAGTTTCCCAGCGCGCCTCAGCCAGATAACGGGAACGATACAAACCGAAATTTTTGCCGTCGCGATTGGAGCGAATAAAAAACTGATGATCGTAGTGATCAAGGCTGTATTCATGGTCTTTACGACGTGGCAAAAATACCTGTGGCTGCGCATCAGGAAAACCAGCATCAAGCAGCTGTATTTCACTGGTTGTGGTGCTGTACAGCGCTATCAGAATAAACTGTTTAGAGGTGGTTTTATGCACGCTAAGATGATAGGTGTCATCCTTCTCTTCATAGATTAACCGATCGTCAGCCTGCGATGTTCCGAGATCATGCCGCCAGACCTGATAAGAAAGCAGGGTTTGTGGATGCTTTTGCACGTAATACACGGTGCGCGAGTCATTGCCCCAGGCAAAGCTGGAAGAGGCGTTACTTAATACTTCGGGATACCAGCTACCGCTTTGCAGGTTACGAAAGCGAATGCCATATTGGCGACGTGAAAGGAAATCCTCCGCCAGCGCCATTACCTTATTATCCGGGCTGATGTGCAACGCGCCCATGGTGTAAAACTCACTGTGTGAGGCGCGCTGGTTGGCATCAAGCAATAGCGTCCATTCCTCTTCCGCTTCGCTGTTGGCCGGCTGGCGATAATAGGCCGCATATTCGTTGCCGCTTTCGTAGCGACTTTGATAACGGTAACCATTTTTAACATAAGGAACGGAATGGTCTTGCGGAGGCAAGCGGTCAACGATATCTTTAAGAATACTGTCCTGCAATGGCTGCTGTGATGCCATGATTTTTCTGCCGTAATTATTTTCGGCACGCAGGTAATCAAGTACATCGCTGTTTTCACGTTTATCATCACGCAGCCAGTAATAATTATCGACGCGCGTTTCGCCATGTAGCGACATTTCATAAGGGATTTTATTTGCGATGGGTGCTTTCATGACATCCGTCTCCGTGAAAGTAATGTCCTGTAAGCGTGGCATCTCTGACCGAAGATGCCAAGCGGAGACCGATAACCGAAACGGCAAAAAGGCCACATCTGACGCTCAGAAATAACTTAACTGGCGGAGAAGCGGGCTTGTTCGCCCTGCTCTCTTTTTTCCTGTTATCACAGCTCACCTATGGGCTTTTCTTCAGTGCCGATTGGATCTGTTGCCATCAGTGATTCATCCACGCCTGTTCGTGTGGTTAGACAACAGCTCTGACGAAACGGGTCTGAGAAAATGACAGAGCAGGCAAAGGAAAAAAAGCCATCCGTGACGGAAGGATGAGAACGCAAACGTTTTCGTTTATACTGCGCGCGCATTTTTGTGACTGTTTAGGTGAATTTATGACGACTCTCGGAACTGCGCTGCGCCCTGCTGCGACGCGTGTGATGTTGTTAGGCTCAGGCGAGCTGGGTAAAGAAGTCGCGCTGGAATGTCAGCGTTTAGGTGTAGAAGTGATTGCCGTTGATCGTTACGCCGATGCACCTGCGATGCACGTTGCGCATCGTAGCCACGTCATCAATATGCTGGATGGCGATGCGCTGGCAGCACTTATCGCCCAGGAAAAACCGGACTTTGTGGTGCCGGAAATCGAGGCCATTGCCACAGAAAAGCTGGTTGAGCTGGAACAGCTTGGTCAGCGCGTCGTGCCGACGGCTCGCGCCGCGCGGCTGACCATGAACCGTGAAGGCATTCGCCGCCTTGCGGCTGAAGAGCTGGCGTTGCCCACCTCCCGCTATCGCTTCGCCGACAGCAAAGCCACTTTTGATGCTGCAGCCACTGAGATCGGTTTCCCGTGTATCGTTAAGCCGGTAATGAGCTCATCCGGTAAAGGCCAGAGCTTTATTCGCGAAGCCAGCCAGCTGGACCAGGCCTGGGCGTATGCGCAGCAAGGCGGACGTGCCGGTGCCGGTCGCGTCATCGTTGAAGGTGTGGTGAAGTTTGATGTTGAAATTACTCTGCTGACCATTAGCGCGGTGGATGGCATTCACTTTTGCGCCCCCATTGGTCATCGTCAGGAAGAGGGTGACTACCGTGAATCCTGGCAGCCACAGCAGATGAGCGATAAAGCGCTAGAACAGGCGCAAGACATCGCTGAAAAAGTGGTAAAAGCTTTAGGGGGATATGGCCTGTTTGGCGTTGAGCTGTTTGTTTGTGGTGATGAGGTGGTGTTCAGTGAAGTCTCGCCGCGTCCGCACGATACCGGCATGGTGACGCTGATTTCGCAGGATCTGTCGGAGTTCGCTCTGCATGTACGCGCTTTCCTAGGCCTGCCGGTTGGCGGCATTCGCCAGTATGGCCCGTCGGCATCCGCCGTGATCCTGCCACAACTAGTCAGCCAGAACGTACAGTTCGTAAATGTGGAAGCGGCGCTGGGCGCGGGTTTGCAGGTGCGTCTGTTTGGTAAGCCCGCTATTGATGGACAACGCCGTTTAGGTGTGACGCTGGCCAGTGGCGATACCACCGACCAGGCGATTGCACGTGCTGTAGCCAGCGCGGCGTCGATCAAGGTCCAGGGTTAACTCTGATGCGGTGAGCAGAGGTTCACCGCACTTCGGTTATTGAGCGCCTTCTACCGTTTCACGCGCCAGCTTAGTGATTCGATCCCAGTCGCCCGTCTCCAGCGCATCATTTGGCACCAGCCACGAGCCACCAATGCACAGCACACTTTTCAGCGCCAGGTAATCGCGATAGTTAGCGGGTGAAATGCCGCCGGTTGGGCAGAAACGCACCTGCGGGAAAGGCCCACCGATCGCCTGTAACGCTTTTACACCCCCATTCGCTTCTGCCGGGAAAAACTTAAATTCGCGCAGCCCATAATCCATACCGGTCATCAGTTCAGAAACCGTGCTGATACCAGGAATGAGCGGCACTGGGCCTTCAACCGCCGCTTTCAGCAAAGATTCGCTAATCCCAGGACTAATGATAAACTGGGCACCCGCTTCGGTCACTTCCTGCAACTGCTGAGTATTAATCACCGTACCCGCCCCTACAATCGCTTCCGGGACCGCTTTAATCATCGCCCGCAAAGCATCCATTGCCACCGGGGTGCGCAGCGTCACTTCCAGTACTTTTACTCCGCCTGCCACCAGCGCTTTCGCCATCGGCACCGCGTGTTCCAGCTTGTTCACTACGATAACCGGCACGACTGGTCCGGTTTTGAGAATCTGTTCTGCACTCGTTGTCCAGTTTTTCATCACTTCCCCTTGCTTGATAATGCCGGGATTAACGTTCCGACACAGGCGCGTCGGCGCTAACCCTGTAAATTAGCGCATCTACCATACATGATAAGCTTCGCAGGCGTCTATTGAACTACGATGTTTTTGAAACGCCAGTTCAATTTCCCAGGATGATAACAGAGACAAAAAGGCCCGCTCATGGCGGGCCAGATTATTTCAGTTATTCGAACTCATTCCAGGAACGTCCATCGCGAGTAATCATAGCAACGGAAGCCACCGGTCCCCATGTTCCCGCCTGGTAAGGCTTAGAGGAGTCGCCATCAGCGGCCCAGGCATTAACAATTGAGTCTACCCACGTCCAGGCTGCTTCCACTTCGTCACGACGTACGAACAGAGCCTGGATGCCACGCATGGTTTCTAACAGCAGACGTTCATAGGCATCCGCCAGATGCGACTGGTTAAACGTTTCGGAATAACTCAGATCCAGCTTGGTAGTTTGCAGTTTGTGCTTGTGATCAAGACCCGGCACTTTGTTCAGAATCTCAATATCTACGCCTTCATCCGGCTGTAAACGGATGGTCAGCTTGTTCTGTGGCAGCTCTGAATAGGAGTCCTTAAACAGGTTCATCTCAGGATTTTTGAAATACACAACCACTTCAGAACATTTGGTTGGCAGGCGCTTGCCGGTTCGCAGGTAGAACGGTACTCCCGCCCAACGCCAGTTATCAATATCAACGCGGATTGCCACAAAAGTTTCGGTCGCGCTGGTTTTATTCGCGCCCTCTTCTTCCAGATAACCGGGGACTTTTTTGCCCTGAACAAAGCCGGCGGTGTATTGCCCGCGCACGGTTTTATCGCGCACGTTGGTTTGATCGATACGGCGCAGCGAGCGCAGGACTTTTACTTTCTCGTCACGGATGCTGTCTGCGCTGAGATCTGACGGCGGTGACATCGCAATCATCGTCAGGATTTGCAGCAAATGGTTCTGGATCATGTCGCGCATCTGACCGGCTTTGTCGAAGTAACCCCACCGACCTTCGATACCCACCTCTTCCGCCACGGTAATCTGCACGTGATCAATGGTGCGATTGTCCCAGTTGTTGACAAAAATGGAGTTCGCAAAACGCAGCGCCAGCAGATTCAGGACCGTCTCTTTTCCAAGGTAGTGGTCAATACGGAAAACCTGGCTCTCTTCAAAGTATTTTCCCACGCTGTCGTTAATTTCTTGCGAGGTTTCCAGTGACGTACCAAGCGGTTTTTCCATTACCACGCGTGCCGGTTTAGCATTAAGTTTTGCCGTGCCCAGACCCTGACAAATCGCGCCAAACGTGCTTGGCGGCATGGCGAAATAGTTAATGGTGGTACGATTTTTTTGATCGAGCATTTTGCCCAGTTTCGGGAAATGCGAGGTGTCATTAACGTCGAGGTTGCAGAAGTCAAGACGGCCGCTGAGCTTATCCCATAGCGCTTCGTCTATTTTCTCCTTCATGAAGGTTTCCAGCGCTTCACGTACCACTCTGGTGTATTCTGCTTTATCCCATTCGGCGCGACCTACGCCAATAATGCGCGTCTCTTCATGGATCTGACCTGCTTTTTCCAGCTGATACAGTGAAGGCAACAGTTTACGGCGCGCAAGATCGCCTTTGGCACCGAAAATCACCAGATCGCATGCCTGGGCTGTTTGTGTTACCGCCATTTTCCTCTCCTCGTTGCAGGATAGCCCCGGTGGCGATGCGTCCTCAGCAACCGGGTCCATGTTGTAATTTTCTTTCAGCACAATGTACTTTTTTCCCCGAGCCAGGTAAACCGGCTCGCTGTCGTCAACCGGAATAACTCTGTACCGGATTGCGGCTGCATGTGTGTTGACGCGTGCGCTTTACGCGTTTTTTCTGTGACAGAGCTTGTCCAGATAAAACTTCCACCGGATCACATGCTGCTAAAAACACCCTATCAAGGGTATCCGGCATGACAGGTTGTTAGTGCTTAACGCGATATATTCCCTGTTAATCGCATCAAGCGACAGTAATAATTGAAATCGATAAAGGTGTTGATGCTCATCGAGTTATGCCTGTGCTGGGTAAACGCAGGGCGCGCTGCTGGCTGCGCTAAGTAACTCTGAACATAAAGTCATCTTCTCGTGGCGCCGCAAAATCAGTCCATTCCCGTATTGCTACGCTGGCACAGGCCGCCGACGCCAGCGAACCTTTTGTCATCGTCTGGGTATGCGTGGTTTTGATTTCAGGCTTCATCTGGTGCAGCGCCAGGCAGCCGTTGGATAAATGGTGATGTGGAAAAAAAGGATGTTGAAAGCGGCAACTATTAAATTTTCGATGCGGCGCTTGTCGGCTGCAACAGCACGTAATCAACGGGATCTGCCCGCCATGCGACAAATGTACACACCTGACACGGCACATAAACTGACGTGCTTCGGTCCTGGCACTTCGTCAGTGACGGCTTATGACGATTTTTGCATGTTAATTTGCCTGTCATCGGGTCGGGCGATATTGTGATCCAGCGCATGAGTTGTATAAATAGTCGTCCAGCCGACGTATTTGTTCTTATTTCGCATACTGGGCGCCCACAAAATATGGTAGAACTGGCTCGCCTGGCCCGTGTAAACGGTTCCACCGTTATTGCCATCGCCTCTCCCGACTCACCTCTTGCCCAATACGCCATCCAGGCTTTGGTGCCTGATGTGCCGGGAGGTACGATGTCTGTTGGCCGAGGGTATCGCGCCTGGCGCAATTAACCGTGATCGATTTTTTAGCTACCGGTTTCGCCTTTGAGCGCGGTGTACCGTTCCGGGATGCTCTAAACGAGTAAAGTAGCGCTTATGGCAGGTAGATTCTGCTTGTAACCGCGTCCATTAAAAAAATTAACAGCACATTTACATATGTGCGTCGTATCACACCGCATCGATCATATAAAATAAATGACCACACCATGTCCAAACGAAGGGACATGCTAATTTGTTAACGGAGTCCTTCATGTCAAGACGTCTCAGAAGAACCAAGATCGTTACAACCCTCGGCCCGGCTACCGATCGCGATAACAACCTCGAAAAAATCATTGCTGCTGGTGCGAACGTTGTTCGTCTTAATTTCTCCCACGGCACGCCAGAAGATCACCAAATGCGTGCCGACAAAGTCCGTGAAATTGCTGCTAAACTGGGCCGCCATGTGGCCATTCTCGGCGACCTTCAAGGGCCGAAAATACGTGTATCGACCTTCAAAGAAGGTAAAGTTTTCCTGAATATTGGCGACCGCTTCCTGCTTGATGCCAGCCTGGGTAAAGGCGAAGGCGATAAAGAGCGTGTTGGCATTGATTACAAAGGGTTACCTGCTGACGTGGTGCCGGGCGATATTTTGTTGCTTGACGACGGTCGTGTACAGCTAAAAGTGCTTGAAGTTCAGGACATGAAAGTGTTTACCGAAGTTACCGTTGGTGGCCCGTTGTCGAACAATAAAGGCATCAACAAACTGGGCGGTGGGCTGTCAGCGGAAGCGCTGACTGAAAAAGACAAAGCGGATATTCTCACCGCTGCAAAAATCAAGGTTGATTACCTGGCCATTTCTTTCCCACGCAGTGGTGAAGATATGCATTACGCTCGCCGACTGGCGCGCGAGGCGGGTTGCGAAGCCAGGCTGGTTGCAAAGGTTGAACGTGCTGAAGCCGTAGCCAGCCAGGAAGCCATGGATGACATCATTCTGGCATCCGATGTGGTGATGGTCGCGCGTGGCGACCTGGGCGTGGAGATTGGCGATCCTGAGCTGGTGGGTATTCAGAAAGCCTTGATACGTCGTGCGCGTCAGTTAAACCGAACCATCATTACCGCCACACAGATGATGGAATCAATGATTACGAATCCAATGCCAACCCGCGCCGAAGTGATGGACGTGGCTAACGCTGTGCTGGATGGTACCGATGCGGTCATGCTTTCCGCTGAAACGGCTGCGGGTCAGTATCCCGCTGAAACCGTTTCCGCAATGGCAAAAGTGTGTTTAGGCGCGGAAAAAATTCCAAGCGTGAACGTATCGAAACACCGTTTAGAAGTGCAGTTCGATAACATTGAAGAAGCCATTGCGATGTCTGCTATGTATGCGGCAAACCATTTGCAAGGCGTCACCGCAATTATCACTATGACTGAGTCAGGTCGTACCCCGTTAATGACTTCACGTATTACCTCCGGCCTGCCAATCTTCGCCATGTCACGTCACGAACGTACGCTGAATCTGACAGCACTTTATCGTGGTGTGACGCCCGTGTTTTTCGACAGCAATAACGATGGGGTTGCTGCGGCCCATGACGCCGTAAACCTGCTGCGTGACAAGGGTTTCCTGGTTTCCGGTGATTTAGTGATTGTGACGCAAGGCGACGTGATGGGCGCTACCGGTACCACCAACACCAGCCGTGTGTTGCGCGTGGATTAATTTCCTGTCGCTGACAGCGACTGTATCAATCGGATAACGCGACTGCCTGACAGTCGCGTTTTTATTTTCTGACAAGGAGGCCAGATGGTTCGCTTTCAACCTGTCAGCCAACTGAGCGGGCGCAGTTTACTGTTTCCACTGGCGTTGGTTCTGTTTGAATTTGCGACTTATATCGCGCATGACATGATTCAGCCAGGCATGTTGATCGTCACGGATGAATTTCATGTCGGCCCGGAATGGGTTTCTACTTCTTTGACGGCTTATCTGCTGGGGGGCGTGGTACTGCAATGGCTGCTGGGACCACTTTCTGACAAGTTTGGTCGTCGCCCCATTATGCTGTCTGGCATACTGTTTTTTGCGGCGGCCTGCATTCTGACAACCTGGGTTAACGATATTCAACAATTCGTCGGGTTGCGCTTCATACAGGGCATCAGTCTGTGCTTCATCGGCGCGGTCGGCTATGCCGCTATTCAGGAAGCGTTCGACGAGGCATTAGCCGTCCGCATGATGGCATTGATGGCGAACGTCGCGTTACTCGCGCCACTGGCCGGGCCGCTGGCTGGCGCCGTATGGTTAACCCTCGGCGGCTGGCGCAGTATGTTTTGGCTGTTCGCAGCCTGTAGCATCCTGGCTTTTCTCGTGTTGTGGCGCGTAATGCCAGAAACCGCGGGGGATCGCAGCCACTCCGTCTCGTTACCCAGTCTGGCCCGCAGTTATGCGCGACTGGCGAAAGATCGTCAGGTGATATACGGATCGTTCGCCATTGGGCTCGTGTTTATCCCCATCCTGACGTGGTTGGCGCTGTCGCCAGTGATCCTAATGCACGACGAAGGCCTGTCGCGTATGCAATATGCTCTGCTGCAACTGCCTGTTTTTCTGGCGATGATTGGAGGCAATCTGACCCTGAGTAAGCTTGCAGGGCGCGTACCGATTGAACAACCCGTAAAATTTGCCGCATGGCCGATTTTGCCTGGTTTAGGGCTGGCGTTAATGGCCAGTTTGCTGCATAGCCATAGCTATCTGTTACTGACTGCCGGGCTGAGCCTGTACGCGTTTGGTGCTGGTATGGTGAATGCGGGTTTGTATCGCTTAACGCTGTACGCCAGCAGTGAAGGAAAAGGCAGCGTAGCGGCCATGCTTGGCATGATTAGTATCATCACATTCGCTATCGGGATCGAACTGGCGAAAAGCGGCTACTTCAGTGGCGGCACGCTGTGGTTTAGTCTGGTTAACTTTGCCAGTGGCGTGCTGTGGTTTGGTCTGGTGTTGCTCTTTCTGCGTGAGCGCAAACGCCGCGCGCAGTTGATGTCGCTATAAACACAAGGCCGCTTTTATGCGGCCTTGAGCTATTTACGCGGATAAAGCTCTTTACGCTTATAAGGTTCGATGTCGCCCTCTTTTCGCGTTTTAAGCAACTTTAATATCCAGGTATATTGTTCTGGATGGGGCCGCACAAACACTTCGACTTCTTCATTCATACGACGTGCCAGTTGGCGATCGTCGGCTTCGAGCAAATCATCCATCGGCGGTCGCACATAAATTTCAAGCTTGTGCGTTTTCTCGTTATATACCGGAAACAGCGGCACAACGCGTGCACGACACACTTTCATTAAACGCCCAACCGCTGGTAAGGTCGCTTTGTACGTGGCAAAGAAATCGACAAATTCGCTATGTTCTGCGCCATGATCCTGATCAGGAAGATAGTAGCCCCAATACCCCTGACGCACAGAACTAATAAAAGGTTTGATGCCGTCATTACGCGCATGCATACGACCACCAAAGCGGCGACGCACCCGGTTCCATACATAGTCCAGTAGCGGATCACTTTGGTTGTGAAACATTGCCGCCATTTTTTGGCCTTCGGAGGCCAGCAGCATGGCGGGAATATCCACCGCCCAACCGTGCGGCACCAGAAAAATGACGTTCTGCTTTTCTGTCTGCATCTGATCGATAATTTCACGACCGTGCCATTCAACACGCGGACGGATACGGGCAGGATCGCGCATCCCGAGTTCCGCCATCATAGCCATCGCTTGTGGCGCGGTAGCAAACATGCGCTCCACAATTTCAGCGCGCTGCGTTTCGCTCAGTTCAGGCAAGCAATAACAGAGATTGATCAGCGCCCGACGTCGCGCGCCTTTGGCAAGCTTCCCGCCAAATTTTCCCAATCTGCCTAAAATCGGGTCGCGCACTTTTGCTGGCAGTCTCGCCATGCCCGCTAACGCACCAATCGCTAGCCAGCTACCCCAGTATTTAGGTTTAAGGAATGAACGTTCAAAAACGGGAATAAACTCAATGTTATTTTTTTTACGGGTTTCCATGCACTAGCCTCAATCAATGACCGGCTAATGATAATGTCGATGTGCAAATTTGCAATCATCCCGCAATAGATATGAAAAAACCGACAGCCTGGCCGTCGGTTTTTGCATTACTACAAAGGAAACGCTTACTTCAGGCTTAATTGTGGTAACCAGGATTTAACTTGTGCTAAGTACTGGGTACGATCTTTGCCGGTCAGCCCTTCCATACGCGGCAGTTTCGCCGTCAATGGGTTTACCGCCTGGTTGTTAATCCAGATTTCAAAATGCAAATGAGGCCCGGTTGAACGCCCCGTATTGCCTGATAAACCAATGCGATCGCCACGCTTCACTTTCTGGCCCGGTTTTACCAACACCTTCTTCATGTGCATGTAACGGGTCATATACTGGCGACCATGGCGGATTGCCACATAGTTGCCCGCTGCGCCGCCGTTTTTCGCAACCACGATCTCGCCATCACCGACCGCCAGTACCGGCGTGCCAATTGGGAGAGCGAAATCGACACCTTTGTGAGGCGCGATACGTCCAGTAACCGGATTAAGCCGGCGCGGATTAAAATTAGATGAAACGCGATACTGTTTCACGGTTGGAAAGCGCATAAAACCACGCGCCAACCCGGCTGCATTACGGTCATAAAACTTGCCATCTTCGGCGCGGAAAGCGTAATAATCTTTTCCACCGGTATGCAAACGCACACCTAACAGCTGGCTTTGAGCGCTTTTACCGTCCAGCATTTCGCGTGACATCAGCACGCTAAACTGATCGCCCGCGCGCAGTTTGCGGAAATCCATTTGCCATTGCAGCGCTTTAATTACGCTGCTGATTTCAGCACTGCTTAATCCGGCACGCTGGGCGCTGGCAGCAAAACTGCCCCGCACTTCGCCCTGCAATACGTTGTTTTTCCATTCACCCTTCTGCAGCTCAGTCTGCATTTTGAAGCCACCTTTATCGGTGCGCTCGTAGGTGCGGGTTTCACGGCGGGAAATTTCCCAGCTCAACGTTTGTAGGCTGCCATCGTCAGCCAGCGTCCAGCTGAGTTGCTGCCCGACCTGTAAGGTACGCAGATCGCGATCGCTGGCAACCAAAGCAGTAATATCACCAATATCAATGCCATATTGGTTGAGCGCGCTACTTAATGTATCGCCAGATGAGACGGTATAGTCATGGACGCCGCTGGTTTCAGGCACCTCTTTATCCATGTCATCCGCAGGCAGTTCTTCGTCTGGTTCCGGTGTGCTTTGATCGATCGGCTCACTGGCTTCCGGCAACAGCGTACGAAGCTCATTTTTATCCAGCTCGATGGTTTTGACAATCGGCAACACATCATCGGTAGGATGATAAACATAAGGCCGCCAGACGGCGACGGCCAGAGTTACAACAGTTAATGAACCCAGCATTACGCGGTGGGGGCGCGGCAAATTATTAAATGCGAGGGCGACAGAGCGGGCTATCTGCTGCACTTTTACCTATTCCTCTAAGCTCCTTTCAGGCAGGTTGCATACTGGCTCGACAGTTGTGAGAGGAACTTCACATAGCTGTCTTTAGATAAGCTGATGTCTGTACCGAGCGGGTCCAGCGTGCCTTTACGCACCTGTGTCCCCCTGGCTACAGCATCGATGACTGCCGGCCTGAATTGTGGCTCAGCAAAGACGCAAACGGCCTTATGCTCAACCAACTGTGTTCGTATTTGATGTAAACGCTGTGCGCCCGGTTGGATCTCAGGATTTACGGTAAAATGCCCGGTCGGCGTCAGACCGTAATAGTGCTCAAAGTAGGTATAAGCGTCGTGAAAAACGAAATATCCTTTGTTCCTGACCGGAGCAAGTTGCGCGCCAATGCGTTTGTCCGTAGCGGCTAATTCTGCCTCAAAATGCTGCAGGTTAGCGTCAAGTTTGGCTTTGTCTTGCGGCATAAGTTCCAATAATTTTTCATGGATTGCAACCGCGGTTTTCCTTGCTATCTCTGGGGACATCCACAGGTGCATATTAAACTGTCCATGATCATGATGATGCGCAGACGCGTCATGGTCTTCGGATTTTTCTGACCCTTGCCCGTCATGATGGTGGTCATCATCATCATCTCCACTCATCAGCAACGCATTCACCCCTTGTATATCGGCAATCGCCAGGTTTTTTTTAGCGGGTAATTCAGCGACGGATTTGCTCATGAAAGCTTCCATACTGGGGCCTACCCAAACCACTAAGTCCGCGAATTTTAAGCGTTTTGCATCTGAAGGACGTAACGAATAGTCATGCTCTGAAGCCCCATCCGGCAGCAGCACGTCAACAGGCGTGACGCCATCGGCAATAGCAGAGGCGATAAACCCTACAGGCTTGATCGAAGCAACAATACTGGCATGAGCAGGAAGCGCGATTGACGCGGCGAAAGAGAAGGCTGAAAAGGCGAAGAACAGGCCCTTTTTTTTATGTAACATAATGCGACTTTCCATCGTGAGCAAGTGATGGGATGTGATATTATAACATTCTAAATTCTGTGCAACCTGTAAATACTATGTCCTCACTCGTCACACTTGAAAACGTATCGGTAAAATATGGGCAGCGCGCCGTATTATCAGGCATCACTCTGGCCTTACAGCCGGGCCGCATTCTTACTTTGCTCGGCCCTAACGGAGCCGGTAAATCTACGCTGGTACGGGTAGTCTTAGGGCTTCTTACGCCTGATGCCGGGAACGTCCAGCGAACCGCGGATCTACGCATCGGCTATGTGCCACAAAAATTGCACATAGACCCTACTCTGCCGGTCACGGTTGAACGCTTTATGCGCCTGTCACGCAACAGCAGAATGGCAGATATTTTGCCGGCGTTAAAACGCGTTCAGGCCGGTCATCTGCTTAAATCGCCGCTGCAAAAGCTTTCCGGCGGGGAAACCCAGCGCGTCTTGCTGGCACGCGCCCTGCTCAATCAGCCCCGGTTATTAGTCCTTGATGAGCCAACGCAAGGTGTGGACGTGAATGGTCAGGTCGCGCTGTATGATTTGATTGATCAGCTGCGTCATGAACTGAATTGCGGCGTGCTGATGGTGTCTCATGACCTGCATTTAGTCATGGCAAAAACCGATGAAGTGTTATGCCTGAACCATCACATTTGCTGTTCAGGCACGCCGGAAGCGGTATCGCAGCATCCTGAATTTATCGCTATGTTTGGCCCGCGCGAAGCGCAGCAGCTGGCTATTTATCGTCATCACCATAATCACCGTCACGATCTTCAGGGACGTATCGTTTTACGCAGGGGACAAGGACCATCATGATTGAGTTGTTATTACCTGGCTGGTTAGGTGGCGTCATGTTAGCGCTGGCGGCTGGCCCGCTGGGTTCGTTTGTCGTCTGGCGTAAAATGTCTTATTTTGGCGATACGTTAGCTCACGCATCGCTGCTTGGTGTGGCGTTTGGTTTGCTGCTTAACGTGAATCCGTATTATGCCATCATTACGGTTACCGTTTGCCTGGCGCTGGGTTTAGTCTGGCTGGAGCGCCGCCCCCACCTTGCCATTGATACGCTGCTGGGCATCATGGCGCACAGCGCACTCTCCTTAGGTCTGGTGGTGGTCAGCCTGATGTCAAACGTTCGCGTTGATTTAATGGCATACCTGTTTGGCGATCTGCTGGCGGTAACGCCAGACGATTTGTGGACCCTGGGCGCTGGCGTATTCTTGGTGTTGGCGGTGATGGCGTGGCAATGGCGGTCACTGTTGTCGATGACCATCAGCCCAGAACTGGCGCAAGTCGATGGTGTAAACATTCAACGTACGCGTTTAGTCTTGATGCTCGTCACGGCGCTGACGATTGGTGTGGCGATGAAGTTTGTTGGTGCGCTGATAATCACTTCGCTATTGATCATTCCCGCCGCCACAGCGCGCCGCTTTGCCCGTTCGCCTGAGCAGATGGCAGGCCTTGCGGTGATTGTCGGAATTATAGCGGTGACAGGCGGCCTCACTTTTTCTGCCTTTTATGACACGCCTGCTGGTCCTTCTGTCGTATTGTGCGCCGCTATCCTGTTTATCATCAGCATGATACATAAACCGGCGGTGTGATCAGGACTCTCGCGTAATGCCAAAATGGCGGTAAGCATGCTGCGTGGCCATCCGGCCACGTGGCGTGCGCTGAATAAAGCCTTGCTGGATCAGGAAGGGTTCAATTACATCCTCAATCGTTTCACGCTCTTCGCCAATGGCAGCAGCAAGGTTATCCAGGCCAACCGGGCCACCGGTAAATTTATCGATGATTGCCAGCAGCAGTTTGCGGTCCATGTAATCAAAGCCTTCGCTGTCAACATTCAGCATATCAAGTGCGCTACATGACACCTCTCCGCTTAAATTACCGTTGGCGCGCACTTCAGCAAAATCACGTACGCGTCGTAGCAAACGGTTAGCAATACGCGGTGTGCCCCGTGAACGACGCGCAATTTCCAGCGCCCCTTCCTCACTCAACGCCAGACCTAAACAGGCTGCGCTGCGGCTGACAATATGCTGCAGATCGTTGACCTGATAAAACTCCAGCCGCTGCACAATACCGAAGCGATCGCGCAGCGGCGATGTCAGCGAGCCCGCCCGCGTTGTCGCACCGATCAGGGTAAAAGGGGGTAAATCAATTTTGATTGAACGCGCTGCCGGCCCTTCGCCAATCATGATGTCCAGCTGATAATCCTCCATTGCGGGATAGAGCACCTCTTCCACAACCGGCGACAAGCGATGGATTTCATCAATAAACAGTACATCATGGGGTTCAAGGTTGGTCAGCATGGCGGCCAGATCGCCAGCCTTTTCAAGTACCGGGCCAGAAGTCGTCCGTAGATTAACGCCCATTTCATTGGCGACGATATTTGCCAGCGTGGTTTTACCTAATCCTGGCGGCCCAAAAATCAGTAAATGATCAAGCGCATCACCACGCAGTTGCGCCGCTTTGATGAAAATTTCCATCTGCTCACGTACCTGTGGCTGTCCGACGTACTCAGCCAGCAGTTTAGGACGAATCGCGCGATCAATACTTTCTTCTTCATTAACGCTGGCAGCAGAGACCAGGCGATCGGCTTCTATCATGAATGACCTCAAATAGCGGCGCGTAGCGCTTCGCGGATAAGTGTTTCGCAATCCGCATCAGGTTTTCCAACTTTGCTGATCATGCGGCTGGCTTCCTGCGGTTTATAACCCAGCGCCACCAGCGCTGCAACCGCTTCGGCTTCCGCATCATTGGCGTCAGATTCAGCGCTCGGAGTAGACAGCGTAAAGGCCGATTCGCCGCCGAACAGATCGCCATGCATCCCCTTGAAGCGATCTTTCATCTCTACGACTAAACGTTCAGCTGTTTTCTTACCCACGCCGGGAAGTTTAACCAGGGTAGCGATTTCTTCTTTTTCCACGGCAGTCACAAATTGCTGAGCCGACATACCGGAGAGGATCGCCAGCGCCAGTTTTGGCCCCACTCCATTGACTTTAATCAGCTCGCGGAATAGCGCGCGTTCTTGTTTGCTATTAAAACCAAACAGCAGCTGCGCGTCTTCACGCACCACGAAATGGGTAAAAATCACCGCTTCATGATGGAGTTCAGGTAACTCATAAAAACAGGTCATTGGCATGTGTACTTCATAACCCACGCCGTTCGTTTCAATCAGCACCAGCGGTGGCTGCTTTTCCAGAATATTGCCCCGTAGACGACCTATCACCTGAACGCTTCCTTCCAAAATAGTATGTGGCGGATTTTATAACATAAAAAAGGCTGTATGAATATCCAGCCTGAAAGCCCTGGGTAGCGGCTTATATTTAGCCCGATCGTAGACGACCGCGGGTTAACACCAGTTTGCTGTCGCTCATCCGCGCCGCGTTTTGCGCAACGTGACAGTGCGTTATCGCAATCGCCAGCGCATCCGCAGCATCGGCCTGGGGATTCGCTGCCAGTTTAAGCAAGGTACGAACCATATGCTGTACCTGACTTTTCTCTGCACTGCCCAGCCCCACCACGGTTTGCTTAACCTGCCGCGCTGCGTACTCAAACACCGGTAAATCATGATTAACGGCGGCGACAATCGCCGCGCCGCGTGCCTGCCCCAGTTTTAATGCTGAGTCAGCGTTTTTCGCCATGAATACCTGTTCAATAGCGAAATAATCGGGTGAAAACTGAGTGATGATTTCGCTGACGCCCGCATAAATGAGCTTCAGGCGAGCGGGTAATTCAGCGGTATTCGTGCGAATACAGCCGCTGCCTAAATAGGTTAGCTGCCGACCTGTTTGACGAATCACACCATAACCGGTGATGCGCGAACCGGGATCGATCCCCAAAATGATCGCCATTACGCGCCTCCGGTTTGGTATAAACAGGCGAACGCCATTACAGCGTTTCCGCCACCTCGTCGGAAATTTCACCGTTGTGGTAAACTTCCTGCACGTCATCACAGTCTTCCAGCATGTCGATCAAACGCAGCAGTTTCGGCGCGGTTTCGGCGTCCATTTCCGCTTTGGTCGATGGGATCATGGTGACTTCAGCGGTGTCAGCTTTGAAGCCAGCGGCTTCCATCACATCACGCACTGTGCCCATATCTTCCCAGGCGGTGAAGACGTCAATGGTGCTGTCATCGTAGCTCACCACATCTTCAGCACCGGCTTCGAGTGCCGCTTCCATAACCTGATCTTCATCCTGACCCGGCGCATAAGAGATCACGCCTTTTTTGCTAAACAGGTACGCAACGGAGCCGTCGGTGCCAAGGTTTCCGCCGGTTTTGGTAAAGGCATGACGCACTTCGCCAACGGTACGATTACGGTTATCACTCAGGCATTCGATCATGATGGCCGATCCACCCGGACCGTAACCTTCATAGATGATGGTTTCCATGTTGGCGTTATCATCGCCACCCACACCACGTGCAATAGCACGATCCATGGTGTCACGCGTCATATTGTTGGACAGGGCTTTGTCCATTGCAGCGCGTAAACGCGGGTTAGAGGAAGGATCGCCACCGCCAAGTTTGGCTGAGGTGACCAGCTCGCGAATGATTTTGGTGAAGATTTTGCCTCGCTTAGCATCCTGAGCCGCTTTGCGGTGCCTGGTGTTCGCCCATTTACTATGTCCTGCCATCTTACATTTTCTCCGAACTTGGCATGGTGCAGGCTATCCTGCTGGCGATTTTCGCCGTTGCCAGTGCTCATTCTCTTCACGTACAACACTACGCTTTGATTGCTTTGCGCTGACAACGAATCTACTCGCTGCATCGATAACGCCCGACTGTTTAATGCTGTGGTGCTGATTATTGCGTCATCACCGGAAAGATATAACCTTAACCAGATCGCCGCCGGAAAAACGCGCGGCGGCAAACATTCAGGTAAATTCTTCTATCGCCTGGCGATTACTCCAGGACTTGGTTAGCGCTGCGGCGGCTGCGGGCTCAAGCCAGCGAAAAGCAAGATGCTCGCTCAACGCAATGTTGCGCTCGGTTGGCAGTAACAGCCGGAACCAGTGTTCACGGTTGTGCGTGATACCCGGAGCATAACGATGGCGATAGTGTGGAAAGATCTCAAATTCAATCTGGCGTTGACAATCTTCCACCCGTAGCTGCTCGGCGAGAGCGTTAATGCCCACCTCTTCCCATACTTCGCGCTGGGCAGCCTGAAGTGCGGTTTCTCCCGCCTCCAGGCTGCCGGTCACCGACTGCCAGAAATCGGGATCATCACACCGCTGCAGCATTAACACCCGGCCAGTATCCTGCGCATAAATGACCACCAGCACCGAAACCGGATGTTTGTACGCCATTATTGATTCTCTGGCTTATCTTTCTTCACTACCTGAATACCCAGTTCAAGCAGCGCCGCCGGATTCGCTGCCCCTGGCGCTTCGGTCATCAAACATGCTGCTGCCGTGGTTTTCGGGAAGGCAATGACGTCGCGAATATTGTCCGTGCCGGTCAGCAGCATGGTCAGACGATCCAGGCCAAATGCCAGACCTGCGTGCGGCGGCGTGCCAAATTTCAACGCATCCAGCAGGAAGCCAAACTTTTCACGCTGTTCATGTTCTTCTATACCCAGAATGCTGAACACGGTTTGCTGCATTTTGCCGTTGTGGATACGCACAGAACCGCCACCGACTTCGTAACCGTTAATCACCATGTCGTAAGCATTGGCCACCGCCAGGGTAGGATCTGCGGCCAGCTGCTCTGCGCTCATCTCTTTCGGCGCAGTAAACGGATGGTGCATCGCTGCCAGCCCGCCCGCTTCATCTTCTTCAAACATCGGGAAGTCAATCACCCATAACGGCTTCCAGGCTTTATCATCCGTGATTTGCAGCTCGCGGCCTACTTTCAGGCGCAGCGCCCCCAGGGCATCCGCGACCACTTTCGCCCGGTCAGCGCCGAAGAAAATAATATCGCCATCTTGCGCGCCAGTGCGGTTCAGAATGTCTTCTATGATGTTCGCGTTCAGGAACTTCGCTACCGGGCTTTGTACGCCTTCCAGACCTTTAGCGCGTTCGTTGATCTTCATCCACGCCAGTCCTTTGGCGCCATAAATTTCAACAAACTTGCCGTATTCATCAATCTGCTTGCGACTCAGCTGGGCACCCGTAGGAACACGCAGGGCTGCAACGCGTCCTTTTTCATCATTGGCGGGGCCGGAAAAGACCTGGAATTCCACGTTTTTCAGCAGATCACCCACATCAACCAACTCCATTGGGTTACGCAGGTCCGGCTTGTCTGAGCCGTAACGGCGCATCGCTTCTGCAAACGTCATTTTGGGGAATTCACCGAGATCCACCGTCTTGACGTCCAGCCACAGGTTGCGGATCATACGCTCCATAATTTCTCGCACCTGTGGCGCGCTGAGAAAAGAGGTTTCCACATCAATTTGGGTAAATTCTGGCTGACGATCGGCACGCAGGTCTTCGTCACGGAAGCATTTAACGATTTGATAATAACGATCAAACCCGGACATCATCAGTAGCTGTTTGAACAGCTGTGGCGACTGCGGCAATGCATAAAATTTACCTTTATGCACGCGGCTCGGCACCAGATAATCACGCGCACCTTCCGGCGTGGCTTTGGTCAGCATCGGCGTTTCGATGTCGAGGAAACCCTCGTTATCCATAAAGCGACGCACGAAGCTGGTGATTTTCGCGCGGGTTTTTAATCGTTCAACCATTTCTGGACGACGCAGATCCAGGTAACGGTATTTCAGACGCGCTTCTTCGCTGTTGTTCTGGTTGGAGTCCAGTGGCAGCGGCTCGGAACGATTAATGATATTCAGCGCTTCAGCAAATACTTCCACTTCACCGGTCGCCATCTCGGCATTTTTATTCTTGTCATCACGCGCACGCACAGTTCCGGTGATCTGGATACAGAATTCGTTGCGCAGCTCAGAAGCCAGCTTAAAAGCATCCTGACGATCGGGATCGAAGAATACCTGCACGATGCCTTCGCGATCGCGCATATCGATAAAAATCAGGCTTCCCAGATCGCGACGGCGGTTGACCCAGCCGCAAAGAGTAACTTTCTGACCTACATGAGACAGATTGAGCTGTCCGCAATATTCTGAACGCATAACACCATCCTTTTAACTTCACCGCTGCAGCTGACAGCATCGGGCCGCGTAACCTTTGAGATGCTGCCGCAAAAAAGGCGGTCATTATAATGGAAAAAGGGAATCAGGATAAGTAGAGGCGCGCCAAAGCGAACATTTCGTTATCGGTTTTCATCTGTTTGCAGTGACGGGCTACCTTAAAGGATAATTTGTCATCGCATTTGAGCCTGGAGAACTGGCGTGACGCTTCGTATTGGCCTGCCGCAATGGCAACATTCGCACTGGAAACGCTGGGGGATTGAAAACCTGGCTGACTATGCGCGCTATTTTCACTGCGTGGAAGGCAACACCACACTCTATGCGTTGCCGAATAGCGAAACGGTCCTACGCTGGCGCGACATGACGCATGATGACTTTCGCTTCTGCTTTAAATTTCCCCACACCATCAGCCATCAGGCGGCGCTGCAACACAGCGACGATCTGGTCGCCGAATTTCTCCGTTTGTTCGATCCGCTGGCCGGTCGCATTGGGCAATACTGGCTACAGCTGCCTGCTCGCTTCTCTCCCCGCCAGCTTAACGAGCTGTGGCGCTTCCTTGATAGCCTGCCGCGCCGTTTTTCCTATGGCGTAGAAGTTCGTCATCCTGAATTCTTTGCTAAAGGCGAGGCTGAGCGCGCGTTGAACCGCGGATTACTGCAGCGTGGCGTTAATCGTGTCATTCTGGACAGCCGCCCGGTCCATGCGTCCACCTCGCAAGCTGCCGCTGCCCTGCACGCGCGCCAGCAGAAACCGCGCGTGCCGCCGCATGCGCTGCGCACGGGTTCACAGCCGATGGTACGTTTTATCGGCAGTGACAGCGTGGATGAGAGCGTGCCTCTGTTTCAAATCTGGATAAATAAACTGATGGAATGGCAGCAGGACAGCGATCCCCTGCTTTTTCTGCACACTCCCGATATGGGAGAAGTCTTTCCGCTGGTGCAGGCGCTGTGGCCGCAGCTTCAGCAGCTGGATGCGCGTATTGGCAGCGGACCGGACTGGCCGCAACAGGATTCGCTGTTTTAAGCCATCAGCAGGACAGGCAACATCTGGCTGGCTAGAATGGCCGCCTTAGCAATATGTGGGAGTCGCGGATGGTTAGCGCGTTATATGTAGTAGTGGGTGCTTTATTAGTGATGAAGTTTGCGCTGGATGTGGTGCGTTACCGTCGGCAGTACCGCGTGGCTTACGGCGATGGCGGCGTTTACGATCTCAAAATAGCCATTCGCCTTCACGGCAATGCGATTGAAACCATTCCGCTGGCCCTGTTGCTACTTATTGTCATGGAAATGAACGGTGCAGACATCTGGATGATCCACATAACGGCATTGCTGTTTTTTGCGGGGCGTTTATTACACGCTTACGGTTTGCGCAACAGCGTCATGAAAGGCCGTCAATACGGCATGATGCTTACGCTGTTTGCCCTGTGCGGTATGACTCTGTTCAATCTGATCTACCTGCCGTGGGCGTTAGTCCTGACGCTACACTAAAGATTGCAGGTTTACGGGTGCAGCCTGCGTTTCTTTCTGCCAAAATAGCGCCCTTTCCGTCATCTTTCCGGATTTTTCGTTATGTCTGACCGCGATACGCTATTTTCCGCGCCCATTGCTAAACTGGGTGACTGGACCTTTGACGAGCGCGTAGCTGAAGTTTTTCCCGATATGATTCAGCGCTCGGTGCCCGGCTATTCCAACATCATTTCCATGATCGGTATGCTGGCAGAACGTTTTGTTCAGCCCAACAGTCAGGTTTATGACCTCGGCTGTTCGCTGGGCGCGGCGACCCTTTCGGTGCGTCGTAATATTCATGTGCCGGGTTGTACCATCATTGCGGTGGACAATTCTCCGGCGATGGTCGAGCGCTGCCGTCGCCATCTGGACGCGTTTCGCGCCGACACGCCAGTGACGGTAATGGAAGCCGATATTCGTAATATTCACATTGAGAATGCCTCGCTGGTGGTGCTCAACTTCACGCTGCAATTTCTGGAGCCACCGGCACGTTTACAGCTGCTGAAAAAGGTATGGCAAGGGCTGAATCCTGGCGGCGCCCTGGTATTGTCTGAGAAATTCAGCTTTGAAGATGCCGACGTTGGCGAGTTGCTGTTCAATATGCATCACGATTTCAAACGCGCTAACGGCTACAGCGAACTGGAGATCAGCCAGAAACGCAGCATGCTGGAAAATGTGATGCTGACCGACAGCGTCGAAGCGCATAAAGCGCGTCTGCAACAGGCGGGTTTTGCTCATGCTGAGCTGTGGTTCCAGTGCTTTAATTTTGGTTCGTTGGTGGCATTGAAATGATTGATTTCGGCCCTTTTTATCAGCAAATTGCCGTCGGGCCGCTTGCAAAGTGGCTGGAAGTGCTGCCTGGACAGATCAGCAGCTGGCAGCGTGAAAACCTGCATGGGCACTTCCGTGACTGGTACAAATCACTGGAATACCTGCCATTACTGGAGCCGCAGCGGCTGGATTTATTGCATAGCGTAAGCGCCGATCGCGACGACATCAGCGAGCGCCATCGTCAGGGCATTGAAAAACTGCTGCGTAATCTGATGCCGTGGCGGAAAGGCCCCTATTCTCTTTATGGCACTGAGATTAATACTGAATGGCGATCGGACTGGAAATGGGAGCGGGTTCTGCCCCATATCTCATCCTTAGCCGGTCGTATGGTGTTAGATGTGGGCTGCGGTAGTGGGTATCACATGTGGCGTATGCTTGGCGCCGGTGCGCATTTTGTGGTCGGCATCGATCCAATGCAGCTGTTTTTGTGTCAGTTCGAAGCGGTACGCAAGCTGTTGAATGACGATCGTCGCGCACATCTGCTGCCTGTCGGCATTGAACAGTTACCGGCTTTGCAGGCTTTTGATACCGTTTTTTCTATGGGCGTGCTGTATCACCGCCGTTCGCCGCTCGATCATCTGTTGCAGCTGAGAAATCAGCTGGTGAGCGGTGGCGAACTGGTGCTGGAAACCCTGGTGATTGAAGGCGATGTGAACCAGGTATTAGTACCGGGAGAACGTTATGCACAAATGCGCAATGTGTTCTTTATTCCCTCTGCCGAGGCGTTGAAAAGCTGGCTGGAGAAAAGCGGCTTTGTGGATGTACGTATCGTTGATTACGCCCTGACAACGACTGACGAACAGCGTCGCACCGACTGGATGACCAGCGAATCGCTGGCCGAGTTCCTTGATCCCAATGATTCGCGCAAAACGGTAGAGGGTTATCCCGCTCCGCTCCGCGCGGTGCTGGTCGCGACCAGGCCATAATGCTTAGCGGCGAGATAACGCCAGTTTCGCCGCAAAACCGATAAACACGCACCCAGTCAAACGATCCATTATTTTTAATACGCGGGGCTGACGCAATTGACGGGAAAAATAGCGGCTGCCACCGATCAACACCGCATTCCACATCAATCCCAGTAACATATGTGCTAACGCCATTAGCGTGCACCACAGCGCCACTGATGCCCCGGCAGGAATAAACTGCGGCAGGAAAGTGACGTAGAAGACACCCACTTTTGGATTAAGCAGATTTCCAAACAGGCCACGGCTAAAGCAGGCGACAAAGCCCTGCTGCGCCTTATTCGTTTCGACCTCTTCAGGTTGACTGCGCGGATTAAGCACTAACTTTATGCCGAGATAAAGCAGGTATGCCGCGCCAATCCATTTCAACAGATTGTAGGCCGTTTCTGAAGCCAGCAGCAGCGCACCCAGCCCTAGCCCCACCGCAACGCCCCAGATTAAACAGCCTAACGTCACGCCAAAAGCGGTAGCGCTGGCGCGTTTCCATCCCTGAGCAGCCGCAGAACGCAGCACTAATGCCGTATCAAAGCCAGGCGTCATCGTCAAAATCGTAATAGCGAACAAAAAGGAGAGCAGCGTGGTAGTCATAGTGATTTCTCTGTTTTAATTACGCACAACATAGCAAGTGAGGAAATTATTGTAACCTTTTCAGCGCAACCTTCATTCCACACTATTCATTTGACGAGGCGGTTTTATCCCAGTATTGATATTTATAGGCCGAGCTGAGGTGGCGCTCAATGGTGCCTTTATCGAACACTTCCGTTTCGTGCAGGTAACTTAACGTGCAGTTGCCTACCTCATCCCATAGCTGACATTCATCAATCGAGCGAATAGTGCTGACCGGGGTGCTGGTCATGCCGTGCAGACGTAGCTCGCGAAATTGTTTGTCGTAAGTGTACGTGTCCTTGCTACGTGCTGATTGCGTGCCGGTCACTAAACCCTGCGGACTCCAGCGATAGTGATTTTCGCCGTTGCTCAGTGCATCAGTACCGCGCGCCACGCTCTTTTCCAGCCGGAAATGGTTATCATAGCGGTAAAGGGTGTCAGTGAAACCCGTCTGGCCCATGCTGGTAAATTTATCAGAGGCGCTGACAATGTTGCCGTGCTTACCCATTTGCCAGTTAATCGTACCCTGACGATTATCGACCACCACTTCTTTGCCTTCCTTCAGCACTTTGACCAGGTAGGCATACTCTGCAACCCAGCCACTTTGTACCCGGACGATGTGCTGTTCCATGCTGAGAGTAACGTTGCGCTCATTTTTGTCATAGCTGACGTCAGCAACCGTGAGATCGCCGCAGGGATCAAACTGGCCAAGCATACGTTTTTGCGAATTGACATCTTTGCCGAATTCTCCGGCGATGACCTGACGCACCGCACCTTTTGCGCTGCCGCCGAGCATAATCCAGTTATTACTGCTGGCAATATTACCGCTTTGCGAACCGCAATTGCTGGCCGCAAAGAGCGGACTGCTTAACGCAGCCATTAACAAGGTTAATGCAGAGATAAAAAAGCATTTCATGGTGTTAAGTCTCCGACAACAATAGGTTAAGTGTAATCGCAACTGTGTTTATCGGAGGCAAAAGCGTAAATAGCAGACAAAAAATACCCCAGCAAGCGTACTGGGGTTTGGTACTTGCAAACATCACGTCAATCAGCGGCGTGCTGCGCGGCAAAATCTGGCGTGATTCAGGCCACCCGGACAGTGTTCATCTGCATCACACTTCTCATCGCTTCCACCACATCGCTATCGACACAATAGCGACTAAATTCGTCGGTTTCGGCTTCTGAACACATCGAAACACCGGCCTTTCGATAACGCATCGGCGACGCCACAAGGCGGCTGGCCGAGCTATGAACTTCACGAATGCCCATGTCGAGGAATTTTTGCAGGTTACTCAGGCGAACGCCCGCGCCTGCCATAATAATAGGACCTGTACTGTATTCATTAAGTTCCTTCAACAATGCAATTCCGTTTTCCGCGCTTTGTTGCTGCCCTGACGTCAGAATGCGCGCGACACCAAGATCGGTCAACTCCTCCAGGGCACGTTTCGGACTATGGCACAGATCGAAAGCCCGATGAAAGGTTACTGAGAGGCCGCCACACAGCGCCATGATTTGCCGCATTTGACTCTGGTTAATATGCGCCTCTTCATCCAGCATACCAATGACCAGGCCGGGAAAGCCGAGATCGCGAATCAAAGCCACATCTGATTTCATCGCGTCGAATTCACGCGCGGTATAGCAAAAATCGCCACCGCGTGGTCTGACAATCGGATGAACCGGAATCGTTACCTCACGACGGACCGCTTCCAGCATCCCCGCCGACGGCGTTAATCCGCCTTCACGCGGTGCGGCGCAAAGCTCAACCCGATCGGCTCCGGCCTGCTGCGCGGTCACTGCGCAATCCACGCCGTAGCAGCAAATTTCCAGTTTAGTCATTCTCTTCTCCTTTACATGACGCCTGCTTCGAATCAAATTACTCTTTTGAAATAAGTTTACGCGGAAAGGTAAATATGGCATTCAATTTTGACCAACGGATAGACCGTCGTCACAGCGATAGCCGTAAATGGCACAAATATGCGGGCCAGGACATCCTGCCATTATGGGTAGCAGATACCGATTTTCGATCGCCTGAATGCATTATCGAGGCGATAAAAAACCGTGCCGACCATGGGGTTTTTGGCTATGGCGAACACCCCGACGGCTTAATTGATGTCGCGGTTCAGCGTTTTGCCTCGCGCTATCAGTGGCACGTTGATCCAGCGTGGATAGTGTTATTACCGGGCGTGGTCAGCGGGCTAAATTTATCGGTGCGCGCTTTCACGGCTGCTGACGAGACGACTATCGCCCCTACGCCAATTTATCCGCCGTTTCGTAGTGCAGCCAAATTAGCCGAACGGGCGCAACTTAATCTGCCGTTAACCCTGCAGGACTCGCGTTGGGTGATCGATCTGGCTGCCGCCGAAGGCCAGATGCGTGGCAAAGAAAAGTTATTGATGCTGTGTAACCCACAAAATCCTGGCGGTACGGTTTATCGTCGCGACGAGCTGCAGGCACAACTTGCCTTTGCTCAACAACATGACTTAATTGTGTGCTCTGATGAAATCCATTGCGATTTACTGCTCGAGCCGGGCGTGCAACACATTCCTTTTGCCTCGCTGAATGAAGATGCCGCACAGCGCAGCATTACGCTGCTCTCACCGTCAAAAAGTTACAATATCGCTGGCCTGGGCGCGTCAATGGCTATCATTCCCAACCCTGAACTACGCGCTCGCTTTAATCGCGTGCGTCAGGGCATTGTACCGTCAGTAGATATTCTGGCGCTGGTCGCAGCGGAAGCCGCATGGCGCGACGGAGAGGCATGGCTGGAAGCCCAGCTTAGCTACTTACGCAGTAACCGCGACTGGCTGGTTGAACAGGTCAATGCCTTACCAGGGCTAGAGATGGCTTCCCCCGAAGCCACTTACCTTGGCTGGATTGATGCCAGCGCGCTCAGCGTTGCCAGCCCGGCTCTCTACTTCGAAAAACATGGGCTCGGCTTTTCACCCGGCCGTGATTTTGGTGATGACAACTTTGTACGCTTCAATTTTGGTTGTACCCGCGCCACGCTAAAAGACGCCGTTGCGCGGTTACAGAACGCTGTTGCCGCGCGCGCTTAATTTGCCTCGCTGGCGACGATTTCTTCCAGTCGCCACGGGTGAAATTTAATCGTTGTTTGCCCGTCCGTTACTGCTAAGGTCGGATTGGGCAAGTCTTCATTTTCCCCTTTTGGCGAGCTGGTTTTAAACGAAATGTCGCGCTGCATCAGCGCCTGGTCCGCGAGTAAGGCCATCGCACGTATGCCGAGGGTTTCAGGTTCTCCACGCAGTACAATTTCTACATGCTCCCATCCTTCATGGCGATACCGTTTTTCGCCCGGCCACGGCAGTTCAATTATATCCAACTGCCAACCGGCGACCTGAATGGGTTGATGCAGCCTGAACAGGCAAATTGGACGCCCGTTAATCATCGCTTCAGAAAGCGGGCTGCCTATTTGCAAAAATCCCTGTTTCCAGCGCTCCGCTGTCACGTTCTGATGGCAGCGAACAGCAATATGATCCGCCTCAAGATCGCTCAGGGTGAGACCCAGTCGCTCAGAAAAACTTTTTAACGATTTTTCAAAACGCACTAAATCCGCTTCTAAATCGTCCAGTTCTGGGGGAAAAGTGGTGTTCACAGCCCGCAATCTCCTTTAATAATCCAGTATTTCTAATCAATGTAATGCGCCGTCAGCACTACGCCATGCGCAACAAAATAGTAAGATTCATCCGATTTGGCGAGAAAACTGGCGTAAAATCGCATAACTACTGCTTTTAATTCGGACTTATCCCCTCTTTAGATCCAGAAGTTACTGGATGAACCTGCATTAATTTACTGTTTTAAATCAACTTATTTAATACAATGAGATAACTCTTATTTGGGTGATAAACAATTGCAGCCATGCGGGGTTTCTTATAAATTTGACCCAACACAACTAAAAGGAATAGCTCAATGACCATGCTTATTGTTGTCGCAGTCCTGATCGCACTGATGGGATTTGCTATTTCCCGCCACTGGAAGGTGCGTGAAGATAAAAGCGTTAAAAACCCTCGCCGTCATCTGCGTCGCCGTTAAAGCCAGCGGGAAACATTTCAGGCCCTGTTTCCCTGCTTTATCCAACTGCTGACGCCCACCAACAATTCACGTATACTTTCCCCCTCATTTTTTCCCGTTTTGTCTGGCGATTGACCCCAGGCAAGATGATGATGACGGCTCGTGGTGGTTCAGACGAGCGTTTTTCAGCATATGAAGGTATTTCGGTGAATATTCAGGCACTTCTTTCCGCAAAAGTCAGTCAGGCAATGGTTTTAGCCGGCGCACCCGCCGATTGCGAACCGCAGGTTCGTCCGTCTGCCCGGGTCCAGTTTGGTGATTATCAGGCGAACGGTATTATGGCCGTGGCGAAGAAACTGGGGCAAGCGCCGCGACAATTAGCGGAGACAGTGTTGCAGCACCTTGATCTGGCCGGTATCGCCAGCAAAATGGAGATTGCCGGACCGGGCTTCATCAATATTTTTCTTGACCGCCAGTGGCTGGCTGAAAATGCCAAAACCGCTCTGCGTCAGCCGCGTTTGGGCATAGCACACGTCGAACCACAAACTATCGTAATTGATTACTCTGCGCCCAATGTGGCAAAAGAGATGCACGTTGGGCATGTGCGTTCCACCATTATTGGTGATGCCGCCGTGCGCACCCTGGAGTTTCTCGGTCACCACGTAATTCGTGCAAACCATGTGGGCGACTGGGGCACGCAGTTTGGCATGTTGATTGCTTATCTGGAGAAACAGCAAAACGAAAATCACGCTGAGATGGCGCTGGCCGATCTGGAAGCGTTTTACCGCGAAGCAAAACGTACCTATGACGAAGATCCTGCCTTTGCTGAACGCGCTCGCCGTTATGTGGTGAAGCTGCAAAGTGGTGACGAGTATTGCCGCCAGATGTGGAAAAAGCTGGTCGACATTACCATGAGTCAGAACCAGAAAGTGTACGACCGCCTGAACGTCACCCTGAGCCGCAAAGATGTGATGGGTGAAAGCCTTTACAACGATATGTTGCCTGGCATTGTCAGCGATCTTAAAGCCAAAGGGCTGGCGGTTGAAAGCGAAGGCGCCACTGTGGTGTTTCTGGATGAGTTCCAGAACAAAGAAGGCGAGCCGATGGGCGTCATCATCCAGAAAAAGGATGGAGGCTATCTGTACACCACCACCGATATTGCCTGTGCAAAATATCGGTATGAAACGTTGCATGCCGATCGCGTGCTGTATTACATCGATTCACGTCAGCATCAGCATCTGTTGCAGGCGTGGACCATTGTGCGCAAAGCCGGTTATGTGCCTGATAATGTTCCGCTTGAACATCACGCATTTGGCATGATGCTGGGTAAAGATGGTCGCCCTTTCAAAACCCGTAGCGGCGGCACTATTAAATTGTCCGATCTGCTGGATGAAGCCTATCAGCGTGCCTACACGCTGGTGCGCGAGAAAAATCCTGAGATGTCCGAAGATGAGGTAAAGCAGCTGGCAGAAGTGGTTGGCATTGGCGCAGTGAAATATGCTGACCTGTCAAAAAGCCGCACCACCGATTACATCTTTGACTGGGATAATATGCTGGCTTTTGAGGGCAACACCGCGCCTTACCTGCTGTATGCCTACACTCGCGTATTATCCGTGTTCCGCAAAGCCGGTATCGATGCAGAAACGCTCAAAGGTGAGCTGGTGATTACTGAGGATCGCGAAGCGCTGTTGGCTACTCGTCTGTTACAGTTCGAAGAAGTCATCACCCAGGTTGCGCGTGACGGTACGCCACATGTGATGTGTGCTTATCTCTATGATCTGGCTGGTCTGTTCTCTGGTTTCTACGAGCATTGTCCGATTCTTAATGCCGAAGAGGAAAGCACTCGCTTCAGCCGTTTACAGCTAGCGGCGCTGACGGCCAAGACACTGCAACAGGGTCTTGATACCCTCGGTATTAAAACCGTCGAACGTATGTAAAGTAAAAAACCCTGCCTCGGCAGGGTTTATCTATGGTCACGATGATGGTTATCCCGCAGGCTGAGCTAGCGATCGTGATAGTTCACCATTACTTCACTGCTCACTACCCGCAGGCCCGGCGGTAATTTCCCCGTCCCGGCAAAGCCAAACACCATATGCAAGGTTTCCTTTGCTGCTACATGCGCCAGACCGCGCGTGCTACCGCTGGCTCCCTCAAGCGCAGTACAGCGCTGCGCCGCACACAATCTTACTTCCAGCCCTGATGGCGCTGGCTTGCTAAGCTGATAGCGCCAGTTCACCACCTCAATATAGCCGCTGACATTTTGCGGTGGCGTTAAAGGCTGTGAACGTTGCCAGGCCCCCCGATTCGCCAGCACCGGACCACGGGCGCTGGCATGCCACGCCCCGTCCATCGCCTGTACCCACAATGGCCATATGCACAGCAGCCACAGCAAACGTTTCACTATTTTCCTCCGATGGTCGCCGTCATACGGATCTGACGATTGTCGCTGAGCTCCATGTTTGACAGCACCACCAGTTGCGGCAGGTTACGGCGCAGGAAGCGCGCCAGCAGCGCACGTAACGGATGATTCACCAGCAACACCGGTGGCGCACCCAGCATTTCCTGTCGCTGCAATGCGCTCTGTGCCTGACTCAATAAGCGATCGGCAAGGCCCGGTTCCAGTCCACCGCCGCCCTGTAAAGCCTGTAACAACAAACGCTCCAGCGTGGCATCCAGACCAATCACCTGCACTTCGTCATTACCGGGGAACCACTGTTGCGTAATCGCACGGCCCAGCGCAACGCGGACGACGCTGGTGAGTTCTTGTGGATCGCTTTGCACGGGCGCATGTTCCGCCAGCGTTTCAATGATGGTGCGCATATCGCGAATCGACACCCGCTCTACCAGTAGATTTTGCAGCACTTTATGCAGTGTGGTCAGGGTGATCACGCCCGGCACCAGGTCTTCCGTTAGCTTTGGCATTTCCTGCGTGACGCGATCTAACAGCTGCTGCGCTTCCTGACGACCAAACAATTCGCTGGCGTATTGACCAATCAGGTGGTTAAGGTGCGTGGCCACCACGGTACTGGCTTCAACCACCGTGAAGCCCTGAATCTGCGCCTGTTCTTTCAGCGCACTGTCAATCCAGATGGCCGCCAGACCAAAGGCCGGATCCACCGTGGCTTCGCCCGGCAAGGATCCCGCTGCGGTGCCTGGGTTGATCGCCATCCAGCGCCCTGGATAAGCATCGCCGCTACCTATTTCCACGCCTTTCATCAAAATGCGATAACGCGCTGGCGGCAGTTCCATGTTGTCACGGATATGCACCACCGGTGGAAGAAAGCCAACATCCTGTGCCACCTTTTTACGGATACTGCGTATGCGTCCCAGCAGTTCGCCGTTTTGCAGGTGATCGACCATCGGAATCAGGCGATACCCCACTTCCATGCCGAGCGTATCCTCCAGCTGCACGTCGGTCCAGGACGCTTCCGCAGCGGCCGGTGTTTCCTGCGCTTTGCTGACGCTACCCGGCGTTTCAGCGCTCTTTTTCGGCTGCATTTCTCGTCCGCGCAGCCACCACGCCAGGCCCAACAGCGCCGCAGTAAACAGCAGAAAGACCAGGTTCGGCATGCCAGGCACTAAACCCAGCAAACCAATCACGCCAGCACTCAACATCAGGACGCGCGGATCTTTAAACAGCTGACCAACCATCTGTTCGCCCACGTCCTGATCGGTAGCAACTCGCGTCACGATCACACCCGCTGCGGTGGAGATGACCAGAGCAGGGATTTGCGCCACCAGACCATCACCGATGGTTAACAGCGTATAAGTTTCTGCGGCATGGCCTGCATCCATACCATGCTGCACTACGCCCACCAGCAGGCCACCAATCACGTTAATCACCATGATCATAATGCCGGCGATAGCATCGCCGCGCACAAACTTACTCGCTCCGTCCATCGAACCGTAGAAGTCTGCTTCCTGCGTCACTTCCTGACGCCGTCGTTTTGCCTCATCTTCGCCAATCAAACCGGCGTTAAGGTCAGCATCAATCGCCATCTGTTTGCCGGGCATCCCGTCCAGCACAAAGCGCGCGCCAACTTCCGCGATACGACCAGCGCCTTTAGTGATAACCATAAAGTTGATGATCACCAGGATGATGAACACCACGATGCCGATGGCAAAGTTACCGCCAACCAGAAAGTGCCCAAAGGCTTCTACCACGCGCCCTGCCGCCGCCGCACCGGTATGCCCTTCCATCAGAATGATTCGGGTTGAGGCCACGTTTAATGCCAGACGCAGTAACGTGGAAAACAGCAGAATGGTTGGAAACGCGGCAAATTCCAGCGTGCGTTGAGTGAACATCGCCACCAGCAGCACCATGATGGAAAGCGCAATGTTAAAGGTAAACAGCAGATCGAGGATGAACGGTGGCAATGGCAGCACCATCATCGACAGGATCATCATGATCAGCACCGGACCGGCTAACACCTGCCATTGCGTATCTTTAAAGCTTTCCGGTAAACGCAGTTTTGCGGCCAAATTAGCCATCGTTTCTGTTCTCTCCTGCAAAGTCCATATCTGCCGGTACTGGCAAATTCTTCGGTTTGGTTGGGATCAGGCCACCTTCACGCTTCCAGCGACGGAGCTGCCAGACCCACGCCAGCACTTCCGCCACTGCGGCATAAAGCGCGCCGGGAATATGCTGCCCAATTTCGGTGTGTCGATACAAAGCACGCGCCAGCGGCGGAGCTTCTAACAGCGGGATGCGGTGCTCAGTCCCCAGTTCACGAATTCTCAGCGCAATCTCTCCTGCGCCTTTCGCCACCACTTTCGGCGCGCTCATTTTCTTCTCGTTATATTGCAGCGCCACCGAATAGTGCGTCGGGTTGGTGACAATGACGTCGGCTTTCGGTACATCAGCCATCATGCGACGCCGTGCAGCAGCCCGCATTTGCTGGCGAATACGCCCTTTAACATGCGGATCGCCCTCCTGCTGTTTGAACTCATCGCGAATTTCCTGACGCGACATACGCAATTTTTTGTAATAGCTATAAATCTGCCAAAAGACGTCATAGCCAACCATGGGGATCAGCCCCAACATCACCAGCGCGCAGCATATCGCGATCAAATCCATGCCATGGATCAACGCTCTGGTCGGCGATTCGCTGATTAACCGCAGCATTTCCGGCCAGTGTGACCAGATGTACCAGCCCCCGACGCAGCCCACCAACACCGATTTCAGAATGCCTTTGAACAGTTCAGTCCAGGCTTGTGCGGAGAACATGCGTTTGAAACCAGGCAGCGGGTTCAATTTGGTGAAATCCATTTTGATCGCTTTACCGCTAATCACGATACCGCCTAACAGCATCGGTGCAGCAATCGCGACCAGCACCAGTCCCCCCATCAACGGCAGCAGCGCCAGTATTGCCTGGCCGACCAGACTTCCGATGTGGGCAATAATGATTTTGTCGTCAGTGACCATGCCATGGTCAAATTGCAGCCCCGTCGCCACCATGCTGGCTAACCTGTGCGCCATAAGCGTGCCGCCCAGCCACAGGATCATAATGCCGGCCAGTAGCATTAACAGAGAAGTCAGCTCGCGCGAACGCGGAATCTGCCCCTCCTCACGCGCTTTCTCAAGTCGGTGGGGGGTGGGCGATTCTGTTTTGTCCTCGTCGCTTTCTTCAGCCACAACAAACCTCGGTGGATGGGATTTCTGAGCATAGAATGCCAAATTTGAGTTTGGTTAAAGCGGGGATAAGACGAAGAAAAGGCGTGCTCTTTTACGGATGGGAAAAAGAAGCGGTAAAAGCCCGCCGTCAAGCGGGCCGTGTTTTATCGTAATCGCGCGTAAATAAGCTTACGCGCATTAGCCGGGTAATCAGCCAGACGCTAAGCAGTAAAATTAAAAGCCTAAGCTATCCAGCAAGTCATCTACCTGATCCTGGTTCGCCACTACGCCGGGTGCATCAGTATGAATTTGCGGACCGTTCAGCAGGCTGGAACCGCCCTGACGTTTCTCCGCACTGACTTCCGGCATGTTCTCCAGCAGCACCATCAACAGTTGACGCTCGATTTCCTGGATCACATCCATCATGCGCTTGATAACCTGACCGGTAAGGTCCTGGAAATCCTGCGCCATCATGATTTCAAGCAGCTGTTTGTTGGTGAAGGCGGTATGTCCCGGCACGGCATCAAGGAATTCGCGCGTATCCGTCACCAACTCACGAGCATCGGCCAGTTCAATGGGATTTTCAAACCATGCATCCCAACGCCCTTTTAGCAGGGTTGCTCCGGCCTCCATTTTATCCTGGTGCGGTTGTGCCGCTTCTACGCAGTTTAGTGCGCGATCGGCAGCCTGAGCCGTCATTTGGACCACATAGTCCAGACGATCGCGTGCATCAGGAATAGCTTCGGCGGCTTCGGCAATAGCATGATCAAGCCCCAGCTCGCGCAGGCTGTCACGCAACATGCGCGTCAGCGAGCCGATGCGAGCAATAATGTCGTGTGCCGAGGCATCCTCAGTTGATTTCGGAAGGTCACTCATCACATCTCCTTACATGCCCAGTTTTTCGAAAATTTTGCCTAATTTCTCTTCCAGCGTGGCCGCAGTGAATGGTTTAACCACGTAGCCGCTGGCACCCGCCTGCGCAGCAGCAATAATATTTTCTTTTTTCGCTTCCGCAGTGACCATTAACACCGGCAGGCTGCCCATTGCCGCATCTGCCCGAATAGTTTGTAGCAGTTGCAGGCCGTCCATATTCGGCATGTTCCAGTCGGAGATGACAAAGTCAAAGCCACCCGCCTTGAGCTTAGCCAGCGCATCTACGCCATCCTCCGCTTCTTCTACGTTATTAAAACCCAGCTCTTTTAGCAGATTACGTACGATACGGCGCATCGTGTTGAAGTCGTCTACCACTAAAAAGCGCATGTTTTTATCAGCCATACTTACTCCTGTTTTATCTCGCCCGGCAGGACGGGCCTGTTAAATACGCAATGCCTGTCCGGCGCTAATTTTCGCCAGCATATGCTGGCTGATATTGCTTAATTCCACGACTTCGCTCACGCCGCCCGTGGCAATGGCCTCACGTGGCATGCCAAATACGACGCAGCTGGCTTCACTCTGGGCGATGGTCCAGGCGCCGGCACGGTGCATTTCCAGCATTCCCGCCGCGCCATCGTTACCCATACCGGTCAGGATCACGCCGACTGCGTTACGCCCGGCATTGATCGCCACGGATTTAAACAGCACGTCAACTGATGGTTTATGCCGGTTGACTGCTGGTCCTTCATTCAGTTTCACCACATAGTTAGCGCCGCTGCGGCCCAGCTCCATGTGCATCGCGCCAGGCGCAATATAGGCGTGGCCAGGCAGAATGCGTTCCCCCTCTTCCGCTTCCTTTACCGTGATCTGACACAGCTTGTTCAAACGTTCAGCGAACGAACGGGTAAAACCAGGCGGCATGTGCTGAGTAATCAGCAGCGCCGGGCTGGTGGCAGGCAGCGGTTGCAGTACATGGCGAATAGCTTCGGTGCCGCCGGTTGACGAACCAATGGCAATCAACTTTTCACTGCTCAGTAACGGTCCAGCCTTCAGCGTGGCGGGGATAGGCATCGCCGCACGCGAGTGCAGACGGGCGCGCGCCGCTGCACGAATTTTGTCGCCGATCATCTGGCTGTAGGCCAGCATCCCTTCCCGAATACCAAGCTGCGGTTTAGTAACAAAATCCACCGCACCCAGTTCCAGCGCCCGTAAGGTGATCTCGGAACCTTTGCCGGTCAGCGACGACACCATAACTACCGGCATTGGTCGTAAGCGCATCAGCTTTTCCAGAAAGTCGAGCCCATCCATCCGCGGCATTTCCACATCCAGCGTGAGCACCTGCGGATTAAATTGCTTAATCAAATCGCGGGCGACTAACGGATCGGGTGCGGTAGCAACTATCTCCATATCGGGATGACTGTTGATGATTTCCGTCATCAGTTGCCGCATCAAAGCGGAATCATCCACGCACATCACGCTGATTTTGCTCATCATCTTTCCTTCGTCAGTCCATAGACGGTTTGTCCACGCAGCCAGAACTCTTTACTGATCTGGCTGAAATTTTCAGAGTGTCCGGCAAATAAAATGCCGCCAGGTTTCAATAGCGGGACAAACCGACGCAGAATTTTTTCCTGCGTCTCTTTGTCAAAATAGATCATCACATTACGGCAAAAAATCGCGTCGAACGGGCCAGGCAATGACCAGTCATGCGCCAGCAAATTAAGCTGGGCGAAAGTCACCGTGTTAGCCAGTTCAGAACGGACCCGTACCATGCCAGCATGTGGACCGGTGCCGCGTAGGAAAAAGCGCTGTAGCTGAGCCGGCGTCAAAGTGCGCAACTCCTCCTGGCGATAAACGCCCGCTACCGCTTTTTCCAGAACCTGGGTATCAATGTCGCTGGCATAAACCTGAAATTTACCGGGGCCGTGGCCTAGCGTTTCGGCCAGCGTCATGGCTATGGAGTAAGGCTCCTCACCTGTAGACGCGGCGGTACTCCAGACGTTAAAACTGCCCTGCCGCTTACGTGCATGTTCAGCGAGAACAGGAAAATGGTGCGCCTCGCGGAAAAACGCCGTCAGGTTGGTGGTTAAGGCATTAATAAATGCCTGCCATTCAGCGCTGTTTGGGTCGTGCTCCAGCAACGCCAGATAACCACCAAAATTATCAATGTTTAGCGTGCGCAGGCGGCGTACTAAGCGGTTGTAAACCATCTCGCGCTTGTGATCGGCCAGCACAATCCCGGCACGCTGATAGATCAGCTGACTGATACGACGAAAATGCGTGTCTGAAAGCGGTAAACGTTGAACCATCTGCGACAGCAGCGTTGTCGCCTCATTTTGATCCAATAACGTCGATTTCTTCATTTCTGCACCTGGCACTGAACTACACATTAAAAATTTGCTGCGATGCCCAACCTCAGCGGTCAGGTGTCAGCCATCCAGGCAATTAAAAGGTTTCCCAGTTGTCGTCACTACGAGAAGCAGGTTGACCAGCAGCCGCCAGCGGCGCATCCAGCCGAAGAGTTTTTGCCGCCGTTGTCTTGTTAACGGCCTGAGCAACAAATTCTTTACCGATATTGAACACGGAAACGGCCTGTTTTAAATTGCTGGCCTGATCTTCCAGTGCCGCAGCGGCCGCTGCAGACTCTTCCACCAGCGAGGCATTCTGTTGCGTGACGCGATCCATTTCCGTCACCGCCAGGCCAACCTGATCGATTCCGCGGCTCTGCTCATCAGAAGCAGAGGCGATTTCACCCATAATATCGGTCACGCGCGTCACCGCACTGACGATGTCGTTCATGGTCTCGCCCGCGCTTTCCACCAGCACCGAACCGGTATTGACGCGGCTCACCGAGTCTTCAATCAGCCCTTTAATCTCTTTCGCTGCCTGAGCACTGCGCTGCGCCAGATTGCGCACTTCGCCCGCCACCACCGCAAAACCACGGCCCTGTTCACCCGCACGGGCCGCTTCAACGGCTGCGTTCAGGGCCAGGATATTGGTCTGGAAGGCAATGCCATCAATCACGCTGGTGATGTCAGCAATTTTTTTCGAGCTACCCGCAATCTCCTTCATGGTGGTGACCACTCCATCCACTACTTTGCCGCCCTGCTGAGCGGTTTCGGAGGCGTTGAGCGCCAGCTGCGATGCCTGACGGGCATTTTCCGCGTTCTGTTTCACCGTGGCGGTGAGCTGCTCCATGCTGGCAGCCGTTTGCTCCAGCGAGGCAGCCTGCTCTTCGGTACGAGAAGAGAGATCGTTGTTACCGGCAGCAATTTCACTGGCTCCGGTATAAATCGACTCCGAACTATCACGCACCGTTCGCACGGTGCTTACCAGCTCTTGCTGCATGTTTTGCAGCGAACGCAATAACTCGCCAATTTCATTGCGCACCGAGACTTCAATCGGCTGAGTCAGATCGCCGCGCGCAATATGCTGAATATGTTCAATGCTCTGTTTCAATGGACGAATCAATACGCGGCGCATCACGTTCCACACCAGCACGATCATTAGCAATGTGACGAATAAAGTGCCAACTACGATAGTGACTGAGCGCTGATAAGCATGGTTATTAACATCAACGCCACGTTTGGCCAGCGTCAGGTTGTAACTCATCCAGGCATCGTAATCCTGCTGGAATTTGTCCTGATAACGTTGAGTTGGCTGGTCAACAAAGGCCTTAAAATCCCCCTTACCGAGGAGGACAACCAGCTGCGCCAGCGCGTCATGATAGGTTTTATAGTTCGCTTGCAACGTCAGCACGTTTTTAGCGGTTTTGCCTTTTTCTGACAGATTGGCATTGAATATATCAAAGCCCTGCTCGGCGCGTTTCAGCTCTTCACTCGCCAGCGCCACCAACTCTTTTACGGTGGCCCCTGTGCCAGCCATTTGCGCGTCCAGCAGATAACGAATTCCGGCACGGTTCAGGCTGTTACGCGCCTGAACCAGCGATACCCATGAGGTGCCCATCGCCTGCTGTAAGGTACTCAGACGCTGGTTATAGGCAAAGTTTTCTCTGTCAGATTTGACCGTCTGGAAAAACATTCCTCCAGAAAAAAGCTGCAGTAAAGCAAACAACACCAGCACGCACAGCAGGCCGGAGACAACATGTACTCGATTAAACATAAACACCTCATTGGTTGGCGACTCACCTCTGTTTATCGGCGCGAGTAAAGGGAACTTTATGTCCGACAATACGGGTTGGACCAGCCGCCATTAAATAGCTTACAAAGCCGGCACTTGTGCTCTCCTTTCGATCACCTTCCTTAAGTCGGCGGGTTCATTGCTTGCAGAAGTCAACGCATTTTGCGGCATGAAGAGGGGCCGGGAGCAGGGCCTTTTAAAGATGTTGCCAGTCTTGCCTGACTGGCAATGTCGCTGGATGGCTTAAAACGTTTCCCAGTTCGTCTCGCTTACCGGCGCTGCCTTGCGCGGCACGCTGAGTATCGGGGCAGCAAGCGGGACAGGCCTAATGAGCGGCGGGACAACCTGCTCGCGGCGAACCTTAAACACGGCAACGGCCTGGCTCAGACGGCTGGCCTGTTCTTCGAGTGAGGCGGCCGCAGCGGCAGACTCTTCTACTAACGAGGCATTCTGTTGCGTCACGCGATCCATTTCGGTTACTGCCTGGCCAACCTGATCGATACCGCGACTTTGCTCATCCGACGCCGAGGAAATTTCGCCCATAATGTCGGTAACGCGCGTTACAGCGTCAACGATATTGCTCATGGTTTCACCGGCAACGCCCACCAGTTCTGAACCGGTATTGACGCGATTAACCGAATCTTCGATCAGACCTTTAATCTCTTTCGCTGCCTGTGCGCTACGCTGTGCCAGGTTACGGACTTCACCTGCAACAACTGCAAATCCGCGGCCTTGCTCGCCCGCACGTGCGGCTTCTACAGCAGCATTCAACGCCAGAATATTGGTCTGGAAAGCAATACCGTCGATCACGCCGGTAATATCGGCGATTTTCCGGGAACTGCCCGCGATTTCGCTCATGGTTTTCACCACGCCTTCGACGACGTTGCCGCCCTTTTGTGCCGTTTCTGATGCGCTCAGCGCCAGTTTCGATGCCTGACGGGCGTTTTCCGCGTTCTGCTTCACCGTGGCGGTGAGCTGTTCCATGCTGGCAGCCGTTTGTTCCAGTGAGGCCGCCTGCTCTTCAGTGCGGGCTGAAAGGTCATTGTTACCGGCTGAAATCTCACTCGCACCGGTAAAGATGGCATCTGAGCCGTCGCGAACATTACCTACAGTGCGCACCAGCGACTGCTGCATCTCATGCAGGCTAGCGGCCAGCTGGCTCATCTCGTTACGCCCTTCAACGATGATCGCCTGAGTCAGATCACCCTGAGCAATATGCCGGATATGGCCAATGTTGCTGTTCAGTGGATTAATCAGCACGCGACGCAGGCCAATCCAGCACAACGCGATAACCACGATAACCGACACCATGATTATGCCGAGGAGCCACATCATGCGATCGGAGGCGCGGGCATTCTCTTCCACACCCAGCGCGGTCAGGCGGTTTTGATCGGCCCGCCACTGGGTATACATTTTCAAAACGGCGCTTTGGCTGGGGGCGACCGGCACCTTGCCTGCACTTTCTAAATCTTCCGCCATTAGCGCTGTCTGCATCTGGCTGAGCGCACTGGCATAGGCGGCATAGCTCTCGTCCAGCTGTTTGTTCAGTTGAAGGTCTTGCCCTGGCGTATCCGGTATGGTTTTAAACGCTTTATAGAACCCGGCGGCGCGTTGCTGGAAATTTTTGCTGTCATTGAGCAAATCTTCCACATTGGCTTCTTTACCGGTCAGCTTACTGTTTGCCATACGTAACTGAACGCGCGTCAGCGCAACACGGCTCTGGTTAAGGCTCATATAGGCATCATTCAGCGCTTCGGTGTTTTTGCTCGCCAGCTGTGATACCGCAAAACTCTGTTTATCGTGACTCAAGGCCAGATAAAAGGACGAGCCGGAGAAGAGCTGCAACAGGCCAAACATCAATAACACCAGCAGTAAGCTGGTTACAACGCGGACTCTTGTTAACATAATTAACCCTGATAAAAGTGTGCAAAAAAAGACGAGGAGATTATCGGCAGACAGCGGAAAGAAATTAGGGCAGGAAATGTAATTATTATTTGATTTTAAAAGAATTGCTTCAGGTATGGGCTATCACGGAACGGCGTTTGCCGCTCCGTGATAAAAGGGATTACGCGGTACGCAACGTGTCCACCAGCGCCATCTCTTCGCTGCTCAGCAGCTTTTCAATATCGACCAGAATCAGCATACGATCGCCGAGCGCGCCAAGACCGGTCAGGTATTCAGTTGACATCGTCACTGCGAATTCTGGCGCAGGACGAATCTGCTCATGCGTCAGTGACAGCACATCAGACACACCGTCCACCACAATACCCACCACCCGGTTTTCCAGGTTCAACACAATGGCTACGGTGTTGTCATTGTATTCCACACCCGGCTGGGAGAATTTCACGCGCAGATCAATGATCGGCACAATCACGCCACGCAGGTTCGTCACACCGCGAATAAATTCGGGTGTATTCGCAATACGGGTTACCTGATCGTACCCACGAATTTCCTGCACTTTCAGAATATCAATGCCGTACTCTTCGTCGCCCAGCGTGAAAACCAAAAATTCCTGACCGACATTTTCGCCAGCGATTTTTGTTACGGTTGCCATTCCACTCATGTTATTTACCCTTTCGTTATCAATCAGGCGGCAGCGCCGGCCACACGCTTTTCACGGTTGAGTGATTGCAGCGCCGAAACATCCACAATCAGCGCGACGCTACCATCACCAAGGATAGTGGCGGCGGAGATCCCCGGTACTTTGCGATAGTTACTTTCCAGGTTTTTCACCACCACCTGATGTTGACCAATCAGCTGATCAACCAGCAACGCATAGCGTCTGCCCGCACTTTGCAGGATGACGACGATGCCTTGTGTGGCTTCAGTTTTCGCGCCCTGCACATCAAAAACGTTCCACAATTCCACTAATGGCAGATATTCGCCACGGACTTCCAGTACGCGCTCACCACCCGCTAAGGGTTTCAAGTCTTCGGCGCGCGGTTGCAGCGATTCCATCACCGCGTTAAGCGGCAGAATGAACACTTCGTCCGCGACGCGCACCGACATGCCGTCAAGGATAGCCAGCGTCAGCGGTAACAGAATACGAATGGTCGTCCCCTTGCCCTGCTTCGAGGCAATTTCAACGTGGCCGCCCATTTCCTGAATATTACGCTTCACCACGTCCATGCCAACGCCACGTCCGGAAACATCGGTGACCTGCTCGGCGGTAGAAAAACCCGGCGCGAAGATCAGCATACCGACCTCTTCGTCGCTCATATTTTCACTGGCCGGCAGGCCAGATGACAGCGCTTTAGCGAGGATTCGTTCACGATTCAAACCGGCACCGTCATCAGAAACTTCAATGCAAATGTTGCCGCCCTGATGCTCTGCTGAGAGCGTTAAATTACCGGTGGCGACTTTGCCTGCGGCGAGACGTTTTTCTGGTGATTCAATACCGTGGTCGAGGCTGTTACGTACTAAGTGGGTTAACGGATCGATGATGCGTTCGATCAGGCTTTTATCCAGCTCGGTCGAACTTCCCAGCAGCGTCAGCTCCACGTCTTTGCCCAGCTTGCTGGCCAGATCGCGCACCAGCCGCGGGAAGCGACTGAATACATATTCCATCGGCATCATACGAATCGACATGACCGACTCTTGCAGATCACGGGCATTACGTTCCAGCTGCCCCATGCTGTTTAACAGATCGCCATGAGCAACCGGGTCCAGCTCGCTGGAACGTTGCGCCAGCATTGACTGAGTGATCACTAATTCACCGACCAGGTTAATGAGCTGATCGACTTTCTCTACCGCGACGCGAATACTGCTGGATTCACTGACTTTTGCTGGCGCGGCAGCACGTTTGATTTCGCGTTTAGCCACAACCGGCAATTCGCTCACGCTGGCGGTTTGGACTTCAGCAAGGATCGGCGCCGCAACGTCTGGCACGGCGGCGACCGGCTCTTCAGGGAAGCGAATTTGTGCTTCATCAATAACAAAACACAACACCGCAACAATATCGTCTTTGCTGACGCCCTCAATGGTGGCTTCCAGAGACGTGCTGCCCTTCTGTACCTGACTTACCGTGCCGAGATTGCTCATCTCTTCCAGCATCAGATCAACTTCTTTCTCTTTCAGCGAGACCAGCTGAACGCGTAAACCGCCAGTGCTTTCTGCGGCAACGGGCGTGGCAACTTCAGCCGGCAAACCTTTTGCCTCTAACGCCAGCTGACGCAGCGCTTCACAAATATATTGAAAGCTTTCCGCGTTTGGCTCTTGCGCGGTTTTATAGGCATCGAGCTGTTCCTGCATAATATCTTTGGTTTCCAAAAACAGGTTGATGATGTCGGTGCTGAGCTGCATCTCGCTGCGACGAGCACCATCCAGAATGTTCTCCAGGATATGAGTGGTTTCCTGCAATACCGTAAAGCCAAAAGTACCGGCTCCGCCTTTAATCGAATGGGCGGCGCGGAAGATGGCGTTAAGCTGTTCGGAGTCTGGTGCCTGGGGATCGAGTCCCAACAGATGTTGCTCCATATCCGCTAACAGCTCATCGGCTTCATCAAAAAGCGTCTGGTAAAAATCGCTGATGTCCATGCTCACGGGATCACCTCGGTTGTGAGGGGGCTGCTGTATTCACCGCGCTACCGTCTGGTGTTGGCGGTGCGGTAATCTGTTCAATGGCCGCCGGATCGCTAATCTGGACGGCATCACTTTCTGCATTCTCTTTTTCTATTGCCGCTTCGGTGTCGTGGTTTAACACCAGCAGGCTGATGCGGCGGTTAACGGCATCATCACCGCCGCGATTTTCCAGTTTCATGGTGTCGGCCATACCCAGCACCCGCAGAATTTTGCCGCTGTCGAGCCCTCCCAACACTAATTCGCGTCGTGAGGCATTGGCGCGATCGGCTGAAAGCTCCCAGTTGCTGTAACCCCGGTCGCCGCTTGCATATTGAAAATCATCAGTATGTCCAGCCAGGCTGATGCGGTTAGGAATGTCATTCAGGACCGGCGCGATGGCGCGCAGAATATCGCGCATATAAGGTTCAACCTCGGCGCTACCGGTTTTAAACATTGGACGGTTCTGGCTGTCGATGATTTGAATGCGCAGCCCTTCTTCCACCATGTTGATAATTAAATGCGGACGCAATGTTTTCAGGCGTGGATCGGCCTCAATCAGCTGGTCGAGCTTTTCGCGCAGGCGGTTCAGGCGAATGTCATCCAGCTTGCTTTTCTCCGCATCCAGCTTGCGTTTCTCTGCATCCATATTGGGTTCTTTTTTTACTTCTCCCGTTTTCTGGGTGGGATCGTCACCGCCACCAGGAATCGGGCTTACGCTGTCGCTACTACGTGGGCCACCGCTTAGCGCTACTTTAAGTGGCGTTTTGAAATAATCTGCTATCTGAACCAGTTCTCTCGGGCTGGCGATGGAAAGCAACCACATCACCATGAAAAAGGCCATCATCGCCGTCATAAAATCGGCATAGGCTATTTTCCACGAGCCATGGCTTCCTTCATGCTTTTTAACCCTGCGCCGTTTTACCAGCACAATCGGGCGATTGCCGTGCTTCATGAGCTCTGATCCGAAGTCTGTTTAGCCGGGTTCTTCGCGTTACGTACATGCTCTTCCAGTTCGCTGAAAGAGGGACGTTCAGCCGAATATAACGTTTTACGACCAAATTCCACTGCAATCTGTGGGGCATAACCGTTCAGGCTGGAGAGCAAAGTCACTTTGACGCATTGCATCATCTTGGTGGATTCCGCACATTTCTGACGCAGCACCGCCGCCAGGGGTGAAATGAAACCGTAGGCCAGTAAAATGCCGAGAAAAGTCCCGACCATCGCGTGAGCCACTAACGCACCCAGCTCCGCCGCCGGACGATCCGCTGATGCCAATGCGTGTACCACGCCCATGACCGCCGCCACGATACCGAATGCCGGTAAACCGTCACCCATCGCCGTCAGACTTTGCGCTGGGACGTCACACTCGTGTTCGTAGGTTTCTATTTCTTCATCCATTAACGCTTCAATTTCAAAAGCGTTCATATTGCCGCTAACCATTAAACGCAAATAATCAGTAATAAAATCGACTAACTGTTTATCGGCTAAAATTCGCGGATAATTAGTGAAGATTTCACTCTGGCTGGGATCTTCAATATCACGTTCCAGCGATAACATGCCTTGTTGACGCGATTTCGCCATCAGGCGATAAAGCAGCGCCATTAAATCCATATATACGGCTTTGTTATATTTAGAACCACGCATTAACAGCGGCAGTGCTTTTAACGTTTTCTTGATCGCCTTGCCATTGTTACCGACCAAAAAAGCGCCTATCCCGGCACCGCCGATCATTAATAATTCGGCAGGTTGATAAAGCGCCCCTAAATGGCCCCCTATCAGCGCATAGCCGCCCAACACAGACGCTAACACCACGATATAACCTAAAATTATCAGCACAAAAATTCCTTACGTCCGTAACGTGTTGGTGGAAGTTAAGCCAGAGAGCCGCCCTGTTAGTGGCAAATTAGAAGCAAAAAAAAGCAGCGGTATTAACCGCTGCTGGATGGCTTCCACAGTGCGAACAAACTTAAACGGCGTGTTTAACCGGTTCATCCAGCAGTTGTGGAAACATATCGGCAGTATCTGCAGAAAGTTTACGTCTTTTTACGGCGCGTGACGGCGGCTGGCAAAGGCTGCAGACAAAACTGCCAACCGGCTGATGTGCATGATTAATAAAGCTACCGTTGCAACATTTACACTCAGTTAATTCCAGCATGCCACTTTCAACGAAGCGCACCAGCGTCCAGGCGCGAGTCAGCGCTAACAGCGGACCATCGTCTGATTGCGGGCACTGTTCGAGATACAGGCGGTACGCTTTGATAACGGCATCAACGCCAGTGCTTAAACCGGTGTTAAGCAGGAATTGCCAGGCGTTACAGAACATCGACGCGTGGATATTCTGCTCCCAGGTCATAAACCAGTCAGTAGAAAAAGGCAGCATCCCTTTTGGCGGCGGGCTGCCACGCAATTCTTTATATAATTTAATCAGGCGACCACGACTTAACTGGGTTTCGCTTTCTAACATCTGTAGGCGAGCGCCAAGCGTAATCAGCTCCATAGCAAGCTGAATATCACGCGCTTCCTGAACAATACTTTTCTCAGACATTACATCGCCCTCTTCTTAGCAGGCGCGCCCTCTTTTGACGCGCTACGTAATAAACGGCTGGATAATAAAATGCCGGTGTGAATTTGCTGTAAATCATCCACACGAGATTCCTGCGTCAGGCGATTAATATGCGTACTGTCGGTGAAACGAAACTGACAAACCAATTGGTTAGTTTCCGCTAATTTTACCATTTCCGGTAACGTTAATTCAGACAATGCATCTGCCATCTTTTCATCAATACCGAGGCGAAACATTGCAGACGCTTTTTCCTGGTTGATTAATCGCTGAGCGAGCAGTAAATATGACAAATTAAGATCGTAAATATGTTTTAGTAATTCAGATGTACCCATTTTTCCATCCTGAGAGACGCGACGTAACACTGCCGCAGATTTAAATCTGCGTATCGAGCTGCTGGTTGGTAAATCTAAAGATGGCAAAATAAAAATCATATAAAGCACGGAGTCAGTGAAACTTGCCTCATGCCCTCAACGGGACACTGAACCAGTCTAAAGTCAAAACCCCAGGCCATTTTATTCTTGAGTTGTCACTTTCTTCCGTGACGTCTTATTGCACTTTTTAGGACTAATCCGAAAACAAGGCAAATCTATATCGTCTGATTTCGACATACAACGACAGCACGATGAAATTTTAGATAAAGTGTGATCCATATCACATTTTTAAGGCAAATTTCTTCAGCGCTCCTTTGCTATTACCCGCCAGATGGTTATTTTTTAGACAAATTAAGCCTCTTTCCGACTTAATTAGTCCTTGCAATGGCCTTATTAAGGCCGCGACAGCTTATTTTGCCGCATGCGCGGCTAATCTGATCTTTTATTGGCATTAACGCGATAAATGCACTATTTAGCGCCATTAAAACTTAATTATTAAGAATAAAACTCCGAAACATACAAATATTATTCGCAGCTAAATTAATCGCTTAGGGATAATATTGCGACTAGTGAGCAATAAAAGCGTAAGGATAAGACGCAGAATTGCAGCGCTTACTGACAACGAATCGTTAACGGTTAGCGGTGATCGTTTAGCAAGCGACAGTAGTTGTAACAGAGAGTAACATAAGAGAATTTAATATATTACGGGAGGTTCATTTTGCTGCCCGATTACTATCGGCGCTGGTAGTAAAAACTTTAGTGAGTAGTGGTAAAAAAGTCTGGAAATCGCCACGCATGTCGGTTTTATGGTCATTTTTAAGAAAAGCAGGTCTTTTCTCGCGCTGCGTTACTTAATCATTAGTGAGGACTGGAAAGGGATATACCTGCAGAGTGAGGCGGTATTCAAAGCAGCGAAATAGCGAGAGGTGACTGTATGCCGTCCGTGGCATATGAAGCTTAATCAGGCGAGTCGGGGAAAAGTGGCGACTTTATTGACGGTTCCATGATCTTCATTGCGCGGAGCCAGGCTTTCCAAATCTTTAAGGACGTTTTCACGCCAGGCGGTAATATCATTTTTACGCAACACCGCCATCATGTCGTTATAGCGTGAAATCCTTTCGGTACGCGGCATGGTAATGGCTTTATCCAGTGCTGCCGCAACTTCGTCTCGATCGTAAGGATTAACGATCAGCGCTGAGGTCAGCTCATTCGCCGCGCCAGCAAACCGCGACAGTACCAGTACACCCGGATCGTCGGGGTCCTGCGCGGCTACGTACTCTTTTGCCACCAGATTCATCCCGTCGCGCAGCGGCGTCACTAAGCCAACATCGGTCAACCGGAAGATTTTCATCAACAGGCGGCGATCAAAATGCTGATTGAGGTAATACAGCGGCGTCCAGCCCAGCGTACCGTACTTACCATTTATGCGTCCGGCTTCGGTTTCCAGCTGATGACGAATATCCTGATAAGCTTGTACATCACCACGCGATGTCGGCGCAATCTGCGAATAACGGATTTTACCGCGATGCTCAGGAAAGTTTTCCAGCAACGCTTCATATGCCAGAAAACGTTCTGGTAAACCTTTGGAATAGTCGAGGCGCTCGCAGGCAATAATATTGCGCGCATCGCACAGTTCACGTTTCATTGCCGCCATTTTAGGCGGTAGCGGACCTTCTGCCATTTCTTTAATGCTGTCCGGTTCAATACCAATTGGGTAAACCTTAGTCATAAAGGTATTACCAAAAGCGCGATGTAATTTATCGCCTTTATTTTGCAACTGCGTGAACTGGCTTATGCTGTCGAGGAATGCTACGCGGTCGGATTCGGTCTGGAAGCCCAGCAAATCATATTCAGCCAGCATGCCCAGCAATTCCTGGTGGGGTGGCAATGCATTAAATACTTCTGGCGTAGGGAACGGAATATGCAGGAAAAATCCAATACGGTTTTTAATGCCCGCTTTTCGCAACGCCGCTGCAAAGGGCAACAGATGATAATCATGTATCCACAGAATATCATCAGGCTTAATTAGCGGTTTTAAGCGCTGGGCGACCTCTTCATTTACCCGGCAATATCCTTCCCAGGCTTCACGCTGGAACTGCACTAAATCGAGACGATAGTGAAAGGCTGGCCAGATAACGGTATTAGAAAACTGACAATAATAGAGGTCGTAATCATTTTGGCTCAACGGAAAAGAAGCATAAGTAATGCCGTCATGCTCTACTTTCTCCGTATCGTCTACTTCTTCGCCTGAAAATTCGCTAATTTCGCCGTTCCAGCCAAACCACAGGCCACCGGTGCTTTTCAACGCATCAAGAATACCGACGGCAAGACCGCCCGCACTGGTTTTTGTCCCATCGGGAATAGCAATACGGTTAGAAACAACCACTAAACGACTCATAACCTAAACTCCTTACCGACGTTGTCTTGCTTTAATTGTAATAGTGTTCGTTCCAGCCAGGCATAAACGGCTTCGACATCCTCCAGGCGATAACGCGCCTGGCTTTCGCCTTCACCCACCTTAACGGAGATGCCCTGCATGGCATTTACCGAGATAAAGCCTTTTTCGTCCGTCAGGTCATCTCCAATAAACACCGGGATGCGTCCGGTAAAAGGTTTTGTTTGCATAAGGTCGCGAATGGCCGCGCCTTTATCAATACCTTGCGGTTTAATCTCAACCACGCATTTGCCTGGCTGTAAGGCCAGACCAGGAAAGCGTTTAACTGACTGTTCCGCCAGACGCATAATATCCTGTTCATGCTGCATTGCCTGACGATAGTGCAGCGCAAAAGCCATGCCTTTAATTTCAAGCTGGGTGCCTGGCCATTGATTCATGGCATGCTGCAATTCGCTACGTAATTCCTGTTCGATCACTGCAGGCAATGTAATGCGATGGATCTCGCCTTGTGCATCGCGGCGTTCGGCGCCGTGTACGCCCGCAGCTGGCGCTTTGAGGGGGGCCGATAATGCGTCAAGCTGCTCAATGGGTCGTCCAGACACCAGCGCTAACGCGCCGTGGCAAAGCGACGAAAGTTGCTGCAGTTGCTCAATAACGTTATCAGGAATGAACACTGCGTCAGGACGAGACTGGATCACCGCCAGCGTGCCATCAACATCAAAAAAGAAGGCATACAGACCACCGCTCAATGACGGAAACGTGGCATGAAGATTTGCCGCCTGGGTCACGTGTCTTCTCCTGTTATTCGACAAAATGTTATCCACGCTAACTGCGTGCTGATACAAAAAGTAGAAGATGTCTCTGTAAGAGGGAGAGCAGCAACTGAGGCGGCGCAAGGCCAATTCGGGGACAAGGAGGTCGATCCAAACACCACACCGTTTTGATAAGTCACGCTCCTAAAACGTTCACGTTTTGCTGACAACACCGTCTTATTAAGAACATCATCAGGTTAAGTGTAGACGTAAAAGCAGTTCCTGCCAGAAATATGCAGGTGTCGTGCCAGCGGTTACGTTTAATTTAAACGCTTCTCACATGACTGCCGCTTCACTCAAATCGCCCAGTACAGAAAGTTATGCCGTTCCCCCGCCTCATTCCAGGTCTGTGTAGAGCGCTAATCCTCATGCCACACTAATCACAACTTATCCAGGCCGCTCCGCTGCTTTTTTTCTGGCTTCTACACTTAATGGTTAAGTTCTAATCAAAGGAGAGCGACCATGAGTCAACGCATGCACAAATATACCTTCCCTGTTAGCAAAGCACGTAAATACCTGGAACCCGGCCCTGTGCTGCTGCTGAGTTCGCAGTTTGAGGATCAGAACGATATTATGACGCTCGGCTGGCATACCGTTCTGGAATTTTCCCCCTCGCTGGTGGGGTGTATGATTGCCAGCAATACCTTCAGTCACGAGCTGATCCGCAATAGCGGGCAATGCGTGTTAAATTTGCCTACCGCCGATCTCATCGATAAGGTTGTTGCCATTGGTAATAGTCATGGCGACAAGCTGGATAAATTTACTTCATTTGGACTGACGGCTGAGCCAGCACACAGCGTCGGTGCGCCACTGATTGCCGAATGTTATGCCAGCTTTGAGTGTCAGCTGTACGACGATTCAATGGTCGATAATTACAACCTGTTTATCTTTGAAATCGTAAAAGCGCATGTGGCAGAACAGCCCGAATTTCCGACTACGCTGCACTATACCGGCGAAGGCCGCTTTACCGTCATGGGCGACAAACTGCTGGATAAGAGCAAAGACTTTAAGCCTGAGATGCTGATTTAGTTGAAAACGCCCGAACGTGTCCCCGCCTTTTTCCTTTCGACCTGACAGGAGTAAAGCATTATGGCAATCGAATATGCAGTAATCGCAGGGGGCTGTTTCTGGTGCACCGAGGCGGTATTTAAGGATGTGACAGGCGTGGAGTCGGTTGAAAGCGGTTATACCGGCGGCGCACGCCCGAATCCGACTTATGAGCAAGTGTGCAGCGGAGCAACTGGTCATGCGGAAGCGATTCGTATTGGTTTCGATCCCGAGCAGGTGAGCTACGGAGACTTGCTGGATATAAGTTTTGTCACCCACGATCCCACGCAGCTCAACCGTCAGGGTAATGATGTGGGCACGCAATATCGCTCAGCAATTTTTCCGGCAAACGCTGAGCAGGAAGCTGAGGCTCGTGCAGCCATTGAACGTGCGCAGGCCGACCATTCCGTGCCTGTGGTGACCACCATTGAGCCGCTAAAAGCGTGGTATCCGGCGGAAGATTATCACCAGGATTACTGGGACGGCGCGGGTCAGCGCAATGGATATTGTCTGGCCGTTATCCCACCAAAATTGCAAAAGCTACGTAAAAGCTTTGCCAATAAAGTTAAAAGCTAAGTCTACACGCGCTTTCCCTGACTGAACCTCGCGACTGAATGGTATGTTCAGGTTTCGAGGTTCAGCTCAGCCTGCAGAAAGAGAGTGAAATGCGTGTCAGCACGCTCTGGTTTATTCCTTCCCTTTACTTCAGCGCCATCGCATCACGTAGCGTAAAGAACAGATCGGTTTGATCGGTTAATCCCACGACATTTGCCGCATGCGGCCCATAAGCTGCAACACGTAGCTGTGACCCGGTGTGCGCCTGAAAATCTCCTTCCGCGTTGCCATAGCTGATTGTCATTACCGCGCCATCCCGGGTGTTCAATGCCTGTGTTAAGCCTGGCGCCTTCGTACCGTTTTCGACAATCTGGCTGCTGTGCGCATGGTCAGCAGTGACTACCACCAGCGTATTGCCATCCTGGCGTGCAAATGCCAGAGCCTGTTGAACCGCTTCATCCAGATCGACCGTTTCACCAATTTGACCGCACGGGTTCGCCGCATGATCCTGCTTATCAATCGATGCGCCCTCTACCTGTAAGAAAAATCCATTTTTATTGTCCTTCAGAAGATCGATCGCCTTTGAGGTCATCTGCGCCAGCGTTGGCGTAGCAAGCGGACGATTTTTATTCACTTCGCAGGTTACAACCGGCTTGTCCAGATTGCCGTGGTAACTGGCTTTCGGTCCTTGCCAGCGCACCGGCATATTACCCGACGCAAACAGCCCCAGCAGCGGTTTTTGCTGATTAGCGACGCTAATCGCGTTAAGACTCTGCCAGTTATTAACCCATTGATAACCCAGCGCCTGCGCCTGTTCCTTCAGCGTTTTTCCTTGATAATTTCCGGCTTTTGCCACTTCGTCAAAACTTTTGCTGCCACCGCCCAGCGTAACGTCAGGACGGGTTTTCAGCATCTGCTCGGTGATCGAGCCTTTGCCATCCTGCTCTAACGCGTTGGCTGGACAAAGTTCGCTGGTTTTTTCCGGACCATAGCATTTACGCGCCGTCACATGTGCCACCAGTGCGGCTGGCGTAGCGTCCTGCAGTTCTGCTGTCGTCACGTTACCCGTAGCCTTCCCGGCCGCTTTTGCCAGCTCCAGCAGGGACTGTTGATCTTCACCCTTCACATCTACGCTAATCGCGCCGTTATAGCTTTTGGTGCCGGTTGCCCATGCTGTCGCGGAAGCAGCCGAGTCAGTGACATAATTAGGTTTGTGCGTTTTTTTATCTAATGAATAGTGGGTGTATTGCCCGGTCAGCGGCAGCGCATCAATCCCTTTAAAAAAACCGCCTGCGCCTTCTGCTACGTTACGCGCAGCGGTGATTTCAGCATCACCCATGCCATCACCAATTAGCAAAATGACGTTTTTTGCCGTGGTATTACGTAATGAAGCCTTTAATGCTTCTGTCTGATCGGCCGCCAGGCGACGCGCACCGCCATGCTGGCTGAGGTCACCGTGAGCGGCACGGTTATAGTCGTCTGCCCTGGCGATGGCCGACGTGGCGATTAAACTGACGAGCAAGGAAACGGTAAAAAGCGGCGCCTGTTTCATTCTGTCACTCCTTATTAACAATAATTACCAAGGGTTTCAGGCAATAAGTTTGCGACAGTTCGGTGAGCGTTTTAAGTCAGCTTGATTTCATTTTGATGACGAAACCAGCAACCTGTGCAGCACGAAAGCGATTCGTTCAGTGCTTAAACGAATAGAAAAAAAGAGAAAAATAGTGCTTGACCGTTTTCAGCCGGGTCCCTATAGTAGCGCCCCGTTGACCCAGCAAGGTCAGCAAAAAATTTGTGGTGAGGTGTCCGAGTGGCTGAAGGAGCACGCCTGGAAAGTGTGTATACGGCAACGTATCGAGGGTTCGAATCCCTCCCTCACCGCCATAAATTTCAGAGAAATGCCTGAATTCACGTTCAGGCATTTTTTATGCCTGTTCTCCTGAGAGGGAGGGTGAGAATCCTCGTCAGGGTTCGACAAAACGGCAGGACCGCCGTTTTGCATGGCCGGGGGCCACCCCCAGGGCGAGCGCCAGGGACGGCGCGAGTATATCCCTCCCTCACCGCCATAAATTTCAGAGAAATGCCTGAATTCACGTTCAGGCATTTTTTATGCCTGTTCTCCTGAGAGGGAGGGTGAGAACCCTCGTCAGGGTTCGACAAAACGGCAGGACCGCCGTAAAAAACCCGGCCAAAGCCGGGTTTTAGAGTCATCAATGTAAAAGATTAACTGTAAGCATGCAGTGTACGCTGGCAGAGCGCTGAACGTACACAATCCTCTTTGCCGAAACGGACAATGCCAACCATCTCGTCCTCTTCGAAACGCGCCAGCGCGTCTGCGAGACCGGAAGGCACCCCAGCGGGCAAGTCGCACTGGGTAATATCACCGTTAACGATTACCGTGACGTTTTCGCCAAGGCGTGTCAGGAACATTTTCATCTGCGCGGCGGTAACGTTTTGCGCCTCATCCAGAATAACTACCGCATTTTCAAAGGTGCGTCCGCGCATATAAGCGAAGGGCGCAATCTCCACCTTGGCGATTTCTGGACGCAGACAATATTGCATAAAAGATGCGCCAAGACGTTTAACCAGAATGTCGTAAACCGGTCGGAAGTACGGAGCGAATTTCTCGGCGATGTCGCCGGGAAGAAATCCCAGATCCTCATCCGCCTGTAGCACCGGGCGCGTAACAATAATCCTGTCGATGTCCTTATTAATCAGGGATTCAGCCGCTTTCGCAGCGCTGATCCAGGTTTTACCGCAGCCGGCTTCCCCGGTTGCAAAGATCAGCTGTTTCATTTCTATGGCGTTGAGATAGTGCGCCTGAGCTTCATTTCGAGCTTCAATCGGCGCCCGGTCACGCACATCGCGCGCCATGCCAATCGAATCTAACCCACCCATTTGCACCAGCGAAGTGACCGATTCTTCTTCACGCTGACGATGACTGCGAGAGTCATTGCGAAGCACTCGTCTTGCTTCTCGACGCGCTTTGATCACTGCTTTCTGTCTTCCCATAGTGGCACCTTACAGTTGGTTTCATTTCCCGCAGGGTTGTTGATCCATTGCGATTACGTGAACGCTTTAGAGGTTTTGTTTGGCTTCCTTGTAAGCCGTGATGAGCCATGAGAATGGAGATACAGCAGCACGACAGCTCTGCTGTATACCGGGTAATAAAGAGTTCGATTTGGCGTGAAATACGTTTGAAGGGATGGAGTTCAAGGGGAAAAATCCCCTCGCAACGGCTTGCGATAAGGTGACTAAATTTAACTGTCCGTATAAGGTTCGACTCATGCGCGAACTCCAGTGTGATACATCAACACGTCTGATTACGCTTAAGGATTAAATTGCATCATCTTCGTGTGGGTTTGCAACTCTAATTTTACCTGACGCCAAAGAATTTGCGTAATCCGGCATTAAAGTTACATCCGCTTATTCTCAAATAGCCAGTTATTTCAATCAGTTAATTTATTAGAATTGACTGAAAAAGATTCAGAGGAGCCGCAACAAGCTATTTGGCTACTGTCTGACAACGGTAAAAAAAAGCGCAACCTTCGTTTGATAGTACCACCGAAGGTTTGGATGAAATTTAATCAGGCTTCGAGTAACGATTGCGCTAAATAATGTTTTTCATCGGCAACGCCGGGCAAAACATAAAAATATCCACCGCCAATAGGGCGAATATATTCTTCCAGCGCTTCGCCATTCAGACGTTTCTGCACCGTAACAAAACCTTTTTCTAAATCATGCTGATAGCAAACGAATAGCAAGCCCATTTCTAACTGGCCGGAAGCAGAAATGCCCGCTGAATAGCTGTAACCGCGACGCAGCATCAAACTGCTGGCCGTTTCGGCAGTGCGTGGGTTCGCCAGACGAATATGTGCATCCAGCGCGATAATTTCGCCGTCCGGATCGCGCCTGTAATCCGGCACATCGCGTTCGTGTTTCATGCCCAGCGGCGCCCCGCTCAACTTCTCACGTCCAAAAATCATTTGCTGCTCACCCAGCGGCGTGCGATCCCACATTTCAACGTGAAAACGGATAATGCGCACCGCCTGATAGCTGCCATTATGCGCCCATGCCGGTTCATCCTGATCGCCGGTGACCCACAGCACCTGCTTCATTAATGCCTCATTATGGGTATCAGGGTTGGCGGTGCCATCTTTGAAACCGAGCAGATTAATCGGTGTTTCCTGGCCGAGGCTGCGCGCGGCATGTTCGGAAATAAAACCTTCACGCCGCCAGCGTACGCCTAATAAATCGGGCATATGCTTGATAATATCGCGCAACGCATGGATCACCGTGCCTTGTGTATTGGCGCAAATCTGTAACAGCAGGTCGCCGTGACAAAAACTGGCATCAAGCGAATCATTAGGAAAACGTTGCATCGGTTGCAGCTTTTTCGGCTTGCGGGGCGCTAAACCGTAACGCTCATCAAACAGCGAGGCGCCAACCGACACGGTAATGGTGAGATTATCGGGGGCAATTTCTGCGCCGAGAATGCCTGAATCCATCGGTGGGAGCTGTGGATTGGTTACCCGTGGCGCGGATCCGCCCCTGGTCAGAAAGGCAATGCGCTGAGTCAGCAGTCTGAACAGGCGCTCAACATCGGCTTTATCGCTGGCTAACAGGTCAAACGCCACCAGCAACATTGACGCCTGCTGCGAAGTGATAATGCCCGCCTGATGTGTGCCGTAAAAAGGCTGCCTCTGCTGACGCGCATCGGGTGTAACCGTGCCGGGTGAAAAGTTGTCAGCCGCAGCCTGAAATGGACAGCCGCCACTCAGGGCAGCCGCGCCACCCAGTAGTCCTAACCCTTTAAGTAAACGACGACGCGCGGGTTGCGCGTCATCCTGCTGCTGGCTCATGTTTAATTAAGACCTAACGTTCCGCGTAATAAAGAGAGATCTTCTGCCAACGCGGTAACAGGACCTTTCAGCGCATTACGGTCAGCTGTGGTTAATTTTTCATAGGATTCAAAACCGTCTTTGGTGCGGTATTTGCTAAGAATCGTATCAACTTTTTTGAAGTTAGCCTCCACTTTGGTCAGTAGCTGTGGATTGGCTTGTTGCACCCTGGGGCGCAGTAGCTCAACAATTTTCTGCGCACCATCAACATTGGCCTGGAAATCCCACAAATCGGTACGGCTGTAACGATCTTCTTCACCAGAAATTTTACCTGAAGCCACTTCTTCAATCAGCCCTGCCGCACCGCCAACCACTTTTGCCGGTGGGAAAGCCAGTTCGCTGATGCGGGTTTGCAACTCCAGAACGTCTTTATTAAGTTGATCTGCATAGCCTTCCATACCTTTGGTGCTGTTGTCAGCAAACAGCGCTTTTTCGAGGCGGTGGAAGCCAGTGAATTTAGGATCGTCCGCTTTCTTTTCATAGTCATCTTCACGGGCATCAATACTACCATCAAGGTCAGAGAACAACTCTGCAATCGGTTCGATGCGTTCATAATGTTGACGCGTCGGCGCAAACAGCGCTCTGGCTTTGTCGATGTCGCCTGCTTTCACCGCAGCGGTAAAGGCCTGCGTACCACTGACCAGTTGTGCGACTTCATGAGTGACGTACGCTTTGTATTCGCCAATGGGGCCGACTAACTGCATCAGCTCACCCTTACCGTTCTTCGCGTCCGCCGCTCCGCTCGCTTCAACAATTAACTTGCCTTTAGGATTGCTCAACAGGCCGCAGGTCATATCATATTCACCCGCTTCCAGGTTAGCGGTGAGTTTCTGGCTGAAGCCCGGCGCAATATTCTCGCGTTCTTCTACTACCATCACGCCTTTAAGGATTTCCCACTCCAGCGCTTTCTGACTGTTGTTCTTAATCAGGAACTGAGTTTTACCGGTTTTTACCGTCAGCGACATGGGCTCACACTGTTTGTCATTCACGCTCACGGTGACCTGGGGTATCGCAGCCGCCGCAGCGGAACCGGAGATGGCCAGCAGCGATGCCAGCAGCGCCTTACGGCGAAAACGCATTATCATGATTCTGTCCCTTTAATGGTCATGGTGAGCGCGACGTGCGCGCCCTGTAAATGGCTTAGCGCACGGCGGCTGAAGATGTCGGACGCGTGGGCGTGAAAAACAGCAATAAAAACGGTATCAGATAAAGGAAATAGACCGCGACTTCGCTTACGCCTGGCGCTTCCTGATAACCCAACATGCCTTCCAGTAGGGTGCCGAACAGGGAGTGCGTCGATAAGACATTGCTCAAATCAAAGGCCACGTTCTGAAAGTAATTCCATATGCCGGCCTCATGGAAAGCACGAATGGCACCCGCCGCCAGGCCAGCAGCGACAAACAAAATAAACACGCTGGTCCAGCGAAAGAAATACGCCAGGTTGAGGCGAATGCCGCTCCAGTACAACAACATGCCAGACACCACCGCGGTTACGAGACCAGGAACCGCGCCAGCCGGGGGTGCGTAACCGACGTCCTGCGTAAAAGCGGCCAGCAGAAAGAACACCGATTCAAGACCTTCGCGTGCCACGGCAAGAAACACCATCATGACCAGCGCAAAGCCGCCTCCGCCAGATTTTGTCAGCGCCTGATCGACCGCCTGCTCCAGCTCGCCTTTGATATTGCGCGCCACTTTGCGCATCCAAAAAACCATGGTCGTCAGGATCACAACGGCAACCAGCGCGACGATGCCTTCAAATAGCTCTTGCTGCTTCTGCGGGAATTCACCGGTGGTTTCATTAATGAAAATACCCAGCGCCAGACACAGCGCGCCGGCAATCACCACGCCTGCCCACATGGCCGGAAACCATTGCGTACGCTGCGTGCGTTTCAGGTAGCTGGCGATCAGGCTAACAATCAAAGCCGCTTCTAAACATTCGCGCAGCATGATGAGAAAAGGAACAAACATCAGCAACCTCTTGAATGTTAACCAGCCTCAATAACAGGTAAATTTTCGTAAATCTAAACGATACCGATTATCATTATCGCCGAACAAAAAACAAGTTGCCGGAAGAGATTATTTCATCTTTGTGGTGAGAGGCCTGGTAACAGGGCACAAAAAAGCCCGCCTTGCGATAAGGCGGGCTGAATAAATTCTGTTCAGGCTTATTTCGTCAGAAATTCCGCTTCAGCAGCCTCAAAGCGCTGGATGGCTTCGCCTGAAGGCGCACGGCCCATCAGGCTGAATACCACGATTGCGATGCTGGCAAACAGGAAGCCAGGGATGATTTCATACAGATCCAGCCAACCATACTGTTTCCATACCAGCACGGTGACAGCGCCAGTGACCATACCCGCCAGCGCACCATTGCGGTTCATCCGTTTCCAGCACACACCAAACAGCACGACCGGACCAAAGGCCGCCCCGAACCCTGCCCAGGCGTAGCTTACCAGGCCAAGCACGCGGTTGTCCGGGTTCGCCGCCAGTGCGATAGCGATCAATGCAATCAGCAGCACCATCAAGCGTCCCACCCATACCAACTCTTTCTGACTGGCATTTTTGCGTAGGAAACCTTTATAAAGATCTTCGGTCAGGGCGCTGGAGCATACCAACAGCTGGCAGCTCAGTGTTGACATCACCGCCGCTAAAATCGCTGACAGCAAAATACCGGCAATCCAGGGGTTAAACAGAATACGCGCCAGTTCAATGAAAATACGTTCGCCATTCTCTCTTACACCTCCCGCTTGCGCAGGATTGTTCTGGAAATAAGCGATGCCGAAGAAACCAACCGCAACCGCGCCCCCCAGGCACAGGATCATCCATGCCATACCGATGCGACGCGCGGTACGGATTGAGCGATGTGAATCTGCTGCCATGAAGCGCGCCAGAATATGTGGCTGCCCAAAATAGCCTAAACCCCAACCCAGCAGTGAAATAACGGCAACAAAATTCAGCCCTTTCAGCATATCGAGATTCTCTGTGCTTCTGGCCTGAATCACCGCCAGTGAGTCAGAGAAGCCACCAACAGAGATAATCACGATTAACGGCGTCAGAATCAGAGCAAAGAACATCAGGCTGGCCTGCACGGTGTCGGTCCAGCTCACCGCAAGGAAACCGCCCACCAGCGTATAGAGGATCGTCGCGGCCGCACCGGCCCACAGTGCGGTTTCATAATTCATACCAAAGGTACTTTCAAACAGTCGCGCGCCGGCAACAATGCCCGATGCGCAATAAATCGTGAAGAACACCAGGATAACAATCGCAGAGATGACGCGCAGAATTTTGCTGTGATCTTCAAAACGACTGGAGAAAAAGTCCGGTAGGGTCAGCGCATTGTTGTGGTGTTCCGTTTGCACGCGCAGGCGACCTGCAACAATCTTCCAGTTTAGCCACGCCCCAATGGTCAGGCCAATAGCGATCCAGCTTTCAGAGATACCCGAAATGAAAATAGCGCCCGGTAAGCCCATTAACAGCCAGCCGCTCATGTCCGAGGCACCGGCTGACAACGCCGTGACTACGCTGCCAAGGCTACGACCACCAAGGATATAATCATCAAAATTTTTGGTTGAACGGTAAGCAATAAAGCCTATCAGCACCATGCCAAGAATATAAATTACAAAGGTCACCAACAGGGGTGTACTTAGACTCATCTGTCTCTCCAGTTATTTTAATTTCCCCAGAGAAGCCGTTTTAACTGTTGTTGCCGGAACGGGGCAGCAAAGCAGCGTCTTCTCGTCAGGGGGATAGCCATTTCCCCGAAGCGCGGTATCCTGCCGGAAAGGTGTAGCGCGCACAATGGATTTAACACAGCCGTTACTATGATTTCACTAACCGTTTGCGAGAAAGACCTCAGAGGTTGCACCCGCTCACATATTTTGAGTTGCACCCAACATTATTCTCTGCGCCCTGGGCAGTAGCGGGCCTGTAACATTGGCGAGATCTTTGCAGCAAAATGCATACCGTAACGCAAAATTTAACGTTCGGGCACATCAGAATCCTGTTAACTGCCTCACAGATAACACGGTTGCACAAAGTTGCAACATAAGTGATAGTGCAGGCGATGCTATACCAGACCACTTTTAAGGAGCGCTGAAGTCATGGGTACAACCACCATGGGTGTAAAACTGGATGATGCCACTCGCGAGCGCATTAAGCTGGCGGCACAACGTATTGATCGCACGCCACACTGGCTAATCAAGCAGGCCATTTTTAATTATCTCGGCCAGCTTGAAGCGGGCAATTCGCCGACAGAAATTCCGCTGTCGACTCTGTCAGCCCCAGAAAGTGAAGACGCTGCGCCAGACGAGGCGCATCAGCCATTCCTTGACTTTGCAGAGCAGATTTTGCCGCAGTCGGTGACGCGTTCCAGCGTGACCGCTGCCTGGCGACGTCCAGAGACTGACGCGGTGCCGATGCTATTAGAACAAGCCCGTCTTCCTGCCGCGCTGGCTGAAAAAACGTACCAGCTGGCCAGTCAGCTTGCAGAAAAGCTTCGGCACCAAAAAGGTGCAACCGGACGTGCCGGAATGGTGCAGAGTCTGTTGCAGGAGTTCTCCTTATCGTCGCAGGAAGGTGTCGCATTAATGTGCCTGGCAGAAGCGTTACTGCGTATTCCTGACAAGCCAACCCGCGATGCGTTAATTCGCGACAAAATCAGCAATGGCAACTGGCAGTCGCATCTGGGTCGCAGCCCTTCCCTTTTCGTCAACGCAGCCACCTGGGGTTTACTGTTTACCGGCCGTCTGGTGTCTACCCATAACGAAGCCAATCTGTCGCGTTCACTCAACCGCATCATCGGTAAGAGCGGCGAACCGCTGATCCGTAAAGGTGTCGATATGGCCATGCGCTTAATGGGCGAACAGTTTGTTACCGGCGAAACTATCGCCGAAGCCCTGGCTAATGCACGCAAAATGGAAGAGAAAGGGTTCCGCTACTCCTACGATATGCTGGGTGAAGCTGCGCTAACGGCCAGTGATGCTAAAGCTTATCTGGTTTCCTATCAGCAGGCGATTCATGCCATTGGTAAAGCGTCGAACGGTCGCGGCATTTATGAAGGACCGGGTATCTCAATCAAGCTTTCTGCACTGCATCCTCGCTACAGCCGTGCGCAATATGAACGCGTAATGGAAGAGCTGTACCCCATTCTTAAATCTCTGACGTTACTGGCGCGTTCTTATGACATCGGTATCAATATTGATGCAGAGGAAGCCGATCGTCTGGAAATCTCCCTCGATCTGCTGGAAAAACTGTGTTTCGAGCCGGAGCTGGAAGGCTGGAACGGTATCGGCTTTGTCATTCAGGCTTATATGAAGCGTTGCCCGTTCGTTATCGACGAACTGATCGATCTGGCGCAACGCAGCCGCCGTCGTCTGATGATTCGCCTGGTGAAAGGCGCTTACTGGGACAGCGAAATCAAGCGCGCCCAGATGGAAGGCCTGGAAGGCTACCCGGTTTACACGCGTAAGGTCTATACCGACATCTCGTACCTGGCGTGCGCCCGCAAACTTTTGTCGGTGCCGAACCTGCTCTATCCACAATTTGCGACGCATAATGCGCATACGCTGGCGGCCATTTATCAGCTGGCAGGGAATAACTATTACCCCGGCCAGTATGAATTCCAGTGCCTGCATGGCATGGGCGAACCGCTGTACGAGCAGGTCGTAGGCAAAGTGGCGGAGGGGAAACTCAACCGCCCCTGCCGCATTTATGCGCCGGTGGGAACCCATGAAACGTTACTGGCGTATCTGGTGCGTCGTCTGCTGGAAAACGGGGCGAATACCTCTTTTGTTAATCGCATTGCGGATACATCGCTGCCGATTGATGAACTGGTTGCCGATCCGGTAAGCGCTGTCGAAAAAATGGGGGCGCGTGAAGGCGCAATGGGTCTGCCGCATCCGAAAATTCCGTTACCGCGCGATCTGTACGGGGCGAAGCGTGTGAACTCCGCAGGTCTGGACATGGCCAACGAACATCGTCTGGCTTCTTTATCCAGCGCCCTGCTGAGCAGCGCAGCGCATCCTTGTCTGGCGCAACCGATGATTGATGGCGAACTGATGGCCGGTGACAGCCGCGCTGTGGTGAATCCCGCTGTACCAGGCGATATTGTCGGTCAGGTACGTGAGGCCAGCGAGCAGGAAGTTTCGCTGGCGCTGGCGGCTTCCGTTAACGCTGGCCCGATCTGGTTTGCTACTCCACCCGGGGAGCGCGCCGCAATTCTGGAACGCGCCGCACAAATCATGGAAAGCCAGATGCAGCAGCTCATTGGCATTCTGGTCCGTGAAGCGGGCAAAACTTACAACAACGCCATCGCAGAAGTGCGCGAAGCGATAGATTTCCTTTACTACTATGCCGGCATGGTGCGGGATGATTTCGATAATGAAAGCCATCGCCCGTTAGGCCCGGTGGTATGCATCAGCCCATGGAACTTCCCGCTGGCGATTTTTACCGGTCAAATTGCCGCCGCTCTGGCAGCAGGCAACAGCGTACTGGCAAAACCAGCGGAGCAGACTCCGTTGATTGCCGCCCAGGCGGTGCAAATCCTGTTGGATGCAGGCGTACCTGCTGGCGTATTGCAGCTGCTGCCTGGGCAGGGTGAAACCGTTGGCGCACAGCTGACCGGCGACGAGCGCGTGCGCGGTGTGATGTTTACCGGGTCAACGGCTGTCGCCACGCTGTTGCAGCGTAATCTTTCGGGACGCCTCGATCCGCAAGGCCGACCGACTCCGCTTATTGCAGAAACCGGCGGTATCAATGCCATGATTGTTGATTCTTCTGCGCTGACAGAGCAGGTCGTCATTGACATCGTGGCCTCGGCATTTGACAGCGCCGGTCAGCGTTGTTCTGCCCTGCGTTTGCTGTGTATCCAGGCGGATGTGGCCGATCACACCATCAAAATGTTGCGTGGCGCGATGGCTGAGTGTCGTATGGGTAATCCTGAACGCTTCTCAACCGATATTGGTCCGGTGATTGATGCCGAAGCCAAAGCCAATATTGAGCGTCATATTCAGGAGATGCGCAATAAAGGCTTCAGTGTTTACCAGGCGGTGCAGGACAATCCGCAGGACAGCAAAGAGTGGGCAACCGGCACCTTTATTAAGCCAGCGCTGATTGAGCTGGATCAGGTGAGCGATCTGGACCAGGAAGTATTTGGTCCGGTTCTGCACGTGGTGCGCTTCACCCGTAACACCCTGCCGCAGCTCATTGAACAGATTAACGCTTCCGGTTATGGCTTGACGCTGGGTGTTCATACTCGCATTGATGAAACCATCGCTCAGGTTACGGCCAATGCTAAAGTCGGTAACTTGTATGTAAACCGAAATATGGTCGGTGCTGTAGTGGGTGTGCAGCCGTTTGGTGGCGAAGGCTTGTCAGGAACCGGTCCGAAAGCCGGTGGCCCGCTTTATCTCTATCGCCTGCTGTCTCACCGCCCGGATGGCGCGCTGCGCCTGACTTTTGATCGTCAGGATGCTGAACGTCCGGCAGACAATACGCTGCGCCAGACACTGCTGGCTCCTCATCAGGCATTAACCGACTGGGCGAAAGACAAACCGGCCCTGGCGGCGCTTTGTTCGCAGTATGCCGATCAGGCACAGGCCGGAACCGTGCGGTTGTTGCCTGGCCCAACAGGTGAGCGCAATACTTTCTCGCTGTTACCACGCGAGCAGGTACTGTGTCTGGCAGATAATGCTGAGGATGCCTTAATCCAGCTTGCTGGCGTGACCAGTGTGGGTAGTAAGGCGCTGTGGCAGGATGACGAGCTGCACCGCGCCTTGCTGGCAAGCCTGCCGCCGAGAGTGAAAGCACGCGTTAGTCTGGCAAAAGATCCTCTGGCAGAAGAGTTTGATGCGGTGATTCACCACGGCGATGCCGACCAGCTACGCACCCTATGCGAGCAGATCGCAGCACGTAACGGCGCGATTGTTTCAGTGCAGGGCTTTACCCGCGGCGAAACCAACCTGCTGCTGGAACGTTTACTGATTGAGCGATCGTTGAGTGTGAATACTGCGGCGGCTGGAGGGAATGCGAGTCTGATGACCATTGGATAAAGGCGAGGACAGGCTGCGAGCCGTCGGACGTTTTGCAGGCAACACAAGGAAGGTGAGTTAAGGGGGCTACGGCCCCCTTAATCTGTCTGTCGGCGAAAACGCCTTCATGCGTGACGGACAGAACTTTCGCGAAATGAGCAGTCATCACCTGGTGAATCTTCCTGCCAGCGACAAAGTACTCTCCTAATCCAGCGTTGAGCCGGCATCTGACTCCGCTATACCGTCGGACTACGACGCCGCTTTATCCCTATTAACGTTGGGAACACAAACAGCGATTTCCCCAATCCGCGATTGGTTAACGACCATACAGCCACTGAGCACAGGGAACAAAGACCCACGATGAACAATGGATAGAAACATGCCCAGATAACCGAGAACCACGCCTGTTCGAACAGATGATGTCGTTGTGCAAACAGAATTGCAGACATGCCGAAAAACTCAATAAAAATTCGATGGATAACATAAATTTGTAATGTGTTGCGCCCAATCCAGTTCATGTACGACATGTTGAAATGCTGATTAAGCCAGCGGCAGGCGGCAACGCTAAACAGCACCGCAATAATGCACATAAATAAGCTTTTATCGAGGCCAAAAATGACATGAATACCGGCCAGTGCAGCCAGTATTGCCCAGGGAATAATATTTTCACGACGCCATTCGCTGAGTCGCAACATCGCCGTACTGCAAAACGTGCCCAACAGAAAGAACAGGAAATATTGTGCAACGCTTTGTGGCCCCCAATACGGAATAATCTTCTCGACAGCAAGGTAATTAAGTATTACGGCTGCGATAATCAGAGCCATTTTATATTGTCGAAAAATCTTCGCGCATAAGAAGTAAATCGCCAGCCCGTACAAGTACCAGGACGTACTCATCGCCATAAAAGTTAATTTTAAAAATTCAAATAAAGATCCAGCATAAGCAGCATTTAAGTTTTGTGAAATACGCTGCCCGGTAATTTCGGTGGAAATGCCCACGATCGACCACCACTGAATAAACCCCCATAAAATATAGAGATAAAACAGATTTGTAATGCGGCTGGTAAAGATTTGCTTCCATGGCCGGTTTATAATGCCGTTAGTTGCTAATAGTCCCGATACAAAGAAAAAGGCTGGCATTCTTAAAGGTGAAAGAACGGTATTAAACTGCACCCATATTTCGGCAGGGATCCACCCAGCAGAGAGATATTTCAACGTCCCTTCAAACCCCGGCAGGACGGTATGATACAGGACCACCAGCAATATACAGGTGCCTTTAAGGGTATTCACCCACAATATTTCATCTGACTTGGTGTTGTTCATTCTTTTACTCCTGCTGTGTAGGTCAGAATTAAGAGGGACGGGAGAAAATGATTTTGGCTTTTCTGTTTATTCAACGATTATTCGCCATTGATAATGGCGTGAATGTAGCAAAAATCTTAAAAGTATTTAGGTGGACCTGGAATAAACAGTTATTTACATCATGATATTTTTCTTTACGAACAAGCCTCACACCACCCTTTCCACCTAAATTTAAACACTAAGCAGATCAATTAAATCTTCACTCCCTTTATTCAGCAAGTATTAAAATAAGACAAACCTAACCACTTAAAAACCAGAATAATATTGATGAAGAGAAAAGTTTTGTCAGATGCGTCAAAAGGTTTAACGCATATATAAATGATGTGCTAAGTGGAAAATAATTTCCGCTATTTTAATTTTAAAAAAACGAATAGCTGGCCCTGATTAACGTTAAGGCTGTGTTGATATTTTTCTGGTTTAATAGCCTTATGAGGCAAACGGGAATAAATAAATAGCCTAGGCCCCGGACCGCGATTAAGCATGGTTTACATCGCTAACGGCACCAGCCTATAAAACGTCACGCTACAGTTCGACATAACGCGCTTTATGCGTCTGATGTAGCTGTAACGCGCTTACGGTGGCAGTAAATATGAAGGGATTTGGCAAAGCTAATTCGCCTTCCTGCTGGAAGGCGTAACGTTTATTGAGCGAGGAATTTTTACAGAAACTGTTGGGTACGTGCCTGCTGTGGCTGGCTAAATAATTCTTTAGCTGCGCCCTGTTCAACAATCCGGCCTTGATCCATAAAGATAGCGCGATCGGCCACATCACGGGCAAAGCTCATCTCATGTGTGACAATCACCATGGTTCGCTTCTCTTCTGCCAGGGCGCGAATAGTATTCAAAACTTCGCCGACCAGCTCAGGATCGAGCGCCGACGTCGGTTCATCAAACAGAATAACTTCCGGCCGCATCGCCAGGGCACGCGCAATCGCGACACGCTGCTGTTGTCCCCCTGAAAGGCGGCGTGGGAAACTCTCTTCCCTGCCCTGTAATCCGACTTTCTCTAACAACGAACGTGCTCGTGCTATCGCTTCGGCTTTCGGTTCACCTTTGACGATCACCGGCCCTTCAATGATGTTTTCCAGCACCGAACGGTGCGGAAACAGATTGAAATTCTGGAACACAAAACCAACCTGCTGACGTAGTCGCCGCACCTCCTCTTTCTTCCTGGTCTGTGCCAGCGTAGCTTCAATAGTAATATCACCGACGGTGATACGCCCACTATCCGGCACTTCCAGCAAATTAATGCTGCGCAGCAGAGTGGTCTTGCCGGAACCACTTGGTCCGATAATCGCGACCACTTCTCCCGGCGCAACGTCAAGATCGATGCCATGTAACACCGTTTGGCCGTTGAAGCTTTTGACCAGTTTACTGACCTCAATGGCACTCATTTCGACTCCCGATCCTGACGGTTAACGTGATTTTCCAGACGGTTTTGCAGCGCTGATAACAGCGTCGCCATTACCCAATATATCAACGATGCCGCCAGATACATGGTGAACACTTCAAGGGTACGCGAGGTAATTAACTGCGCCTGACGGAACAGCTCCGGCACCTGGATAGTGGCTGCCAGCGAGGTATCTTTCACCAGACTGATGAAACTATTCCCTAATGGCGGCAATGCGGTGCGTGCGGCCTGCGGCAGAATAACGCGACGCAGCGTTTGCCAGCGCGTCATACCAATACTGGCTGCCGCTTCCCATTGACCACGTTCGATAGCCGCAATCGCTCCACGCAGCGATTCTGAAGCGTAGGCTGCCGTATTTAGCGATAAACCAATCATTGCCGACGGGATCGGATCCAGCTCAATGCCAAACTGGGGCAGACCGTAGTAAATCATAAACAGTTGTGCGATCAGCGGTGTACCCCGAAAAATCGACACATAGAAGCGCGCCAGCCAGTTGACCGGCCAGAAGTGAGACAGGCGCATCAACGCTAAAATGAAACCCAGCACCAGACCAAAGAACATCCCGCCGATACTGAGCTGTAGCGTGAACAGCGCGCCCTTTAATAAAAATGGTGCTGAATCCAGCACCAGTTGGAAGCTTTCCAGCATTATTTAGTCACATCCGCACCGAACCATTTTTCGGATAGCTTGCTCAGCGATCCGTCTTTCTGCATTTCAGCAATCGCCTGATTAATCGCGTTCAGCAAATCCTCATTGCCTTTACGCAGGGCAACGCCGGCTTCAAGACGGGAAAACGCGTTCCCCGCTACGGCCATGGTATTCCCGGTTTTTTTCACCAGATCCAGTGCGGCCAGGCGATCCACTAAGATTGCATCCAGGCGCCCTGAACGCAGATCCTGATATTTTGTGGGATCATCATCATAAGTGCGGATGTCTACGCCTTTTACGTTATTACGCAGCCATTGCTCGTAATTTGATCCCAAACCGACACCCACTTTCTTACCGGCCAAATCTTCTGGCCGGGTGATGGTGCCCGCTTTAGTTTTCATGGTCAGCGCCTGAACGCCGGAAATGGTGTAAGGCGTGGAGAAATCGTATTTCTTCTTCCGCTCATCAGAGATGGTCACCTGATTGATCACGACGTCGATACGTCTGGAATCAAGAGAAGCCAGCATACCGTCCCATTTGGTTGGTTTCAGACTGGCTTTTACGCCAAGGTGCTGCGCCAGCTGCTGTGCGAACTCCACTTCAAAGCCTGTCAGTTTTCCCCTTTCGTCCTGGAAACTGAACGGCGGATAAGTCCCTTCCAGGCCGACCAGCAGCGTGCCGCGATCTTTTATTTTATTCAGCAAGTTTTCTGCAGCAAAGGTTTTGACGTTAAAACCGGCGATCAACGCCATTGCCATAACGCCCATCGCCAGCTGGCGACCTATACGAGAGAAAGTCATATTCACCCCAATTTTTACTCTGTTTTGCGACAGCAACAGACTGTCAGCCCCAATGTGATAACTGATAGATTATAAACTGATTTTTGGCACCGCATCAGAATGAAGGGTGATAAGCAAATAACGCCGGGGCGCCACCCGTATGTATAAACAACAGCGGACCTTCACGACGGAAACGGTTTTGACTGACACCATCCAGTAACCCCGCCATCGCTTTTCCGGTATATACCGGATCGAGCAGGATGCCTTCCAGACGTGCCAGCAGCTTCACCGCTTCCATCCCTTCTTCATTCGGCTCACCGTAGCGCGGCGCGAAATAATCATCCCAAAGGGTAACCGGCGCGTTGACAGCTATTTCCAGCTTTGCCGCCAGCGACTGACGGATATGTTCTACCAGCGGTAGCTGCGCTGCTACTTTGCGGGAAACCGTGACGCCGACCAGTTCGGTTTCTGGCAGCAGATGTTCCAGCCCCAGGGCCAGCCCGGCATGGGTGCCAGCACTGCCTGAAGCGACGACCACTGCGGCGAAATCCACTACGCCTTCGCTTTGATGAACAATTTCCTGCGCGCACTCCACATAGCCTAGCGCCCCGAGTGCATTAGAGCCGCCCACGGGGATTACATAAGGACGGAAGCCTTGCAGTTCCAGCCGGGTGGCCTGTTCAGCGAGTTGTTCATTGGGATTATGCAGCGCATCCACCATGATGATTTCAGCGTCCATCAGATCGAGCAATAAGCGATTACCGTTACTGAGGTAATTCTCTGCAGTCGTGCCAATGGGATTTTCCAGCAGCGCAACGCATTTCAGGCCCAGTTTGGCTGCCACGGCGGCGGTCTGCCGAACATGATTAGACTGGATTGCGCCAGCGGTAAGCAGTACGTCTGCGCCTTCACGCAAGGCGTCGGCGGCAAGAAACTCAAGTTTACGCAGCTTATTGCCGCCCATGGCAACTGGCGTGACATCGTCACGTTTTATGAATATATCGCGACCAAGATAGTCAGAAAGACGCGGCAGATGTTCAAGCGGTGTCGGCGCGCCCAGCAACTCCAGACGCGGAAATTGATTGATCAGATGTAAAGACAAAACTGCCTCCAGGGCATGTGCTAAATATCTTTACAGTGTTGCAGAAGATGAAGAAAGGATCATCCGTAAATCTGCGAAGCGCTGCTCGTGGGCAGTTTTACGTTGCCCACGAGATAGCCGTTTTTATGCGATTCCACCTCAGTTCTGTTGCCAGCCCAAAAATTGATCGTACTTACGCAATGCAATGCGGTAATTATTATTACCCGCATCGGGCAAATCACTTTCCAGACATTCATGCCAGCTATTGCCTTGCAATCGGTCCGCAGGAAAATTTTTGGCCTTTAGCATATCGTCCAGTCGACGCAGCCGCACCACGTATTCACGGATCGTGCTGGGACTCATTTCGGTCTGCTCAAACAGGTACTGCTTAAACGCCATAATGTCGAAATAATTAGGATGGGTATTGCAAAAAATGTCGCTGCAAAAACGACATAGCGCGGTCAGTTCGGACTGAAGCTTCAGCCACAATTGTTCATCAATCATTTGGTCCATGCGAGCGATGGCCTCTTTATTGATGATCTGGCCGCGAAAAACAAGCGCCATACGATCTAACACCTTGCCACAATGTGAACAATTACTCTGGCTGTGTTTATAGTCTTTAAGATAGCGACTTAACGGTCTGGCTTTGGATTTGGCTCCCATTGCTGAGTCCCCGGTATCTTATATTTTTGGATCGCCAGGAACTGAGACTGCTAGTGCGCTCCCGTAAGCCGGGCACGCAGGCGTTTGATCGCCTGACTATGCAGTTGACTGACGCGGGATTCCCCCACTTCAAGCACCGCACCAATCTCTTTCAGGTTCAGTTCTTCCTGGTAGTACAGTGTCAGCACCATCTTTTCACGATCGGGTAACGCTTCGATCGCTTCAATGACGCGCTCACGTAGACTCCCTTCCAGCAACTGATGAAGCGGATTAGCCTCTTCATGGCCTTCCGTCACCAGCTCCGCACTGTCGCCGTGTTCTTCCCGATACTCGTCGTAGGAGAAGAGCTGGCTGTTGTTAGTATCCAGCAGGATCTGCCGGTACTCCTCCAGCGAAACGTTCAACTGTTGAGCCACTTCCTGCTCTGTAGCAGCACGCCCCAACGTCTGTTCTACCTGATGCATGGCCCCGGCTACCTCGCGTGCATGACGGCGAACGCTACGTGGCGCCCAGTCCCGGCTGCGAAGCTCATCCAGCATTGCGCCACGAATACGCTGCACGGCATAAGTCGTAAAGGCTGTGCCCTGAAGCGCATCGTAGCGTTCCACAGCATTTAACAGCCCAATACCACCTGCCTGCAGCAGATCGTCAAGTTCAACGCTGGCGGGCAGACGCACCTGCAAACGCAGCGCTTCGTGTCGCACCAGAGGAACGTAGCGCTGCCAGAGCGAATGCTTATCCATCACGCCATCAGCGGTATAGAAATCGTTCACGTTGACTACCCTGCGTTAATGAAGTTATCGGCATGATTATCCAATTCTGTAGGACTTTCGATTGGGGGAATAGGCGGGGTAAATCGAGGTTATTTCAATTTTGTTATTTCCAGGAGCGGCGGCCGCTCCTGGATGGGTTGATTAGCGCAGCGCTAGCAGCCTCTGCCGCGTACCGGGCGGCACCGCGTCCCACAGCGCACAAACTTGCCCTGCCAGCGCCTGATAAAACGGGATAAGACTTTCCTGAGCCTCTACGCCGGGATGGAAATAAATTCGCCCTGATTCACCATCAATATTAATCAATCGATTGATAAACAAACGTTGTAGATCGCTACGTAAAAAAAGCCCGTTATCAACGCTGTTATCGGCCAAAAAACCTTCTTCATTTTCACGGGTATCGATATAGCAGGCTTCCACCCACGGCCAGTTATAACGATCGGTGAGGCGCGTACCCGTTATTACACAAGCGCCATAACGGGCTTTTACCGCTGCGGTGAAGTCTGCCTGGCTGGCGCGTTGCAGCACTTTCGCTTTGACGCGCCGTCCCACTTCGGTTCCAGGTATGACTGCGGCGGGGACTTTATCCTGCGGCGTGCTGAGCACCACGATAAACTGAATGCGACGCGACTGTGGAAAACACGGGTTAGAGTGCGCATCGAATAGCTGCCAGTAGGTTTCCTCTTCATCCTGTCGCATTAAAACCAGCTTATAGCCGCGGCTGGTTAACAGATTTTGTGCAACGCCCGAGTGTGGATCGATCATCGCGTAAACCCGGCTTTCCCCCATCACCCGCCACAGATTCTCTTTTTTCTCTTTTTCGCCCCGGCGGAAATAGAGGAAAGACAATTGCTGCCTGAGATAATGCTCAAAACGACGCAGGTAGTTTTTACGATCGTTATCGTTAGAGATAAACAGCAGATCTTCCAGCGGGCTGTTGCTTTCCTCATGGGCAAATACAGCACGGATTTTCAGCGTGCGATAGCTGGTGCTTGGGCTGAGCAAGCCGCGTGCCGTTAACTCTTTCTCTTCAGGGTATTGCTGGGCATAACGCAGGGCGATCTCCTCAAAGGACAGCAGCTCACCCGGTAACAAGTCATAATTGAAGCGCATAGACACTCCAGAAGTCGGCAAAAAGAATCAAACTGGTCTCGTTCTGAAGCAAGTTATCGGCAGAGGGGGCGGGATCTGTAACAGAGAGGTTACGTTTTAGGCGGGTCTGCCTGATGCACGGTTAGTCTCATCCCGGCGGGATTGAATGTTGTCCTGGATTGAAGCCAGGTCAGAAACAGAATTGCCCCCCTTCTGAGACTGAACAGGCCGTTCACGGATATGCTGTAGATGATACGAAAAACACATGCCTTAATTTACCGGCTTTAGCGCCGTCAGGTTTGTTAGTGTCTGCCCGTAAATAATTTTCGGGATTTTTCAGCTCCCGGCAAAATTTTTTGCTTCTGCCCGTCACGCGACGGTGTTTACCGCCCGCTCCTCAACTTCTTCAGAGAAGGTTAATGCTTTTTCTAGCGTCTGAAATACCCTTCTCTCTGGGTCCTATTCGCGTTATTACCGGTGAGCAAATAAATTTAAACTTTATCCAATAAAGGCCGATAACTCTGGTGTTCAAACTCCGTGTCGACCATATAAAAGGAAATAACATGGCAAGTATCTCTACTCTGGGTATCGGTTCAGGCCTCGACTTAAGCACCATTTTGGATAGTCTGACCACTGCTGAGAAGGCGTCCCTAACGCCTATCTCTACTCAACAGTCGGCCTATACGGCTAAATTAAGTGCTTACGGTACGCTGAAAAGCGCGTTAACCACTTTTCAGACGGCAAACACCGCGCTGAATAATGCTGACCTGTTTACCGCAACCACGGCAACCAGCAGTTCGACAGCCTTTAGTGCAACCACGTCAGGCAGCACCGTGGCGGGAAAATACACCGTCAGCATTGAAAAACTGGCACAGGCACAAACGCTGACCTCTGCGGTTCAGACCAGCAAAGACACCGCGTTGGGCAGCTCGGATACCAGCCGCACCCTAACCATTAAGCTGGAAGATGGCACCAGTAAAGACATCAGCCTGACCAGCGATCAAACCTCGCTGACCGGCATGCGCGACGCAATTAACAGCGCCGGCGCAGGCGTCAGCGCCAGTATTATCAAGGTAGCCGATGGTCAATATCGTCTGTCGCTCACCGCCAGCCAAACTGGTACGGAAAATGCGGTTTCCTCCATTACCGTAACCGGCGACAGCGCGCTGCAGGACATCGTTGGCTTCGATAAAAGCAACACGGCTACGGATGCTGACAGTAAAAATCCGATGGAGATCAGCGTTGAGGCCCAGGATGCAAAACTGACCGTAAACAACGTTGAGATAACCAGCAGCAGCAATACCATTAGCGATGCGCTGGAAGGCATTACCTTAAATCTGAAAGACGTCACCAGCGGCAACCAGACGCTGACCATCGCCAGCGATACGTCAAAAGCGAAAAACGCCATTACTACATGGGTAGACGCCTATAACACCCTGCTGGATCAGTTCAATACCCTGACTAAATACACTGCCGTTGATGTGGGCGCCGACGCTCAGGATACCAGCAACGGCGCACTGCTTGGCGACAGTACCCTGCGCACCATTCAGACCCAGTTGAAGAGCATGCTGACCAACGCACAAAGCTCATCGACTTATAAAACCCTGGCGCAAATTGGTATCACCACCGACCCCTCTACGGGCTCGCTGGAAGTCGATTCCGACAAGCTGGATACCACGCTCAGCGCTGATGCTGATGGCGTGAAAGAGATGATCGTCGGCGACGGCAAAACGACGGGAATCACCACCACTATCGCGACCAACCTGACCGGCTGGCTGTCATCGACCGGTATTATCCAGGCTGCAACGGACGGCGTGAGTAAAACGCTGAACAACCTGACCGATCAGTACAACGCTACAAGTACGCGCATCGATAACCTGGTGGCGCGTTATAAAGCACAATTCACCCAGCTCGACGTATTAATGAGCTCGCTCAACAGCACCAGTAGTTACCTGACGCAGCAGTTCGAAACGTCAAGCAGCTCGTAATTAAGGAGTGACCATGTACAGTGCAACAGGCACACAAGCCTATGCAAAAATTGGCGTCGAAAGCGCCGTATTGAGTGCCAGTCAAAAGCAGCTGGTGACCATGCTGTTCGACGGCGCAATCAGCGCACTGATTCGCGCGCGTCTGTTTATGCAGGACGGCAATACCGAAGGCAAAGGCAATGCGATTTCCAAAGCGATTAACATCATTGAAGGGGGATTGAAACAGGGCCTTGATGAGAATAGCGGTTATGAACTGGCCGATAACCTTGTCGGCCTGTATAGCTATATGACTCGTCGCCTGTTGAAAGCCACCCTGCACAACGATGTTGCCGCGATTGAAGAAGTCGAAGGCCTGCTGCGCAACATTGCGGATGCCTGGAAAGAAGTTGCACAACCTCAAACTCTGATTCAGGACGCCGTTTAATGACTAATGCACCGCATCTGATTACCACTTATCAACAGTTACTCAGCCTGAGCCAGGGGATGTTGCGTCTCGCTACCAATGGCGAATGGGAAGCCTTGATTGCCACAGAAATGGATTACGTCAGCGCGGTGCAAAAGCTAGTGCAATCGACAGAAGAAGCCGCGCCTTCTGCCCAGGCACAGGAGCAGTTGCGTCCGGTGCTACGTCATATTCTGGATAACGAAAGTGAGGTGAAACGTCTGTTGCAGATGCGCATGGAAGAGCTGGCTTCACTGGTTGGCCAGTCATCACGCCAGAAATCGGTGCTTTCCGCCTATGGCAAGCAAGGAGGCATTGTCATGGTGCCACACGAGATCCAACCGTAACCTGCCGTAATCGTGTCGCACAGATATATTTTTCTGCGCGACACGCCTTTTCTCCCGCTTACTCCATACTTGGTTTTTATCATCCCTCCTGGAGTGCAGCAGATGCAAAACCCGACGTTGTTGCAATTTTTCCATTGGTATTATCCGGATGGCGGAAAACTGTGGCCGGAAGTCGCCGAAAAAGCGGCCTGGCTGAATGAAATCGGCATTACGATGGTGTGGTTGCCACCCAGCTATAAAGGCGAATCCGGCGGTTATTCGGCAGGTTACGACAGTTATGACCTGTTCGATCTGGGTGAGTTTGATCAAAAGGGCAGTGTAGCCACCAAATACGGTGATAAGCAGCAATTGTTGGCCGCGGTTGATACGCTGCGCAACCATAACATCGGGGTGTTAATGGACGTAGTGCTCAATCACAAAATGGGCGCTGATGAAAAAGAAAAAATCCGAGTCAATCGCGTTAATCCCAATAACCGTGACGAAATTGATAATGAAGCGATAGCGTGTGAAGCCTGGACGCGCTTCAGTTTTCCGCTACGCGCTGGCAAGTATTCGACCTTCGTCTGGGTTTACAAATGTTTTAGCGGCGTCGATCACATTGAGAACCCGGACGAAAACGGCGTGTTCAAAATCATCAACGATTACACCGCCGAAGGCTGGAACGATCAGGTTGATGATGAGCTGGGCAATTTCGATTATCTGATGGGCGCCAATATCGACTTTCGCAACAAGGCGGTCAGCGAAGAGTTAAAGTATTGGGCGCGCTGGATGATGGAACAGCTACCGTGCACCGGTTTCCGTCTTGATGCAGTGAAGCATATTCCGGCGTGGTTTTATAAGGCGTGGATTGAGCATATTCAGGAAGTCGCTAAACAGCCGATGTTTATCGTCGCCGAATACTGGGCGCATGAAGCCGATAAATTGCAGCAATACGTGCAGCAGGTTGAAGGCAAAACCATGCTGTTTGATGCGCCTTTGCACATGAATTTTCATCAAGCCTCACAGCAAGGCAGTGAATACGATCTCAGCCAGATCTTTGCTGATTCGCTGGTGGCTGTCGATCCATGGCATGCCGTGACCATCGTCGCGAATCACGATACCCAGCCGCTGCAATCGCTGGAAGCACCAGTTGAGCCATGGTTTAAACCGCTGGCCTACGCGCTGATTCTGCTGCGTGAGCAAGGCGTACCGACCGTGTTTTATCCCGACCTGTTTGGTGCCAGCTACGAAGATGAAGGCAGCGACGGTGAACTGCATCACATCGATATGCCGATTATCCCGGAACTGGAAGGCCTGATCCGCGCGCGCCAGCTTTATGGTTGGGGCGTCCAGACGGACTATTTTGATCATCCAAACTGCGTGGCGTTCAGCCGCAGCGGCACCGAGGATCATCCCGGTTGCGTAGTGATTATGTCGAATGGTGATGACGGTGAGAAAACCGTGGCAATGGGCGCAGGCTATGCAGGCAAGTCGTGGCGGGACTATTTAGGGCATCGCGAAGAGACGATTAGCGCCGATAAGGAAGGTAACGCGGTATTTCTCTGTTCAGGGGGGCGCGTCAGCGTTTGGGTGCTGACGGAGAGCCTGGTATAAATTTGCCGCAACAGACGTAGCGCTCGCAGGCTTTTACCGCCTGCGTTAGCGCATTAAAGCAAAAGTTAACGCGCGTTGAAGCTCACTCAATGCGCGTTATCTCATTAGC